>JAEWIJ010000266.1 GCA_023387235.1 Pseudomonadota bacterium
ATCGACATTGCGTGACGGCGGCGGCTCAGCTATTGCCTAGCTTCTGCCAAGGCCCCGTAGCTCAGCTGGATAGAGCATCCGCCTTCTAAGCGGATGGTCGCAGGTTCAAGTCCTGCCGGGGTCGCCAGCTGCACACAATACTGCGAACAGCGGGCGACGCGGCCGGCAATAACGCCTTGCTCCAGTACGTCCGGAACCACCCGTCGCTCACGTAGCCGTCGGAACCGGCGCCGAAGCGGCGACGAGCCCCTGCTGCTTCAATTCAGACCAGAAGGCTGAAGGGATGCGCGCCGACATTCGGGCCGCGTTCTCTTCCACCTCCTCCGGGCTGATGCCGCCAGCGACCATGGAGACGACACTCGAGTGCGCGAGCGGGAATTGCAGAGCGGCAGTTGCCAGATCGACATTATGGCACCGGCAGACGTCCTCGATCTGACGCACACGATCCATAATTGCAGCAGGCGCGGGCTGATAATTGTATACGGCGCCAGGCACCGCGCCGGTGGCCAGAATGCCGGAATTGAAGGGGCCGGCGGTCAGGATCGAAACGCCCTTCTGTTCACACACAGGAAGCAGGTCGTCAAGCGCACCTTGCTCGAGCAGGGTATAGCGCCCCGCCAGCATGACGCAGTCGAGATCGGCCTCACGCACAAAACGCAGCGACATGGCGCTTTCGTTGAGACCCACGCCAATGGCCTTGATGACGCCGGCTTGGCGCAACTCGGCGAGCGCCGGGAAACAGCCGGCCATGGCCTCCCTGAAGCGCTCGTCGGCGGACTCTTGCGTCCCATGTGTCCACACGTCGACGTCGTGAATGAGCGCGATATCGATGCGGTTCAAGCCGAGCCGCAGCAGCGATTGCTCCAGCGAGCGCAACGTACCGTCACGGCTGTAGTCATAGGTCGGCTTGAACGATAGACCACCCTTGCGCCAGCCCGGCACCTCTTCGTCGTCGGCCTTCGGCGACAACAAACGGCCGACCTTGGTGGAAAGCACGAGGCTGCTGCGGTCGAGCGTGCGCAAGGCCTGACCGTAGATCAGTTCGCTTCGGCCGAAGCCGTAGAGCGGAGCGGTATCGAAATAGCGTACGCCCTTCGCATAGGCGGCCAAGAGCGTATCGACGGCCTGCCGCTCGCTCACATCGAACCGGAAGCCACCCAACGGCGCACCGCCGAAGCCCAGCGTCGTAACGGCTAGTCCGGTCCGCCCAAGCGGCCGCATCTCAATTGCCATCGCGCTTAATCCTCCCAAATGTTGTCGCTGAGCCCCATGAAGAGTTCGCTGGCGTTCAGCTTCATGAGCTTCCAGTTCGTCCCCTTCATCGCATTCGTCGTGACGCTCTACCTCATCTATCAGCGGGTCGGGCTGCACAATACGCATCTCCGACTCATTCTCGCCTATCAGCTGATAAGCCTGCCCTTCACAACATGGCACCTGCGCAGCTTCTTCATGGAAGTTCCAATCGAAATTCAGGAAGCAGCAGTGATCGACGGTTGCTCCTGGTTCGGCGTTCGCACGCGCGCTATGTTTCCCCTAAGTCTGCCAGGATTGGCCGTCACGGTCATCCTGGGCTTCATGTTCTGCTCGGCGCTGATGGTTCAGAAGTACATCGTGCGCGGCTTAACAATGGGCGCCGTAAAATGAGAAAGCGTGCGGGGTGGGCATGGACGGGTTGAGGGATGCCGAACTCTCTGCCGGCGAGCTCGCAGACTTGAAGCGCATGGCGGGTTTCATGATCCCCGCCGATGCGACCTTCGATGTACCGGGCGCCGATGACCCACTCATCTTCGCCGATATCGCGTCATCTCTAGGCATGGATCGCGATGATGTCCGTGCGGCTCTCGCCGGCCTGCGGGCTCTCGCGGGTGGCCCTCTATCGGATCTCGACGATACACGCGCCGAAGAGGTGACGTTTCAACTGCTCGCTCAACACGGGCGATCAGTTCAGGCTCTCGGGCGCGTGGTGATCGCGGCTTACTACCGCGATGACCGCGTCATGCGATCGATCGGGCGTGAGCCGCGCGCTCCTTACCCTAAGGGCCACACTTTGCCGGATGGCGATTGGTCCTTGCTCGAAGTTGTCAAGGCACGTGCGCCCATCTGGCGTGATGATCGGCAGGTTTGAGCCATGACCCAGAATGAAATGGTCGATGTCCTCATCATCGGCGCGGGCGCGTCCGGTGCCGCAGTGGCGTGGAGCCTTGCCGACACGAAGATGCGCATCCTCTGCCTCGAGCAGGGCGATTGGGTGAAGCCGACGGACTACCCCACAAATGGGCGTGACTGGGAGGCGCGGCGGTATACGGACTTCGAGATCAGCCCAAATCGGCGCGCTCGGGATCTCGACTATCCGATCAACGATGACAATTCGGTGATGAAGATCGCCAATTTCAATGGCGTCGGCGGCGGGACGATTCTGTGGACGGCGCACTTCCCACGGATGCATCCTTCGGACTTCCGCGTGAAGTCGCTCGATGGCGTCGCGGACGATTGGCCCATCAGCTACTGGGACCTGGAGCCGTACTTCGATCTTAACGACCGCATGGTCGGTGTTTCCGGACTGGCTGGCGATCCGGGCGTGCCCCCGCGCAATCCACCAATGCCGCCGATCCCGCTCGGGCGCACGGGTACGCGCTATGGCCGGACGATGAATAAGCTCGGATGGCATTGGTGGCCCTCCGACGTCGCGGTCGCGACACGAGACTACGAAGGCCGCGCGAAGTGCATCAACCTCGGACATTGCACGCCCGGATGTGCCCATGGCGCCAAGGCGAGTGCGGATATCACCTATTGGCCGCTCGCACTGCGCGCCGGTGTCGAACTGCGCACACAATGCCGTGTGCGCGAGATCACGACGAACGAGCACGGCATGGCGAGTGGCGTCGTCTACTACGATCCGGAGGGGAAAGAGGTCTTTCAGCCGGCCGAGGTCGTCATTCTTGCCAGCAATGGCGTCGGCACGCCGCGCATACTTCTGAACTCGGCCTCTTCGCGCTTTCCGAATGGATTGGCGAACTCGAGCGGGCTCGTTGGCAAGAACCTCATGCTGCATCCCTGGCCGCAAGTGCGCGGCTATGTCGAGGATGAGATGGACGGCGATCGCGGCCCCATGACGTGCATCTGGAGCAAACAGTTCTACGAAACCGATAGAGAGCGGGGCTATGTGCGCGGCTACACGCTGCAGTTCATGCGCGTCACGGGGGCGGTGAACGAGGCTGTTCAGAGCTCGTCGGTAGGTCATTTGCCATGGGGACGCGATCATCACCGCGTATATCGATCGCTGGTCAATCATCGCCTTCAGATCGGCGTCGCCTGCGAGGACCTGCCGGAGGAGCACAATCGTGTCACACTCGATCCGGTATTGAAGGACAGCAGCGGCATTCCTGCGCCGCGGATCGATTACACGATCAGCGAGAACTGCGCGCGGATGATGGAGCACGGTATCGCCCGCGCGACGGACATCCTCGAGGCGGCCGGCGCGAAGAACATCTACACGTCGCGCACGCTGCTCAACTATCCTGGGCATCTTCTGGGAACATGCCGCATGGGCAATGACCCTGAGCGGTCGGTCGTGAATGCCTGGGGGCGCAGCCACGACGTGAAGAACCTGTTCATCGTCGACGGCAGCATCTGGGTGACTTCAGGCGGCGTAAACCCGACATCTACGATTCAGGCACTCGCTCTGTACATTGCCGATCAGATGAAGCAGCGCCTGGACACGCTGTTCGACTAGAGCGACTTCAGCCTCGCCCTCAGGCGATCGGCCGCAAAATCCAGAAAGACGCGCATCTTGGACGGCAGCGCGCCGCGGCTGGCGTGAAGCAAATGAACCGGAAGCGGCTCGATCTCATACTTCGTGAGAATGATCCGCAGCATCCCCTCGCGCACCGCGTCGGCACATTGGTAGTGCAGGAGGCGCGTGACGCCGACGCCGCAGATGGCTGCCGTGGCAGCCGCTTCGGCGGTCGTCACTGTCAGACGTGCGCGCATCGGTACTTCGAAGCTGCTCTTGTCGGCCTTTGCCCGAAAGGACCAGGAGGAAACCGGCGAGAAAGGCTCGAAATTTACACACGGCATGTCGGCAAGGCGCTCCGGCGACTTCGGCTCGCGATGTTCAGCCAGTAGTTTGGGGCTGGCACACACGACAGTCCGCATGGATCCAACGCGGGAAGCTACCATCGAGCTGTCGCGCAGCGCGCCCATGCGGACGGCCATGTCCACGTGCTCGTCGATGAGGTGAAGGTTTTTGTCGGAGAACATCAGCCGGACGTTGATCTCCGGGTACGCGGCAAGGAACTCGGCGACAATCGGGAGAATGTGCAGGCGACCAAACAGGATCGGTGCCGTGAGCACCAGCTCGCCACGGGGGGCATGGAACTCGCCTGCCGCAAGACGCTCCGTTTCGTCGATGTCATCGAGAATGCGACGAGCGGAAGCCACGTACTGCGCCCCGACGTCCGTCAATGCCACCTTCCGGGTCGTGCGGACGAGCAGCCGCGTGCCCAGGTGCCGCTCGAGTTCGTTGACTTTGCGGCTGACGGTGGCCAGCGGCATGCCGAGATTCCGACTAGCGGCCGAGAAACTTCCACGATCAACCACCATCAGGAACACTGACATCGCGTCGAGACGGTCCATTTGTCGTTCCGAAATATGAGAATATTACTTCCAACTCTAGATTATTATACATAATACCGGAACAGACTACATTGGGGGAGTTGGAGCTGAGACCGGGTCTTCATCAGGCTCATCGGAGGCCGGGGAACTAAGGAGGCGCACGATGCCGTATGGCTTCCTCGATATCGCCATCACGCCCAGCGTGCGGGATGCGCAGGCCAAAATGGGGGCCGATCACCTTTGGCAGGACTTCAAGGGCAGCCGCAAATTCGATCGCTTCACGGAGAACGAAGCAGCCTTCATCGCCGCACGCGACAGTTTCTATATCGCGACGGTCTCCGAGACGGGATGGCCCTACGTGCAGCACCGGGGCGGCCCACCGGGCTTCCTCAAGATGGTCGATGATCGGACCCTCGCCTTCGCGGACTATCGTGGCAATCGCCAGTACATCAGCACAGGCAACGTCACTGCCGATGGCCGGGCCTGCCTGTTCCTCATGGACTATCCGCATCGCGCTCGGTTGAAGATCTATGCTCGGGCCGAAGTCCTCGCGCCTGACGACGACCAGGACCTCACGGCTCTCGTCGCAATGCCGGAGTACCGCGCGAAGATCGAGCGCATCTTCCGTCTGCGCCTGGAAGCTTTCGATTGGAATTGTCAGCAGCACATCACACCGCGCTTCAGCGAAAGCGAAGTCGTCCACGCAGTTCAGCCTCTGCGTGACCGTCTGGCGGCGCTCGAAACCGAGAACGCGGAGCTGCGTGCCCGCCTTGCCGCAAAGTCCGGCGTAGGAGAATAGACATGGTAATGCGCTCCTGTCTCTCACCGTCGACACCGCTCGATGCTCGTGTAAAACATGACACCGACCAACTCCAGACAAAGACCGAGCAAGCATGATCCAGCGCGTTCTCGTGACCGGTTCTGCCGGACGCATCGGGAGAGCTGCCGCCGCGGCCATCGCCGCGCGCGGCCACACCGTCGTCGGGCTCGACATCCGGCCGTCGCCCGGCCTGCCGCCAGCGCAAGTGTTCGTGGCGTCGCTACTGGAGCAGGACGAACTTTCGGCCGCTATTGCAGGGGCTGACTGCCTTGTGCATCTCGGTGCAACGCCGGACGATGCCGTCTATCCGCGTCCCGCGCCACCCGCGGACATCGACAACTTCGAAGACGAGCTCGTTCCGAACAACATCGTCGGCGCTTATCGGGTGATGGAGGCCGCGCGCAAGGCTGGCGTGAAGAAGATCGTGCTCGCCAGCAGCGGGCAGGTGATCGTCGGCCATCGCAAAGCCGGCGACATCCCCGTTCGCGCGGAGGCGTCGTACGCGCCCCGCTATCTCTATGCCTGCACCAAGGTGTTCCTCGAGCAGCTCGGCCAAGTTTATGCCGCCCATCACGGCATGAAGGTGCTCGCGGTGCGGCTCGGTTGGTGTCCGCGCCATCCAGGCCAGGTCGCGGAGCTGACCGCCAACCCTGACGATCAGGACGTGTACCTGAGCCCCGCCGATGCCGGCCGCTTTTTCGCGTGCGCCGTCGATGCGGCACTCGATCGCCTGCCGCCCTTCGCACCCGTCTATGTCACAAGTCGGCCGCTTGCCCGCGAACGCTACGATCTCGGGCCCGCGCGCGACCTCGTCGGCTATGAGCCTCAGGATTGCTGGCCCACCGACGCCGGTGCGTTTTGAGCCTTCCCAGGCCGACGCCATGGCGCGGCAGCCTGCGAAGGGCAAGACTCCGACCGCAATCAAACGAGCGCCGGCGGATCGATGGATCCGCCGGCGCGATGCACATGGGAGATGGCGCTCCGCCATCCTGACGGGCGATGCTAGTTGTTCGGCAGCGCGAACTGGACTCCGCCGTAGACGGAAAGGCCCGGCGTGCCGTAGCCGAGCACCGTCTGGTACTTCTCGTCCAGGAGGTTTTCTCCACGAACGTAAGCCTTCACGCCCGGCATGAATTCATAGGCGACCTTGGCGTTGACGAGCCAGTAGTCATCGAGATCAGCACCGCCATCGAGCGTGTCGGCCACGTATCTCACGAGGACGTTGGCCTCCACCTTATCCATGGGTTTGAGGTCGAAGCCGACGGCGAGCGCATGGCGCGGCACACGCGAGAGACGGGCGCCATTGGCCTGCTCGGTGTCGGTGTAGGTGTAGGCGGCTGTCATCGTGATCCCGGACGAGATGCGCGCGGCGGCCGACAGCTCGACACCCTGTCGATGCGTGGTGCCGGGCGCATTGATGAGGCAAAGCACGCCGGGAGGGCCGCAGGCGAAGTTGTACGTGATCAGATTGAGCGTATCGATCTCGAAGTAGGTAGCGCTGAGTTTGAAGCGCCCATTCATGAAGCCCTGCTCGATGCCGGCATCCCAGCTCTCGCTCTCTTCGGGCAGAAGGTTCGGATTGCCGTAGTCGGGCGCAAAGCTGTACGAACCGTAGAGCTCATCGAGGCTGGGCGCACGGAAGCCCGTACCCATGCTGCCGCGGAACTTTGTCTCCGTGCCAGGCACGAGATAAGCGCCGGTGAGACGATAAGTATTGAAGTTCCCGAAGGCGCTGTGCTCATCGATGCGACCGCCTGCCGTAAGGACGAGGCCGGCGATCGGCTCGAGCATGAGCTGAGCATACGCGCCCGTCACATCCGCAGTATTGCGACCTCCTGTGTTGTTGGTCTTCGCGCCTGTCTGCTCCCAGTCCGCGCCGGCGAGCAGTGAAAGCGACTCATTGAAACGCAGGACGCCTTTGTACTCGCCCTTGACGCGTTCGCCCTCGAACCACCCGGTCGAAAAAGCTCCGTCGAACGTGTCTCTCTCTATACGCATGCCTTGAATGGCGAGCGTGTTCGTGAAGGCGCCGTCGAGCAGCTTGAACTCGGTGCCGACACGTCCAGCGTGCTGAGTGACCCTGCCGAATTCACCGGTGTCGCCGAGCGTGAAGTTGGGCGGCGGAAAGCCGTCGTATTCGAAGCGCGCGCGCATGGAGCGAGCCGCGAAGAATATCTTGGCGCTCGGTGAGAGGTAGTATTCGCCGCGGCCGGAGAACGTCAGGTTCCTGTAGCCGTCGTCCTCCCGGCCAATGGCCGCAGATGAAAAGCCATCGGTGTTCACGCCCTGAACAGAAAGAGAGATGTTGCTGCCGTCGCCTGCGAGGTAACCGGCTGTATAGGCGCCGCGCCACGTATTGTAGGCGCCATACTCCGCGCCGCCGCTCTGCGAGAAGCCGAGCTTGCGGGCAGCTTTCGTCTCGATGGTGATGACGCCGCCGACGGCGACGCCGCCGTAGAGGCCGCTCTGCGAACCCTTGAGAACTTCGATGCGCGCGACATCGCCGACGAGAAGATGCTCGAAGTGCGCGGAAGTCACCGTATTCGACGGATCGCTGACGTCGATGCCGTCGACCAGGACCTTGACGTAGCCACCCGATGTGCCGCGCAAACTGATCGAGGACGTTCCGCCCGGACCGCCCGCCTGCGAGAAATTCACGCCCGGCAGCGTCTCGAGGTAGTCCTTGACGTAAGTCTGCGCGCGGGCCTCGATCTCTTCCTCGGTGATCACCTCGACGGAGGAGCCGACCTTCGCCGCCTCGGTCGGCGTGCGGTTCGCGGAGTAGATCACGATCCCTTCGAGCGGAATAGCGTCCTGCGCGCGCGCGGACGAGAGCATCGTAGGCAAGAGCGCGCACGCGGAGACGAGCGTCGCGCACAAAACAAATGGCCTACTTCGGAAACTACCAAAACGAACGCGATTAGCCATATCTCCCCCGTCACGATCGATGGACGAGGAGCGACGCAGGTGCGGCCCAAGGTGCGCTGCGGATGCATAAGCGGTGCCGGGACAGACTGCTGTGGCAGTCGCATCCCTCGCGCAGCCTGCTTCGGCATCGCGCTAGCTTCGGTTTGTCAGCGTGTGACGAAGACCCCGGGCATTTCTGACGTAGCTCCCCATCGGTTGCACATCAGTCGCCACTACGGGTAACCGTTCCACCGAGCGTCCCGCACGGAGGATGGGCGACTCGTGCCGGTCGGTCTCCTGGCTCGCGGCTCAAGCGTTCCCTCCAGCCTTCCCGATCGTCGTTGCCGACGATCAGTGACATCTTTGGAGGCAACTCGCCGCCTACAGTTGCGGGCGCAGCCACGGGATCGGCGCGCCAGCCTTCAAAACAAGCCCTTGCGCCTTACCGTGTTCCCAGTGTGCTCATGCATCGCTGCATGTGGCACCACCGTCACAACGCTAATGCGCCCCAAAGGCGAGGGACTGTCAATTGCAAACAGAGCGGCGCGTTCGCAACGGCGCGAGTTGATACTGCTTTGCAACAGGCGAGGCGCAGGGCGGACGTGCCTCTTACGCCTTGGCTTCCACCTCGCGCGTGCGTCCCATCCGCCCAGCAAGCGCGCTGATCTCTCCGACGATCCCCCGGCGGAAGAGCAGGACCGTGACGACGAAAATGCAGCCCTGAATGACGAGGACCCATTCACCGAAGCCCGACAGGTAGTTCTGCATGGAGATGATCACAGCGGCGCCGACGATCGGACCGAAGACGGTTCCCATGCCGCCGACCAGTGTCATGAGGACGGCCTCGCCGGACATCTGCCACGCGACATCGGTGAGAGACGCGAGCTGGAACACGATGGCTTTTGTCGCGCCGGCAAGGCCCGACAATGTGGCCGAGAGCACGAAGGCCAGCAGCTTGTACTGATCCACGCGATAACCGAGCGAGATCGCGCGCGGCTCGTTCTCGCGGATCGCCTTGAGCACCTGGCCGAACGGCGAATGGATCGTGCGGTAGATGATCAGGAACCCTGCCGCGAAGATCGCGAGAACGACGTAGTAGAAATGCAGGTCGTTGGTGATGTCGAGAATGCCGAGCAAGGGCCTCCGCGGCACGGCCTGGATGCCGTCCTCGCCCCCCGTGAACGGCGCCTGCAGGCAGAAGAAGAAGACCATCTGCGCCAGCGCCAGCGTGACCATGGCGAAATAGATGCCCTGGCGGCGGATGGCGAGCGCACCGGCGACAAGACCGAGCGCGGCGGCAACAGCTGTGCCGGCGAGGATGCCGAACTCGGTCGGCCAGCCCCAGGCCTTGACCGTATAGGCCGAGATGTATGCCGAGAAGCCGAAGAACATGGCGTGGCCGAAGGAGAGCAGCCCGACGTAACCGATGAGAAGATTGAAGGCGAGCGCGAAGAGCGCAAAGCACAGCACCTTCATGAGGAACACGGGGTAGACCGCCAGCGGCGCCGCCATCAGCAGGACGATGAGCGCGGCAAAGATCGACATATCGTTGTTTTTCATCGCGACACCTTCAGCGCACCGTGCCGAACAGGCCGGCCGGACGGATCATGAGCACGATGGCCATGATGACGAAGATCACCGTATTCGAAGCTTCCGGATAGAAGACCTTCGTCAGTCCCTCGATGACGCCGAGGCCGAAGCCCGTGACGATCGAGCCCATGATCGAGCCCATGCCGCCTATCACGACGACGGCGAAAACGACGATGATGAGGTTCGAGCCCATGATCGGATTGACCGAGTAGATCGGCGCCGCCAGCACGCCGGCGAGTGCGGCAAGCCCGACGCCGAACCCATAGGTCAGGGTCATCATGCGCGGCACGTTGATGCCGAAGGCGCGCACGAGCGTCGGGTTTTCGGTCGCCGCCCGCAGATAGCTGCCGAGCTTGGTCTTCTCGATCACGAACCAGGTCGCGAGACAGACGACCAGCGAGAACACGACGACCCAGCCGCGATACCAGGGCAGGAACATGAAGCCGAGGTTGGTCCCGCCGGGAATGGGGTTCGTGTACGGCAGGCCGGACGATCCGAACTGGCGCCGGAAGAGGCCCTCGATGATGAGCGCAAGACCGAAAGTCAGCAGCAGACCGTAGAGATGATCGAGGTGGTACAGGCGCGAGAGCAGGAGCCGCTCGAGGAGTATACCCGTCGCGCCGATGATGATCGGCACGACGAGCAGCGCGCCCCAGTAGGGAATGCCGACATACTGCAGGAGCATCCACGCGCCGAACGCCCCCATCATGTACTGGGCGCCGTGGGCGAAGTTGATCACGTTGAGCATGCCGAAGATGACGGCGAGCCCGAGACTGAGGAGCGCGTAAAAGGCGCCGTTGATCAGGCCGAGCAACAGCTGGCCGAACAGCGCCTGCGGCGGTACGCCGATGAGCTCAAACATGCGCCTTTTCCGGCCTCAAAGAGACAGGGGCGGCACCGAAGCACCGCCCCTCCAACAACACTACTTCACGAGCGGGCAGCCACCCTGATCCATCGGGCGGAAGGCCTGATCGGCAGGGATGGTCGAGCGGAGCTTGTAGTAGTCCCACTTGCCCTTGCTCTCTGACGGCTTCTTGACCTCGAACAGGTACATCGGATGGATCTTGCGGCCGTCAGCGCGGATCTCGCCCTTGCCGAAGAGCGCGTCGTCGGTCGGCGTCGCCTTCATCTTGGCAACGACGGCAGCGCCATCGGCGTCGGACTTCAGCTCGTGTACGGCCTTGAGATAATGCAGTACGGCGGAGTAGACGCCAGCCTGCACCATCGTCGGCTTGTTGCCCTTGTTGGCCTTCTCGAACTCCGTCGCGAACGCGCGGTTGGCGTCGTTCAGATCCCAATACCAGGCTTCCGTGAAGATGAGGCCCTGCGCGGTCTGGAGGCCGAGCGCATTCACGTCCGTGATGAAGACGAGCAGGCCCGCTAGGTTCTGTCCACCCGCAACAATGCCGAACTCGGCCGCCTGCTTGATCGAGTTGATCGTGTCGCCGCCGGCATTCGCAAGGCCGATGATCTTGGCCTTGGAAGTCTGCGCCTGCAGCAGGAACGACGAGAAGTCCTGGCCGGGGAAGGGCGTGCGCACCTTGCCGAGAACCTTACCGCCGCTCTTCAGCACGACGGCCTCGGTATCGCGCTCGAGCGCATGGCCGAATGCGTAGTCGGCGGTGAGGAAGAACCAGGTATCGCCGCCGGTCTTCACGATCGCGTTGCCGGTGCCGTTGGCGAGTGCCCAGGTGTCATACGTCCAGTGAATGGTATTGGGCGAGCAGGCCTTGCCGGTCAGATCCGACGTCGCGGCGCCGGAGTTCAGCATGACCCTGTTCTTCTCTTTGACGATGTTGTGCACGGCGAGTGCCACGGACGACGTCGGCACATCGACGATCGCGTCGACCTTGTCGACGTCCAGCCACTGGCGCGCGATGTTCGAGCCGACATCGGGCTTGTTCTGATGGTCGGCGAAGACGATCTCGATCTTCTCGCACTTGTTTGACTTGCAGTAATCCTCGACGGCCTTGCGCGCGGCCCAAACCGATCCCTGTCCCGAGAGGTCGGCATAGAGGCCGGACTGGTCGTTGAGGACGCCGATCTTGACGACGCCGTCGCTCATCTCCGCCGATGCTGCCGGCGCCGCAAACGCGGCCAGTATTGAGAGTGCTGCTGCCTTCCAACGCATGATTCTCTCCGTTCTAACGATCCATTTACACGCCGAGATGTACTTCGAGCCGCTGACGGTTTGCGGCCAGTTCCCGGTTCTCGATCTCATCGACCACCGTGCCGTGCTCGACCACATAGTGGCGGTCGGCAACGGTCGCGGCAAAATGAAGGTTCTGCTCGACGAGCAGCACCGTCAGACCGCGCTTCTTCAGGTCGCGGATAACGGCGCCGATCTGCTGCACGATGACGGGCGCCAGCCCCTCGGTCGGCTCGTCGAGGAGCAGAAGCTCGGCACCGGTGCGGAGGATGCGTGCAATGGCCAGCATCTGCTGCTCGCCGCCCGAGAGTTTCGTGCCTTGGCTGTGCGCGCGCTCCTTGAGCTGCGGAAAGAGCGCGTGAATCTCCTCGAGCGAAAGCCCTCCACCCTTGACGGCCGGCGGCAGGAGCAGGTTCTCCGTCACGTCGAGGCTCGCGAAGATACCGCGCTCCTCGGGGCAGTATCCGACGCCGAGGCGCGCAATCTGGTTCGAAGGCCAGCGGATGGTCTCGGTCCCGCCGCCGTAGCGGACCGATCCGGTGCGCTTGTGCACTATACCCATGATGGACCGCATGGTCGTCGTCTTGCCGACGCCGTTACGGCCGAGCAGCGTTACGACCTCGCCCTTGTTGACCGAGAAGGTCATGCCGTGCAGGACGTGGCTCTCGCCGTACCAGGCGTGCAGATCGCGGACCTCGAGAAGCGGCGTGCTCTCAGCCATGAGCACCTCGAAGGGCAGGCGAGGCGCCGGCGTCCGTCGTTCCCATGTAGGCCTCGATCACTTGCGGATTCTGCGAGACAGCGGCGTACGGGCCTTCGGCAATGACGCGACCGCGCGCCAGAACCGTAATCGTGTCGGAGAGATCCGCCACGACCGAAAGATTGTGCTCGACCATGAGAACCGTGCGCGAAGCGGCGGCCTTCCTGATCAATTGAGAGATACGCCCGATGTCCTCCCGGCCCATGCCGGCCATCGGCTCGTCGAGAAGCATGACCTCGGGCTCCAGCGCGAGCGTCGTCGCGATCTCCAGGACGCGCTTGCGGCCATAGGGGAGCTCCGCCGCGACCAGGGTTTCGGATCCGCCGAGACCGACATCGCGCAGGATCGCCATAGCGCGGTCGTTCAATTGGTCGAGAGATGCTTCCGAACGCCAGAAGTGGAATGAGGTGCCGAGCTGCCGCTGCAGGGCAATCCGTACGTTCTCGAGCAACGTCAGGTGCGGGAACGTCGCCGATATCTGGAAGGACCGGACGAGACCGAGACGTGCAACGCTCGCCGGCGCCATGCGGGTGATGTCCTGGCCATTAAGCAAGATGCGGCCCGCGGTCGGCTGCAGGAACTTCGTTATGAGGTTGAAGCAGGTCGTCTTGCCGGCGCCGTTTGGGCCGATCAGGGCATGAATGGTGCCACGCCGAACGGTCAGATTGACCTGATCGACGGCACGAAAGCCCTTGAAGTCCTTGATCAGGCCTTGAGTTTCTATGGCTGCAGCTTCGTCCATCGCCTCGCCTTTTCACGACTGCAGCCGAGGCCCACCAGTAGTGACCGAAGGGATTTCTACAGCAGGCCCATGATCGGCAGTCAAGCCTCAAGACGCAATCGGATCATTCGGTCTCGGTTGCCAAGCAGGACTCGGTACGGTTCAATACCCGCAACGAAAGCCGCAAGCGCTCCGGCGATCAAAGGGGCCCAAAAGAGGCCCGCAAAAGGGATAAGGAAATGCGAGGGCGCACATGATTGCCCACCTCGTTCTGCGCGCTCGGATCGATCGAGCCGGCGGACGGCTGACGGCCGGCATTCATCCTAAAGTCGATGGTGCGGCCAGTGCGCGCACGCTCGAGCCCCTCGCCTTCGCCGACCATCCCACCGCCAAACACGACCATGGCCGCCCTCAATGCTCGGGGGCGTCCGTGCCAATAACCGCGTGAACAACGAGCAGAATAATCCAGGGAGGAATGTCACATGAACTTCAACCGCTGCTTGATCGCTGCAGCCTCGATATCGGTCGCGCTCCTGGCAAGTCCGGCCAGCGCGCAGATTTCGGGAGATGTCGTGAGGATCGGCGTGCTCACCGACATGAACAGCATCTATGCCGACATCAACGGCATGGGCGCCGTTGAAGCCGCGCGTATGGCTGTCGAGGATTTCGGCGGGACCGTGCGCGGCAAGAAGATCGAGCTCGTATTCGCCGACACGCAGAACAAGGCCGACATCGGCATATCGGTCGGCGGGCGCTGGATCGATGTCGACGGCGTGGACATGATCGCCGGCGCGTCGTCATCGGCGGTCAGCCTCGCGATCCAGACGCTGGTCGGAACCAAGAACAAGGTTTTCCTCGCCTCCGATCCGGCATCGTCGGATATCACGGGCAAGCTTTGCAATGCCAATACGATCCACTGGGTCTATGACACGTACGCACTCGCGAACGGCACGGGCTCCGCGGTGGTCGCGGCCGGGGGCGACACATGGTTCTTCGTGACGGCCGACTATGCCTTCGGTTACGCCCTCGAACGCGACGTCAGTGCGATGGTCACGAAGTCCGGCGGCAAGGTCCTCGGCAGCGTGCGCCATCCGATCAATACGTCCGACCTCTCATCCTTCATTCTGCAGGCCCAGGCTTCGAAGTCGAAGATCGTCGCTTTTGCGAATGCGGGCGGCGACACGATCAACTCGATCAAGCAGGCAGCCGAGTTCGGAGTCGTGAAGGGCGGGCAGAAGCTGGCGGGGCTTCTGGTCTTCATCTCGGACATCCACAGCCTCGGCCTCGAAACCGCACAAGGCCTGCAGCTCACCAGCGCCTTCTACTGGGACCGCACCGAGGAAACCCGTGCATGGTCGAAGCGTTGGGGCGATCGCTTCCGGAACCGCCGTCCGACCATGGCGCAGGCCGGCTTCTATTCGAGCATCATGCATTATCTCAAGGCCGTCGACGCCCTCGGCACGGACGAGCCCGGCGACAAGGTCGTCGCGAAAATGAAGGAAATGCCGACCGACGATCCGCTCTTCGGCAAGGGCAGCGTTCGCATCGACGGCCGCAAGATGCACGACATGTATCTCTTCGAGGTGAAGAAGCCGTCGGAGTCCAAGGGGCCGTGGGACTACTACAAGCTGATCCGCACGATCCCCGCGGAGCAGGCCTTCCGCCCGCTGGATCAGGGCGGCTGCAAGCTCGTCAAGAACTAGCGGGGCCCGGTCGCCGCGCTTCGCCTACCAGCGCAGGAAGCGCGCACCCAGGATTGCGCCGACGCCGGTCATGAGCAGGGCGGCGGCGCCATACCACGTCGCGACGAAAAGGGGCGAATCGTCGAAGCAATGCAGGGCGTAGAGCGAGGCGCCAAGTGCGGCGGAGGCTAGTCCCACCATCGCACCGGTCCAAACCGGTGCGGTGGGGGCGCCCGATCGCAAGGCAATGATGAACGCCGCCAGCGGCGTGATCGAGAGGAGCGGGATCGCCGTCAGACAGATCACGGAGTTCGTCCCGACGAGCTTGGTGCCCCACGTACTCGAAGGCGAAATCAGCAGCTCGACGAGCAATGCTGCACCGAGCAGCGCGACAACCGCGACGATCGGCCAGACCGATGGCCGCGCTAGCGGACGCATGAGGCGAACACACTCGCGCGTGAAGATCAGCGCGGCTATGGCCACGATCACGAGCTTCAGGATGAAGCGCCACGTGTGCAGCGCCTGCGCGATATCGGGCCTCGCTCCGAGCGCCAGAAGGAAGGCCACGACGGCAACCGCGACGCCCGCGACAAGCGCACCGCTCATCGCACGCTCCGGCGAACGGCGCACGGGCTGCGCGTCGGCGGCAAGCGCGGCGATGAGCTCGTCGGTCTTCATGGCTTCCCTTTTCGCACGATATCGGCAAGCAGTCGCAATGAGCGGTGAAGCACGACGCGCACAGTGCCGTCGGCCATGCCGAGCTTCTCGCCGAGCTCCTTCGCGCTGCGCCCCTCGATCGCCATGCCGACGACAATCTCGCGCTGACGATCGGAGAGCCTGCCGAGCAGCTCCTTGATATCCGAGGACACCGCCGTGGACTCGGCTTCGGGATCGATCGAGTCCGGCAGCGTGGCTTCAAAGGTTTCGATCGGCAGGTGCTCGCGAAAACCCCTGCGCCGCAGGGCATCGACGAGCTTGTAGTGCGCGATAGCGCGCACCCAGGGCATCAGTGGCTGCGCCTCGTCCCACGTCTGGCGTTTCAGGTGCACGGCCAAGAGCGTCTCCTGAACTATATCCTCGCCGTCGAGCTCCGATCGTCCCGCACGCGCGAGCCGGCGCCTGACGACGGGACGAAGTCGTTGCGCCAATGCGTCCAGAAGCTGCCGATAGGCGGCCGCATCGCCGCGATTTGCAGCGCGCATCCAATCAGCCAGCTCCTCGAGCGGATCAGACACCGCGCGCTCACCTCCTCATTCGCCCGAAGTCGCCCGAACGTTACATCGGCTCGGGCACATACCGACAATCAATGAAACATACACCCGCCGGACACGAAAGCGTGAGCCTGTAACGGCGCCGCGCCGGCTGGCGAACTCATCTCCGTAAGCCAAGCACGGCTTGCGTCATCGGAGAAGGAAGTCCCATGTCAAATCGCACGTTGACCCTCGCCCTCGCAGCCGCGGTCGGCAGCGCTGTCGCCATGTCCGCTCCTGCCAACGCTCAGCAGGCCAGCGGCGACAAGGAGAGATGCTACGGAATATCTCAAGCCGGCAAGAACGATTGTGCCGCGACCGGCAACAACTCGTGCGCCGGCACGTCGAAGATGGACTTCGACAAGGGCGCCTGGAAGTACGTCGCCAAGGGCACGTGCATGTCCATGGAGGTCACGCTCAAGGACGGCATGAAACGCAAGGGCTCGCTCGCGCCGATCAAGGGCTGAGGACCGAGCCATGATGGCGGACCACCACAAAGCTGCGCGCGTTCCGGCGAACTTGCCTTGTCGGGCTGGTGTCGGGCTCAAGCCCGAGCACTACAGAGATATCATGAGCAGCCATCCCGACATCGGCTGGTTCGAAGTTCATCCGGAGAACTATATGGGCGCGGGTGGTCCGCCACATCACTATCTCGAACGCATCAGACAGAACTATCCGATCTCCATGCACGGCGTCGGCCTGTCCATCGGAGGCGCGGGGCGGCTCTCGCGTGAGCATCTGGACCGCCTCCGCGCGTTCACACACCGTTACGATCCGGGCCAATTCTCGGAACATCTCGCATGGTCGACGCACGAGAGCGTCTACCTGAACGACCTGCTGCCGCTGCCGTACACGCGAGAGACGCTGGATCTCGTCGCCGATCACGTGGACGAGGCGCAGGACGTGCTCGGCCGGCGCATGCTGATCGAGAACCCGTCGACGTATGTCGTGTTCGACGAGAGCGAGATGAGCGAGATCTATTTCCTCGACGCGCTGGCGCGCCGGACAGGGTGCGGCCTGCTCCTCGACCTCAACAATGTCTTCGTCTCCGCCGGCAATCACGGCTTCGATCCGGTGGCGTACGTGGATGCCTTTCCGGACGCGCACGTCGGCGAGATCCATCTTGCGGGCCATGCGGCGATCGATGGCGGCGACGACACGCTTCTTCTCGTCGATGCGCACGATCGCTCGGTTGCCGATCCGGTGTGGGGTCTCTATCGGCGTTTCATCGCGCGCAGCGGCCCTTTGCCGACGCTCATCGAGTGGGACAACGATGTGCCTGACTGGGCCACGCTGCACGCCGAGGCAAAGCGCGCCGATCTCCTGATGGCCGGATCAGCCGAGCGCACGGGCGCGCACTGAGATGACAACCGACATCCGGCGCGCTCAGCAGGAGATGGTGAAGGCCATCATGAACCCCGAAGCGCCCGTTCCCGACCGAATTGCAAGCGTCAGCGCGGCGCAGCGCATCAAGCGCTTCAATGTCTATCGCAATAACGTGCACGCCAGCATCTCGAGGGCGCTCGCCGCGCGCTTTCCCGTCGTTGAGCGGCTTGTCGGCGAAGACTTCTTCGCAGCGATGGCGCGAGCGTTCATCATACAGCGCCCGCCCGCTTCACCGGTCCTTGCCGAGTATGGCGCGCACTTCGCGGAGTTCCTCGAAGCCTTCGATCCCGTCGCCGATCTGCCGTATCTGCCGGATGTGGCGCGGCTCGAATGGGCGCGGAACATTGCCTATCACGCTGCAGACAGTAGCGCGGCATCACTGGACAGTCTGGTGCGCATTCCACCCGAAGCGCTCGCGCAAACGCGGCTCACACTTCATCCCGCCGCTCGGTGGATTGCGTCCGACTACCCGATCGTATCCATCTGGCGCACGAACACGCATGACGCGACCGTTGCGCGCGTTGGACCTGAAGCCGGGAATGAGCTGGCCCTCGTGACGAGGCCCGCGCTCGATGTTCAGGTGCGTGCGATGCCGCCTGTCGCGGCATCCTTCCTGCTCGCACTCTCGGAGAGCGACACGCTCGGAGCAGCCCTCCAGCGTGCCGCGCAAGACGCGCCGGGCTTCGATCTAGGGGCCACGTTGGCAGCATTGTTCACGGGCGGCGCTATCGGCTGCGTGAAAGCCTACATGGATCAACAAGCTCACGAAGGATCACCGGCATGATGACACTTCCCACGCGTGCAACGGCGCTGTTCGAGCGCATTCCTCATGACCTCATCGCGATCATCGCGCGCATCGCGGCCGGCACGGTGTTCCTCCGCTCCGGCCTCCTGAAAATCGAAGGCTGGCAGGATGGGACGACGCTCGCGCTCTTCAGGGAGGAGTACAAGCTGCCCGTGATTCCGCCGGAGATCGCCGCCTATCTGGCGACAGCCGCCGAGCTCGCTTTGCCGCCGCTGCTGATCCTGGGCCTGTTCACGCGATACGCGGCGCTTGCGCTGCTCGGCATGACGCTCGTGATTCAGCTGTTTGTCTATCCCAGTGCCTTCGACACGATGGCGTCTGGGCCGTTTGCTTCCTCTATCTGATGAAGCGCGGTGCCGGGAATTTCGCGCTCGATCGTGTGCTGGAAGCTCGCGCAATGCCAACGGCGATCGAGGACTGAAGCGTTTGACCGCCGTCCGCCGAGTGTCGGCGTTCTCCGGCAGCCCGTCCGTCCTAATGCGAAGCAAGGCTGCTCCCAAGGCACGTACGTCGTAAGTTGTAGCAACCGTTGCCGAGGGGCAACGACCGGTCCTCAAAGCCGCTAATCCGCACCAAGGAACCCTCCCGCTCTCCCGGCTCCCTGTTAATAATCTGTTAATAAGTTGTGGGGGGAGTGTGCGTTGTGTGTGCGTTTCTACGCTCGTTTCTTGTCGCGTTCTCGCTGTTTGGCGCCTTTGCCGCCGCGGGTCCGGCCCGTGCCGGCAACATCCTCGATGACGGCGGCGCAGGCGTCTCCATCGACTGGTCCGGCCTCTATCTAGGTCTGCACGGCGGCTACGGCTGGTCGCGACAGGACACCGGGCTCGGCCGGGACATCCATCTCGATGGCTGGCTCGCGGGCGGGCACCTCGGCCTTCAGCGCCAGTTCGATCGCTGGGTGGTCGGCATCGAGGCCTCCTACACCGGCGGCGACATGGACGGCAGCACGACGATCGGCAGCGGTGCCCTCGCCGTGGATATCGCGTCGAGCATCAGCGATCTGCTGATGATCACCGGGCGGCTGGGATATGCGTGGCGCGACCGGCTCTTCTACGTCAAAGGCGGCTATGCATCCGCGGATGTGGATTTATCGATCACCACGCCCGGCGGCATCTACTCGAGCAGCTCGCGCCTCGACGGATGGACGGCCGGTTTCGGCTTCGAGCGCATGATCACGCGAAACGTCAGCTTTGGCCTCGAGTACAACTACCTCGACCTCGGCGGGAAGAATATTTCGTTCTCGGGAGGCGGCGGTCCAGTGACGTTGGCTGCAGTCGTCGATCCCTATTGCCCACCGCCGAAGCCCACGTCCGGCCACCTCGATCCCGATGGCATTCACACGGTCATGGCGCGCCTGAGCTTCAGGCTCGGCGACGAGCCACAGCACGTGCCTTATAAGTGATAGTGCGCGCCGCGCAGAATTAAGCCAGCGACGCCGATGGCGTCGCTGGCATTTGCTGTGACCGACGAAACGCCGCCAGCTAGTCCTGCACGATCAGCACCACCTCGTCCGTCGCGGGATCGACGATGGCTATGTCGTCCTCGTAGACGAAATAGCGATAATCCTGGAGCTCAGGATAGCGGTCGACGACGACGGTCGGCATGGGCAGGAGCGAAACACCCTGCGGGATGGACATGCCGATGCTGATGGCGCCGATACCCAGCCGGATGGACGCACCCCGATCGATGTGATCGCGCACGAACGTGCGGGCCGGCGCGGCAAGCGTCAAGCGAGAGGCACGTGGCCCTGCCGCGCGGCTACCGCCGCCGGAAAGGACGGCAACAACGGCATACGAGCTCGGATTGACGATCACGATGTCGTCGTTGACGTAGACGTATCGGTAGCCGCGATACTGCGGCACGACCTCGACGACATCCACCGGCAGCGTGTGCAGCGTCACGCTGCGCGGCACGTTGGCGCCGACGCGGATGTCGAAGTTGACGTTCGACACGCGATTGCGGTCACCACCCGAGCGCTGGAAACGCTCACGCACGTTGGTGCGCTGCTGCTCCGAGAGCTGCGTCCCACGATCGGCGTCCTTGCCGCGATCCGCCTGTCCCTGACGCGAACGGTCGCTGCGATCGCTCTTGTCCTGGCTAGAGCGTGTGCGGTCTTTGTCTTGACCACGATCGTCTTTTCCGGCGCGGGCCCGGTCCCTGTCTCGATCGCGCTGCAACTCGTCTGCTCGCGCGCGATCATTTTCCTGCTTGCTATCGCTCGCGCGCTTGCCGTCGTCCTTGCGCTGGCTGTCCGAGGCCTGTGGCGTCCGCTTCTGATCGCCCTTCGTATCGCTGCGATCCTGTTTGCGCGGCGTGGCACTGTCGTCGCGCTGCGCGGATCCCGGCCGCGGCGTATCGCTCGTATCGCCCTTGGGCTGAGCCGATTTCGGCCGTGTGGTCTCGCCGCCGCCCTGCGATTGTGCACCTCGGCCGGCATCGCCTGGGCCGCTATCAGGCATTCTCTGCTGCGTCTGCGGGGCCGAGCCGCCCGGCGCGCCGCCACCACCTGCGCCGCCGGTTTGTGCCACGGCGGCGCCGCTGAAGGCAGCAATAAGAGCGCACATCGAGACAGTGCGCAAAAGCTTCTGATTCATCGACGATCTCCTTTGCGTCTTCCTGCGTATCGCCGACCAATGCCACGACATGCGAATAGTTCCGCAATCACGGCGTGCAACCCGCGTTCAGAGCTGGAATAACTGCGTCTGCAATAACGGGGACGGATTGCCGTCACACCGAAAGTCAGCACGCGATTGCCGATGCGCTCCTGCGTGCTAACGTGCAACGTGAGGGAGATGCCCGTGGCGACATTCGACGATCTCAAACAGAGCTGCATCGAGGACTGGCGCGCCTATTGCCAGCACACGTTCATTCGTGAGCTCGGCGCGGGCACGCTCGCGCGCGAGGCCTTCCGGCACTATCTCGAGCAGGACTATCTCTTCCTGGTGCATTTCGCGCGCGCCTATGGGCTCGCCGTCTACAAGAGCCGCAACATCGCCGACCTGAGGCGGGCGCTTGCGAGCCTCAAGGCCATTGTCGACGTGGAGATGGGACTGCACATTCAATACTGCGCGGGCTGGGGGATCAGCGAGGAGGATCTCGCCACGCTGCCCGAGGCGCGTGCGACCATGGCCTATACGCGCTACGTCCTCGACGCCGGCAACCGCGGCGATCTCCTCGACCTGCATGTGGCGCTCGCGCCGTGCCTGATCGGCTATGCGGAGATCGCCACGTGGCTCGAGGCTCAGCCGTTCGTCGTCCGCGAGGGCAATCCCTATGCCGGCTGGATCGCCATGTACGCAAGTGACGAATTCCAGGCGGCAGCGGCCGGCGAAAAGTCGTGGCTCGATGAGCATTTAGCCAGCGTGACGCCACGGCGCTTCAGCGAGCTGGCAACGACTTTCAGAGACGCGACGCGCCTCGAAATCGACTTCTGGCAGATGGGCCTGGACCGCCGGTTCTGATGTCCGATCGTTCAATCCAGCCTGTTCAGCGCCACCTCGAAGGCATCGAAATTGCGCAGGGGCACAGGCAACGGCTTGGCAAGGCGTCGGTTCGCAATCATCGGCACGCGCTGCTCGGAGAGCCCGCCATGCGAGCGCAGCGGCTCGTCGAGGCCGGAGAGATCGTGCCGCTCCGGCGCCGTGCCGAGCACCTTCTGGCGTTCCGAAATGACAACGATATCGCCAATGCGATCGGGTGGGAGCGCGAACTGCTTGCAGGCGATGTCCTTGGCGCACGCCATCTCGATGCCGTCGATGTTCCAGAGGCGATCGAGCAGCCCGGGGACTGACGCGGAGTCGGGCACGTGCACCGTCGCGAAGCCACCGAGCGCGCCATGGTGAGCCACGTACGGGTCGGTGATCGGCAGGATCACGCGCGCGACATCCTTTCCGAGCCAATCATCGAAAAGCGTCTGCAGGTAAATGACGTCCGGTGAACCGTCCGCCAAATGCTTGTCATTCATGCCATGGTCGGCGGTCGCCAGAACCGTGCAGCCGAGGCGATCGAGCGCGGCGAGATAGCCGTCGATCACGCCGTAGAATGCATTCGCGACGTCCGTGCCGGGGCCGACCTTGTGCTGGATGTAGTCGGTCGTCGAAAGATACATGAGATCAGGACGCGCACGCTCGACGAGCTTGACGCCTGCGGCGAACACGAACTCGGAGAGATCCGCAGAATAGACCTCCGGCACGGGCTTTCCGACCATTTCGAGCACGCCGTCGATGCCGTTCGCGGCGCGCGTCGCCTGATCGGCGCGCTCCGACGAGAAAGCGATCGCGCGCCCACTCGCATAGTCGAGACCGTTGGAGAGCAGGAGGCGCAGCTTGTCCTTCGCCGTCACCATCGCGACCTTGGCGCCGGCGTCATGGAAAGCGGCGAGGATCGTCGGCGCCCGCATGAACTTGGGGTCGTTCATCATCACTTCGGTGCCGGTCGCGGCGTCGTAGAAGAAGTTGCCGGCGATGCCGTGCACGGCCGGCGGTCGGCCCGTAATGATGGAAAGATTGTTCGGATTGGTGAAGCTCGGGATCACGCTCTCGGCGTGCGTGTGCAGGCCGTCGCGCATGAAGCGCGCGAACGTGGGCGCCACGCCCGCCTCGATAGCAGCCTCGATGTAGCCGGGCTCGGATCCGTCGAGACAGATGACGACCGTCGGCCGCTTGGGGATTTGATAGCTCCGTCCGTTGCACGTGACTTCAGCCATGGTCATTCCGCCTTTGCCTGCTGCGCGATGCGCGTCCTGAAGGCCGCCTCGAAGCGCCTCAGGTTGTAGTCGTTCTTGCCCCAGTCGAAGATGACCGTCCGCAGTGCACTGTGGCTCGCGGCCTCGATGCGTGTCCACCCGGCCGCATCGCCGTCGCTCAGCCGCACGGTCATGACCTCGCCGATGCTCCGCCAGTTGATGGGCGTGCGCGCGGTGACGGTCAGACCGTCACGGCCAAACTTGTAGCAGCGCATGTCGGAGAGCGCCTGCACCATCGGCATGAGCAGATCATCGGGTCTGCCTTCGACCTCGAACGATGTCTGTCGGCTGACCGCCATGGCGCCCCCTAAGCACTACGCTCGCAGCGATCACTTGAAGGCGGATTCTTTCGCCTTCAGCAGAGCGACGACGACCGAATTGACCGGTGTCGCGATGCCGACCTTGGCACCCTCGCGCGGGATCGCGCCGTTGATGTTGTCGACCTCCGCGCGCCGCCCGGCCAGATGGTCGAGCAGCATGGACGGCCGGGCGCCCGGGATTTTCTGGCCGAACTCGCGCACGTAGCGCACGGGATCGTCGAAGTCGAGCGTGATGCCCTTGGCGCGCGCCACCTGGAAGGCCTCATGTGCACAGGCCGCCGCAATGCTCCATGCACTCGGATTAGCCTGCACCTCGCCGACGCGCAAGCCCGTGAGTGCGCATGGCCCGGAGTACGTGCAGTTGCAGATGAGCTTCTCCCAGACCATTTTGTGGATGTCGTCGAAGGTCAGGACCTTGAAGCCGCCGGAGCGCCAGGCGTTTGCCACGGCTTCGAGGCGGTCGGTCATACCGCCGTCCATTTCGCCGAGGCGCAGGAATTCCATGCCGTTGTGATGCGCGTGGCCGGGGCCCTTCATCGAAGCGCCGAAGCCGCCGACCACGCCGAGCATGATGCGCTTCGAGCCGACCACATCAGCGACGATATCGGCACTGCCGAGACCGTTCTGAATGGCGAGGATCGGCGCATCGGGCTTGCCGATTTCGAGCGCCGCCTTGGCCGCTGCGCCGACGCCGTCGTACTTCGTCGCGACGATGACGAGATCGGCGTCCTTGACGTCGGCGGCATCGGTCGTCGCGTTCATGCGCACCGTGCGATCGCCGGACGCGCCCTCGACGCGCAGACCCTTCTCGCGGATGGCATCGACGTGATCTTTCCACGTGTCGATGGCCCAGACATCGTGCTTGCCCTGGTCGGCGAGCAGCGCGGCATAGACCGAGCCCATGGCACCGACGCCGATGATCGCGATTTTCATTCCGTACTTCCCTGGCTTCTCAATAGCTGCGCGGCATGCCGAGCACGTTCTGACCGATGAAGGCGAGAACCATGTTCGTGGAGATCGGCGCCGTCTGATAGAGGCGCGCCTCGCGCCATTTGCGCTCGATGCCGTACTCGCGCGCATAGCCGAAGCCGCCGAACGTCTGCAGGCAGGCCTCACCGGCTTTCCAGGCCGCGTCAGCCGCGAGCATCTTGCCGATGTTGGCTTCGGTGCCGCATTCGCGACCGGCTTCGAACAGCGTCGTGCCGCGACGCACGACAAGCTCGGCCGCCATCAGATCGGCATAGGCGCGCGCGATCGGGAACTGCACACCCTGGTTCTTGCCGATCGGGTTACCGAAAACGACACGCTCGTTCGCGTACTCCGTGGCGCGACGGATGAAGTACTTCGCATCGCCGAGGCATTCCGACGAAATGAGCAGGCGCTCGGCGTTCATGCTGGAGAGGATGTAGCGGAAGCCCTTGCCCTCCTCGCCGATGAGAGCATCGGGCGGCACCTCGAGATTGTCGAAGAACACCTCGCAGGTGTTGTGGTTGATCATAGCGTCGATCTTGTTGATCTCGACACCGCGACCTTTGGCTTCGCGCAGATCGACGAGGAAGACCGACAAGCCGTCCGTGCGCCGCTTGACCTGATCGACCGGCGTCGTGCGCGCGAGCAACAGCATGAGATCGGAATGGAGCACGCGGCTCGTCCAGACCTTCTGACCGTTCACCACATACTTGTTGCCGCGCTTTTCCGCGCGCGTCTTGAGCTGGGTCGTGTCGGAGCCGGTGGTCGGCTCGGTGACGCCGAACGCCTGCAGGCGCAGCTTGCCGGAAGCGATATCGGGGAGATACTTGCGCTTCTGCTCCTCCGAGCCGTGCTTGAGCACCGTGCCCATGGTGTACATCTGCGCGTGGCAAGCGGCGGCATTGCAGCCGGACTCGTGAATGGTTTCGAGCACCGCGCAGCCGGCCGAGAGCGGCAGGCCTGAGCCGCCGTACTCCTCGGGAATGAGACAGCCGAGATAGCCGTCCGCGGTCAGAGCCTGCACGAACTCGGTCGGATACTCGGAGGCCGCGTCGAGCTTCATCCAGTAGTCATTGGGGAAGCGCTCGCAGATGGCGCGGACACCCTCGCGGATCTCCGACCACTGCGGGTCGATCGGCATCGTCAGCTCATCGGTACTCGTCATCGATCGGTTGGTCCCTGACTACTCGGCTGCCATGCGGCGTGTCGGCGGGTTGAAGCCCTTCGGCAGGCCGGCGCGGAAAATCGTGCCGTAGAAGCTCTCGTCGGGCAGTGTCTCTTCGGCAATGCGCCGCGCTTCGCGATAGAGTTCGAGATCGACACCGGTGCGGATGCCTTGCTTCTCGAGCATGAAGACGAGGTCTTCCATCACGATATTGCCCGAAGCACCGGGGGCGAACGGGCAGCCGCCGAGGCCGCCCGTCGAGGCATCGAAGCCGGTCACGCCCGCCTCGAGTGCCGCATAGGCATTGGCGAGGCCGAGGCCGCGCGTATCGTGGAAGTGGCAGTACACGGGCTTGCCCGCAGCGAGGTTCACGACGTCATCGAAGAGGCTCTTGATCGCGCCGGGACCGGCATAGCCGACGGTATCGGCGAGCGTGATCTCGTCGGCGCCGAGCGAAAGATAGCGCTCGGCGAACTTCACGACGCGCTTCGGATCGACATTCCCCTCGATCGTGCAGCCGAACGACGTCGCGAGGCAGCCCTGGATGACGACATCCTTGTACTCGGGCTTTTCCTTGCGCAGCGCGACGACGGCCTCGAACTCGGCGAAGGATTGATCAGGCGTCTTGCGCACGTTCGCGAGGTTATGGCCTTCGGAAACGGAGAGCACGAAGTTGATCTTGCGGATGCCGGCCGCAAGCATGTTCTCGGCACCCTTACGGTTCGGCGCGAGCGCACACATGCGCGGGCCCGCGATGTCGAGCGAGGCCTTCGCGACCTCGGCCGCATCGGCGAACTGCGGAATGACCTTGGCCGGCACGAAGTTCGTGACCTCGACCTCGGGTACACCGGCCGCGGCGACCGCTTTCAGCCACTTGATCTTGGTCTCGGTCGGTACGAACGATTTCACGAGCTGAAGGCCGTCCCGAAGACCGACCTCGCGTACGATAACATTCGTCATGGCGTCTGCCTCCTTGGCTCACTGGCCTTTGTAGACCGGCTTGCGCTTCTCGTTGAAGGCATTGATGCCTTCCTGGCGGTCGGAAGTGGTGACCGTGCGGTTGTAGGCCTCGATCTCATAGCCATAACCGTCGGCGCGGCTGAGGTCGCTCGCGCGGTCCATGGACTTCTTGGCCTGACGCACACTGACCGGCGCATTGCTCGCGATCTTTCGCGCGACGGCCAGAACCTCCTCCATGAGCTGCGGACCCGGCACGATCTTGTTGATCATGCCCCAGGCGAGACCGTCGATCGCGGCGAAAGGCGTGCCGGTGAGGATGATCTCCTTGGCGCGGCGCACACCGACTGCGCGCGGCAGGTTCTGCGTGCCCATGAGGCCGGGCATGATGCCGAGCGTCACCTCGGTGAGGGCGAGGCGGGCGTGCTCGGCGGCATAGACGAAGTCACAGGCGAGCGCGATCTCGAGGCCGCCGGCATAGGCATGACCATTGACGGCCGCGATGACCGGCACCGGGCAGTCCATCATGGCGCGGCCGAGCTGCTCGACGAGCGCGTGCTGCTGGCGCCACGTCTCGTCCGTCATGCCTTTACGTTCCTTGAGGTCCGCACCCGTGCAGAAACCTCGCTCGCCGGCGCCCGTGATGATGAGGCAGGCCACCTGATTGGGATCGATGTAGAACTGCATGAAGCAGTCGCGCAGCTCCCGCATCATCGCTGTGTTCATCGAATTGAGCGCCTCGGGGCGGTTCATCGTGATGATGCCGACTTTGTCCGGGCCGATTTCCAGCTTGATGGTCTCGTAGGCGGGATGTGCTGCCATGCGTGTCCTGTCCGGTCGCTGTTGGCGCTTGAGCGCGAAAGGAAATCCGTATGCGCCCGGCATATCGCGCCGGGCCGGGTTTGGCCAGTCGGATGGCGCCGTATGGCTATGCGCTCAGGCCGTACTATAGCCGCGCGAAATAGTGGGCGCGGTCGAGATGGGCGTGGCTGAGGCGCCATTCGATGCGCCGACCGCTCAGATCATACGTCACGCGGTCGATAGCGAGGATAGGTGCCCCGGGCTTCAACCCGAGCCGCTCCGCGAGGCGGGCCGTGGCGGCGACGGCCGTAACCTGCTCCTCCGTTCGCGCGACATGAATGCGGTAGCGCTTCTGGAAGAGGTCGTAGAGCGTGTTCGGCATCTCGGCTTCCTGCGCGAGGCCCGGAAAGAGCGCCCCCGGCAGGACGATGCGGTCGTCCATGAAGGGACGGCCCTCGCGCGTCCGAATGCGGGAGATGCGGATGACCGTCGCGCCCTCGTCGAGCTCCAGCCGCCGGCGCTCGGTGGCGGTGGCCTCGCCGGTCGTGGCGCGGGCCGGCCGGCTGTCCGGCAGCACCTGGGCGCCACCCTCGTCGTAAATATTGAAGAAGCGGAACAGCATGTGCGCGGGCGTGTGCTCCGCGACATAGGTGCCGCTCCCCTGCCGGCGGACGACCACCTGCTCCGCGGTAAGGGCATCGAGGGCCTTGCGCACGGTGCCCTGGCTGACGCCCAGCTCCTTCGCCAGCTCCATTTCGGCCGGGAGCGCCGTCCCGGGCGGCCAATCGCCCCCGGTGATCCGGGCCAGCACGAGAGCCTTGACCCGCGCATAAAGCGGGCCGGCATTCCCCTCCAGCGTGACAGGAAGCTTGCGCATGAGCCCGATCCCGGCTAGGTCATCCTCACCGCGAAGTCTTATAGAAGACTTTGCCGGGCGCGTCATGTGCGGAAAGCACGCCGCACGCCACCCAGGGAGAAAGGGCCCGTGTCCAAGTCCAACATTCCACAATTCCTGGTCCACAGCCCAGAGGATAACGTCGGCGTCGTCGTCGTCGAGGACCTCAAGGCCGGAACCAAGATGCTCGGCGTCATCACCGAGAACGACACCACCATCCACGTCACCGCCAAGCACGACATTCCGATCGGCCACAAGATTGCGCTCAAGGAGCTCAAAGAGGGCGATACGGTCATCAAGTACGGCGAGGATGTCGGCCGCATGACGGGCGGCGCCAAGGAAGGCGAGCACGTCCACGTCCACAATCATCGGACCAAGCGCTGGTAGGAGTGAGGCCAATGGCAACGAAGAAAACCAAGCCGGCCGACGGCTCGAACCTGTCGTTCTGGGGCTGGCGGCGCGAGAACGGCCGCGTCGGCGTGCGCAATCACGTCATCATCCTGCCGCTGGATGATCTCTCGAACGCGGCCTGCGAGGCCGTGGCGAACAACATCAAGGGCACGATCGCGCTCCCGCATCACTACGGGCGTCTGCAGTTCGGCGAGGACCTCGAGCTGCACTTCCGCACGCTCATCGGCACCGGCTGCAATCCGAACGTCGCCGCCGTGGTCGTCATCGGCATCGAGGACGGCTGGACGGACCGTGTCGTGAAGGGCATCGCCAAGACCGGCAAGCCCGTCGTCGGCTTCGGCATCGAGGGCCACGGCGACATCGCGACGATCGCCAAGGCCTCCTACAAGGCCAAGGAGTTCGTGCAGTGGGCCTCCGAGCTCAAGCGCGAGGAGTGCGACATCTCCGAGCTCTGGGTCTCGACCAAGTGCGGCGAGAGCGACACGACCACGGGCCTCGGCTCGTGCCCGACCGTCGGCAACATGTACGACAAGCTCATTCCGAAGGGCATTTACGGCGTCTTCGGCGAGACGAGCGAGATCACGGGTGCCGAGCACATCTGCGTCAAGCGCGCGGCGACGCCGGAGATCGGCGAGAAGTGGATGAAGACCTTCAAGGCCTATCAGGACGACGTCATCGAGGCCAACAAGGTCGACGACCTCTCCGAGAGCCAGCCGACGAAGGGTAACATCGCGGGCGGCTTGTCCTCCATCGAAGAGAAGGCGCTCGGCAATCTCGAGAAGATCGGCCGCGTCAGCAAGTTCATCGACGTGCTGAAGCCCGCCGAGGCGCCGGCACAGGGCGCGGGCCTCTATTACATGGACACGTCCTCGGCGGCTGCCGAGTGCGTGACGCTCATGGCGGCCGGCGGCTATGTGGTGCACACGTTCCCGACGGGCCAGGGCAACATCATCGGCAATCCGATCGTGCCGGTGATCAAGATCTCGGCCAACCCGAAGACGCTGCGCACCATGCCCGAGCACATCGACGTCGATGTGACCGGCATCCTGCGCCGCGAGATGACTCTCGATACCGCCGGCGACGCGCTGATCGATATGATCGTGCGCACGTCGAACGGGCGCCTGACGGCAGCCGAGGCCCTCGGGCATCGCGAGTTCGTCATGACGAAGCTCTACCGGAGCGCATAACGCGGCCGGAATTCGCTGCTCTTTGAGCGCTCAATCCGGTCCCCGGGTTGAGCGCTTTCCATTTGGAGACTATTCCTCGCGTCATGCAGCTCGTCGTGCCTTCCATGGAACATCTGCCATCCTACATCGCGGCGCTGGAGACCGGCTGGTCCCCGAACAACGTGCGCAATGTCTCGGCGGAGCAGCTCGCATCCATCCGCGAGAGCCCCGTCGCGTTCGTCGCCGGCCTCGGCATGCAGGGCGGCACGATCACGCTGCCGGACGGGAGGACGATCCCCAAGCTGCCGTTCATCGCGCGCTGGATCTGGGACGGGGATTTCTGCGGCAGCATTTCCCTGCGCTGGCAGGAAGGAACGGACGCATTGCCGGACTACGTTCTCGGCCACATCGGCTATGCCGTCGTGCCGTGGAAGCGCGGGCGCGGCTACGCGAGCGAGGCCCTGCGTCAGATCCTCATCGAAGCTCGAAAGGTGGGGCTTCAGCGCGTCGAGATCACGACCGATCCCGACAATACCGCCTCGCAGCGCGTCATCGAGCGCAATGGCGGCCGCTACGTGGACACCTTCGTCAACGAACACTTTGGCCCCGAGCCGCACCTTCGTTATGTTGTAGATCTGAAATCGCCCGAGACACGGAACACCACGCCATGAAGATCACCCGCATTCGCGATGCCGTCGCGAAGATCCCCTCGCCCATGCGCAATGCCGTCATCTCGTTCGACAAGATGACGATCAGCATCGTCGCTGTCGAAACGGACGTGATCCGCGAGGGAAAGCCGGTCATCGGCTACGGCTTCTGCTCGAACGGGCGCTACGCGCAGTCCGGCGTCATCCGCGAGCGGCTTGCGCCGCGCATTCTCGAAGCCGATCCCGCAAAGCTGCGCGACGAGGCGGCCGGCACGCTCGATCCGCACGCCATCTGGGCCGCGATGATGAGCAACGAGAAGCCCGGCGGCCATGGCGAGCGTGCGTTCGCCGCCGGCGGCATCGACATGGCTGTGTGGGACGCAACGGCCAAGATCCTCGACGTGCCGCTCTGGAAGCTGCTCTCCGATCGCTACAACGGCGGCAAGCACGACGAGCGCGTGCTCGTGTACTCGGGCGGCGGTTACTACTACCCCGGCAAGGAGAAGCAGGGCTTGCAGGACGAGATGCGCCAGTGCCGCGCGCTCGGCTACAAACTCATGAAGATGAAGATCGGCGGCGCGCCGCTCGCCGAGGACATGCAGCGTATCGAATGGGCGCTGGAAGTCGCGGGCGACGGCCAAGACCTCGCCGTCGATGCCAACGGCCGCTTCGATCTCGATACGGCGCTCGCGTATGCGCGTGCGATGGAGAAGTACAATCTCTGCTGGTTCGAGGAGCCCGTCGAGCCGCTCGACTATCAGGCGCACGCGGTGCTGTGCGAAGAGACGAGCCTGCCGATCGCGACCGGCGAGAACCTTTTCTCCGTGCAGGACTTCCGCAATCTCGTACGGCACGGCGGCATGCGCACGCACATCGACTGGCTGCAGCCCGATCCCTCACTATGCTACGGCCTGACGGAGTCGCTGCGCATTCTCGACATGGCCGAGCGCGCGGGCTGGGCGCGGCGGCGCACAGTGCCCCATGGCGGACATCAGATGGGATTGAACATGGCTGCCGGCCTCCAGCTCGGTGGCACCGAAAGCTATCCCGGCGTCTTCAAGCCCTATGGCGGTTTCGCCGACGACATCCCGGTGGTCGATGGCTACACGAAGCCGCACACGACACCCGGTCTCGGCATGGAGCTCAAACGCGAGATGTTCTCGGAGATGCGCCGCCTCATGGAATTCAACTGATCATGGGCAGCGTCTCCATTCTCGCGAACGATCTCGAAGCGCTCATCGCGCGCGCGCTCCAGGCGTCGAACACGAGCGCGGCCAATGCGGCATCCGTCGCGCGTGCGCTCGCGCAGGCGGAGATCGACGGCCAGAAAGGCCACGGTCTCTCGCGCGTGCCGAGCTATGCGGCACAAGCACGTGCCGGCAAAGTGGACGGCCACGCAACGCTGAAAGCAACCCGTACGCGCGCGGCGACGCTCATGATCGACGTCGCGAACGGATTTGCCTATCCGGCCATGGATCTCGCCATTGCCGAGCTGCCGGCGATCGCGGCGGAAACCGGTGTCGCGGCGGCGAGCTTCGTGCGCTCGCATCATTTCGGCGTCGCAGGCCGGCACGTCGAGCGGCTTGCCGAGCAGGGCCTCCTCGCACTTACCGTCTCCAACACGCCGCAGGCCATAGCACCCTGGGGCGGCAAGCGCGCCGTGTTCGGCACGAACCCCATTGCGTTCGCAGCGCCGCGCCGCGATTTGCCGCCGCTCGTCATCGACATGGCGCTCTCGGAGGTCGCGCGCGGCAAGATCGTCACTGCGGCGCAGAAGGGCGAGGCTATTCCGCTCGGCTGGGCGGTCGACAAGAACGGCGAGCCGACGACCGACGCGAAGGCCGCTCTTGCGGGAACGCTCGTGCCGGCCGGCGGCGCCAAAGGTGCCGCGCTCGCGCTGATGGTGGAGACGCTCGCCGTCGCGCTCACGGGCGCGAACTTCGCCTTCGAGGCAAGCTCCTTCCTCGATGCCGAGGGACCGCCGCCCGGCGCGGGACAACTGCTTATCGCGATCGATCCTGCGGGATTTGCAGGTGCGGAAATCTTCGCGAACCGGATGTCAGCACTTGCGACGATGATCGAGTCCGATGAAGGCGCGCGGCTGCCCGGCACAAAGCGGCTCGCGCTCCGCGAGAAAGCAGCAGCCACCGGCGTTTCGGTCGATGCGAAACTGCTCGCTGACGTATCGGCGCTTGCCGGGCACTAGAAGCTTCTCAAACCTCCCTTTCATCCAGCTTGCATTTAAGCGGTTGCGGTGCGCCGCCTAATCGAACTAGGCTGCATCAACACAAAAATTTGAACTGGCACCAGGGAGGAAGGCTGATGATCCGGAAATTTGCGACCTCGCTCACGGCGGGGTCGGTGATTGCTGTTATTGCCACCGCTGCCGCCGCGCAGACGGTTGATGGACCGGCGGTTCATTGGAATCTTTCGACGTGGGGCAAGCAGCGTGCCTTCACGGCCGGCATGGAGTCCGTGGCCAAGCAGCTCTCCGATCGCACGGGCGGCAAATTCACGATCAAGATGCACTATGGCGAGGCGCTGTCGCGTGACCGTGAGAACCTCGACGGCATCAAGCTCGGCGCCTTCCAGATGGCGCAGTTCTGCAACTTCTATCACCCCGGCAAGAATCCCGCTTGGATGGTCTTCACGCTGCCGTTCCTCGATCTTGGCGACTGGGACGTCCGCCGCAAGGCGACCGAGGCCATGCTGAAGCATCCGGCCTTCATCAAGGACATGGATCAGTGGAACGCCATTCCTTACAAATCCGGCCTGCTGCCGCAGTACGAATTCATGGGAAAGGGCAAGGCGCCTGAGACGCTCGAAGGCTGGAAGGGCCTGCGCGTGCGCGCGGGCGGCGGTCTCGGCGATGCCATGAAGATCCTCGGCGCCGTGCTTTCGACCGTGCCGGCGACGGAAACCTACACCGGCATGGAGCGCGGCACGATCGATGGCGTCTCGCTGCCGTACACCTACGCGCACGCCTCGTATCAGCTCCATACGATTTCGAGCTGGTTCACCAACAACATGTCGCCCGGCACGTCGGAGTGCGCCGCGGTGATCAACAAGGACGCGCACGCGGCGCTGCCCGAGCAGTACAAAAAGTTGCTGCAGGAAGCGCTGCCCAAGGGCTACCAGGACCAGATCGACGCCTACGTCGAGATCGACAAGAAGAATCTCCCGATGTTCAAGGCCAAGCTGAAGGAGATCCTCTACACGGACGCCGAGCTGAAGCGCTTCCGCGAAGTCGCCGGCAAGCCGGTCTGGGACAAATGGGTCGCCGACAACAAGGATAAGTTCGACGCACAGAACGTGCTCGATACGCTCCTCGCCGAGATCGAGAAGGCGAAGAAAGAAAAGAAGTAGCTCTCATCCGAGCGACCGACGGCATGGCGGCAGGCGTCGTGGCCGCCATGCCCGATCTCCCTGCACGCTCCACTGACCTCAGGAAATAATCCATGAAGGGCGCAACTGTCATGGGCACGGCCCCCGGCGAGGGGGGCGCGCTCGGTGCGATCGATCGCGCTGTCCATCTCGTCGAGCGCCTGACCGCCCTTCTTTCGGGCTTCGGCATCTTCGTGATGATGATGTTCGGCGTGGCACAGATCGTGTCCCGCAAGGTGTTGAACTGGCCGATCCCGGGCTACATCGACGTCGTCGAGATCATGATGACGTTCCTGGTCTTTTTGGGCCTCGCCTACACGGAACGCCTCGGCGGTCACATCCGCATGGAGATCTTCGTCAGCTACTTGAAGGGCCGCACGCTCTGGCTCTTCGAGCTCATCGGCGTGCTCGTCGGCCTCTTCGTATGCGGCGTGCTGGTCAAGTACAGCTGGGACCACGCAATGCGCGCGTACACCTCCGGCGACTCCACGATCGACATCCAGCTGCTCTGGTGGCCTTCCAAGATGGTCGTCCCGGCCGCGCTCACGCTGCTGTTCATTCGGCTGCTCGTGAGCCTCTGGGGCTATCTCCGCCTCCTCATCGATCCGACGGCGGCGTCCATCGGCGTACCGGAGATCATCGACGTCGAAGAGCAGGCCCGGCGCGACGTGGAAGCGGCCGGCGTCGATATCAGCAACGATGCGGAAGGCAACGGCGATGGGCGTCGATAACTACACTCTCGGCCTCATCGGCTGCGTCGCGCTTCTCGTTCTCGTCGTCGGGGGCGTGCGCGTCTATCTCGCGGCGGCGCTCGTCGGCCTCATCGGCTGCATCGCGATCATCGGCTGGGGGCCGGGCGCGGGCCTCGTCGGCACGATCCCGCATTCGAAGTCGGTGAACTACACGCTCTCCGTGCTGCCGATGTTCATCCTCATCGGCTATCTCGCCTTCTACGCGGGCATGACGCAGTCGCTATTCGAAGCGGCAAAGGCCTGGATGGGCTGGATGCCGGGCGGCCTCGCCATCGCCACCATTTTCGCCGTGGCCGCGTTCTCGGCCGTCTCCGGCGCCTCGACGGCAGCCGCCGCGGTATTCGCCCGCGTCGCCATCCCCGAAATGCTGAAAGCCAACTACGACAAGCGCCTCGCCGCCGGCGTCGTTGCCGCTGGCGGCACGCTCGACGCGCTGATACCGCCCTCGGCCATCATGGTCGTCTACGCCATCATCGTCGAGGCATCGATCGGCAAGCTGCTCATCGCGGGCTTCATCCCGGGCCTCATCTCGGCCATCTGCTACGCCGGCATCGTGATGGTCTGGAGCATTATCAATCCCAAGATCGGAGCGCCCATCACCGGCTACACGTGGGGACAGCGCTTCCGGTCGCTGCCGGGTACGCTGCCGGTGATCGCCGTCATCGTGATCATCTTCTCCGCGATGTTCCTCGGCTGGGCAACGCCGACCGAGGCCGGCGCGCTCGGCGCGTTCGTGGTGTTCGTCGTCGCGCTTATGAACCGGATGAAGATCGCTCAGCTCAACGAAGCGCTGCTCGAGACGGCAAAGCTCACAGTCATGATCTTCGCGATCATCTGGGGCATCCTCATCTTCGTGCGCTTCCTCGGCTTTGCGGGGCTGCCTGAAGCCTTCTCCCAGTGGGTCGTCGATCTGCCCGTGCCGCCCGTTGTGATCATCATCGGGATGCTCATGGTGTATCTCGTCCTTGGCATGTTCATGGACGCGATCGGCATGATGCTGCTGACGTTACCAGTGTTCTATCCGGCGGTGGTCGCCCTCGGCTATGACCCCATCTGGTTCGGCATCATCGTCGTCAAGATGGCCGGCGTCTGCCTCGTGACACCGCCGATCGGCCTCAACTGTTTCGTCGTCGGCGCTGTCCGCCGCGACATCCCGTTGACGACGGTGTTCCAGGGCGCATTACCCTTCGTCATCGCGGACTTCATCGCCATCAGCCTCTTCGTCGCCTTCCCGGAGATCATCACGTTCCTACCCGACCTCATGCTCAATTGAGATCAGGCACGCGCCGGCCGAAACCCTGACCACCGCGGGCGAGGATTTACTTCGCGCCATCTTCCCTCTTGATGGAAGGCGAACCGGCTCGTGGCCGGCCCGGTCGGCACGCGCCAGGGAGAGCGATGTTGAGTGACGGATTGCACGGCGGGCCCGAGGATCACGAGGCCCGTCGCACGTTTCTGGCGATGATCGTCATTCTCACGTTCGTCATGAACATGATCGGGCGCGGCGTGACAGAGACGTTCGCCGTGTTCCTTCTCCCGGTGCAGGACGGCCTCGCGGTCTCGCGCTCCGAGATCACGCTCACGTACTCGATCTACATGCTCGCCAATGGCGCCACCGCGCCGTTCGCCGGACAGCTCATCGACCGGCTCGGTGCGCGCATCACCTACGGCCTCGGCATTCTCTCGCTGGGCATCGGCTATTGCCTCGCGGGCTACGCGACGCACATCGTGCACTACTACGTTTGCGTCGGCCTGCTCGGCGGGATCGGCGCGGCGTCGCTCGGGATGGTAGCAGCCTCGAGCCTGCTGAGCCGCTGGTTCACGCATCGCATCGGCTCGATCGTCTCGCTACCCTATGCGGCCGTGGGGGCCGGCATGATCGCCATTCCGCCCTTCGCGCAGCTTCTCGTCGGATGGTACGGATGGCGGGCGAGCCATCAGATGCTCGGGATCGGCGTCCTCGTGCTCTTCCCGCTGCTGATGCTGTTGCCGCTCGGGCGGATCACCGCGGGATCACCCGCATGGCAGGCCCAGCGCGCAGCGCAGACCGGCAAGACCAACCGCAATCCATGGCCTGTGTCCGTCGCCTTACGCACGAGCGCGTTCTGGGCGCTCTTCGCCGTGTATTTCTTCACGTCGATCGCAGCCTATGCCGTGCTGCCGCAGTCCGTGGCTGCACTGATCGAAAGCGGCTTCGCACCGCTGCTGGCAGCGAGCGCTTTCGGTCTCATGGGCCTGCTTTCGACGCTCGGCATCCTGGCTATCGGCTGGATGTCGGACAACTTCGGCCGGCTCATCACCGTCACGTTGTCCTATGTCGTGACGATCATCGGCGTACTGGCGCTCATCGGCACGGTCCACGCGCCGTCGCTCTTTCTGATGTATACCTTCGTCGTCTGCTTCGGCCTCATGCAGGGCGCGCGCGGACCAATCCTCATCGCGCTCGTATCCATTCTCTATCGCGGTGGCGGCGTCGGCAGCATCTTCGGCGCACTATCGGTCGCGCTCGGCATCGGCGCCGCTTTCGGTTCCTGGGCCTCGGGTCTTCTGCACGAGATCGTGGGCGGCTACACCGCCTCTTTCGGCCTTGCCGTGGTGAGCTGTTTGGCCGGGATGCTCGTCTTTCTTGTCGTGCCGAGCCTTCGTCACGAACGGCTCTATACCTCCGATGCCCACCCGCGCCCGGATCGTGGGCGCTAATACATCAGCAGATGATAGTACCGTATGGGGATATGCCCCTTGCAATCTGGCACCTGGCACACCAGTTGATGGGAGTGATGGCCGCAGCCATGCTGCGGACATTGCGGTGCCCTTCGGGCATTTCCTCCCTGGACTTGGGC
>JAEWIJ010000242.1 GCA_023387235.1 Pseudomonadota bacterium
AACTGGCGGTAGAAGCTCTGCCGCCCCTCGTCGGAGAGCCAAGGCTCGACCAGCCTGGCAAAGTCGTCGTCGTCGATCGCCGCCGCGCGGGCCGCGGCCGAAAATCGTTTTGCCGAGCTGGCCGCCCCAACTGGAATCCGCCTCCTTGGCCTTCTCCGCTTCCGCAGCCGCCGCTTCCGCGCGCTTCTGCAGCATCTCGTAGGCGCTCTCGCGGTCGGCCACATCCTCGTACTTGCCCTGAATGGGACTGCCGTCGATGAGCTTCTGACGCTCATCCTTGGTCACCGGTCCCATGCGCCCTGATGGGGGGCGCACCATGGTCCGCTGCACCATGGAGGGCTCGCCCTTGTTGTGCAGCACCGAAACAAGCGCCTCGCCGACCTTCAATTCCTGGATCACGCGCTCGACGTCGAGTGCGGGATTGGGCCGGAACGTCTCGGCGGCGGCGCGGATGCCCTTCTGCTCGATGGGCGTGAAGGCGCGCAACGCGTGCTGCACGCGGTTGCCGAGCTGAGCCGAGACGGAGTTCGGCACGTCGCGCGGGTTCTGCGTCACGTAGTAGACGCCGACGCCCTTCGAACGAATGAGGCGCGTCACGCGCTCGATCTGCTCGAGCAGCGCCTTCGGCGCCTCGTTGAACAGGAGATGCGCCTCGTCGAAGAAGAAGACGAGCTTGGGCTTGTCGGGATCGCCGATCTCTGGGAGCTCGTTGAACAGCTCCGAGAGCATCCAGAGCAGGAACGTCGCGTAGAGGCGCGGCGTGTTCATGAGCTTGTCGGCGGCGAGCAGGTTGACCATGCCGCGGCCGTTCGGCGCCGTGCGGATGAAGTCCTTGATGTCGAGCGCGGGCTCGCCGAAGAAATGATTGGCGCCCTGCTCTTCCAGCACGAGCAGGCGGCGCTGCACGGCGCCCGCCGAGGTCGCGGAGACATTGCCGTATTTGGTCTGCAGCTCCTTCCCGCGCGTCGCGACGTTGGCGATCATGGCGCGGAGGTCCTTGAGATCGAGCAGCGGCAGGTTCTCGTCCTGCGCCACGCGGAACATGATGTTGAGCACGCCCTCCTGCACCTCGTTGAGCTCCATGAGGCGCGAGAGCAGCAGCGGGCCCATGTCCTGCACGGTCGTGCGGATCGGATGACCCTGCTGGCCGAAGATGTCCCAGAAGACGACGGGCGAGGCGTGGTTCTCGTAGTCCTCGAGGCCGATCTCTTGCGCGCGCTTCAGCAGGAAGTCCTTGGGCTCGCCCTTCATGGAGATGCCCGAGAGGTCGCCCTTGATATCGGCGGCGAGCACGGGAACGCCCGCGGCAGAGAAGCCTTCCGCGAGTACTTGGAGCGTAACGGTCTTGCCGGTGCCGGTCGCGCCAGTGACGAGGCCGTGGCGGTTGGCGAGCTTGAGCTCCAGGCATTCGGCGCCGCCGCCCTGCTCGGCATTGCTCTGGCCGATGAAGATCAGCCCTTCTTCAAGCTTGGCTGCTGCGCTGGTCATGCCCGTCTCTCCCACCCGTGCCGTGCGGCGTGCTCACGCTGATTCGCCGTCCGTTGCGGCCCCCACCGTGATTGCACGGGCTTTTTGGCAATGCAACGCAGGGGCGCGATGTAACTGTTTGGGCCTGTGGCGCGAATTCAACCGTTCATCGCTGAGCGGGCGGGCTCGGCCTGGTGAAATACTGGAAGAGGCCCTCGACCAGCGTCCTGCCGGCCTTCGCGGCCTCGGCCCGGCTGATCGTGGCGCTGAGAATGGCGCCCTGCGTATAGATGATGCGGCGCTGCAGCCCGTGCGCGCCCGGCTGCTGGAGCGCGATGCCGTCGGCCTGCACGCTGATGCTCCATCCGTTCTCGGCGCGGGTCAGTCGCCGGACCTTCACCAGCACCCACTCGGCATTGGCGGGATCGAAGCCCGCCGCGCGGGCCTTCTGCTTGTTCGTCGTGTCGTTGTCTTGGGTCGTGAGAGCGACGAAGCGGATGTCGTTCGCCTTGGCACGCGCGATCGCCTCTTTGTCGATGGCGGCGCAGAGATCCTTGGTCCAGGGATCGGCGGCGACGGGCATGCAATAGAGCAGCATTCCCGTGACCTGATCGATGGGCCGCAACGGCGCTGGCTTGTCCTGTGCGGCTGCCGCGCCGCTCGCGAGCACGGCGAGTGCGGTCGCGAGGGCGGCGAGCCCATTGCGCTGTCTCATGATCTACAACCCATCCGGCCGTGGCCCCGTGGACGGGCACATCATTCAGGGATTCTTCGGCGGCGGAAAGTGGACGGCCTCAACGCGGTTACCATCGGGATCGCGGACGAAGGCGCCGAAGTAGGTCGTCATCGCTGCCTGGCGTGGCCCGGGCGGGCCGTCGCACGTGCCGCCGTTGGCGAGGGCCGCGGCGTGGAAGGCCGTGACGGCCTCGGGGCCTGGGGCGCGCAGGGCAATGTGGGCGCCGGTGTCGGCGGCGATCGGCGCCATGGCGGGGCGGGCATTGAGCCAGAGCTCGGGATAGCGCTTGCCGAAGCCGATCGTGTTCGGGCGCGTGACGAGGCGCGTCAGCTCGAGCGGCCCGAGGATCGCGGCATAGAATGCGGCGCTCTTCTCGAGATCGCGCACGGCAATGGAAATATGGTCGATCATTCCTGCGTCCCCGGCCGATCAGCCGCGCCGCACGTCCGCCAGAGCCTGGTCGAGCGCATCGGCAAGGTCGCGCCGCTCGTCGTCCGTGAGGAAGCTGCCGAGGGCATAGTGCTGGCCGTGCGAGCGCAGATAGAGGCAGTTGGCGCCGTCCTCGCGCTCGGCGAGATGCGGGCGCGCCCAGTAGGGGTTGAGCGCGATCTCCTCGCGCCGCCCATTCGGATGGACGCGGATGAGCTTAAGGTCGTCCGGCGTGATCTCGACGACTTCAAGGCGGCGGGCGGCGCGGTAGTTCAGTTTGAAGGCGCCGTAGATCATGAGGGCATCGACGCCGAAGAAGCCCATGACCGGCCAGGCGCCCATGGCCAGGAAGCTCATGCCGGCGCAGAAGCTCACTATGCCCACAAAGGTCATGAGGATCAGGAAGCCGCGCGGCGAGAGAGAGCGGTGCGGCGTCAGGACGGCACGAAACGCGTGCGTGTCGGGAGAGTCGCGCCTTTCCGTCCACGCCTCTTGCCTCTGGGGGGGATTTTCGTCCATCACCACGCGGGTACCACTCGCGACGACGCTCCACATTCTGCGACGAGGACAATAATCCAGCATGGCCCGCCCTGCAAAGCCATCGGCGCCGAAGTCCGCTGTGAAAGAACGGCGCTCAATTGCGCAACGCGAGGGTCACGGGGCACGTTCCCTGCCGCGCCGGCGCAATGGCCGCGTGAACGACGCGACGGTCGCCGAGATATTCCGGCGCTTTGCCGCAGCCAATCCCCATCCCGAGGGCGAGCTCGAGCACACCAACGCCTATACGCTGCTGGTCGCGGTCGTGCTCTCGGCGCAGGCGACTGATGCGGGCGTGAACAAGGCGACGCGGGCGCTGTTCAGAATCGCGGATACGCCGGCGAAGATGGTGGCGCTCGGCGAGGAGCGCGTGCGCGAGCACATCAAGACCATCGGGCTCTACCGCAACAAGGCGAAGAATGTGATTGCGCTGAGCGAGCAGCTGATCGCTTCGCATGGCGGCGAGGTGCCGCATGATCGCGAGGCGCTCGAAAGCTTGCCGGGCGTCGGGCGCAAGACGGCGAACGTCGTGCTCAACATCGCCTTCGGCGAGCCGACCATGGCCGTCGACACGCATGTCTTCCGCGTCTCGAACCGTCTGGGGATCGCGCCCGGCAAGACGCCGCTCGCGGTGGAAGAAGGACTCATGAAGCGCATTCCGGCGGAATACCTCCAGCACGCCCATCATTGGCTCATCCTACATGGGCGCTACGTCTGCAAGGCGCAGCGTCCGCGCTGCGAGGCGTGCATCGTCAGCGATCTCTGCACGGCGCCGGATCGCATTCTGCCGGTCGCGCCGCCGGTGCAGCCATGAAGTCGTCCATGCCGATGCGCGTGCCCGTCGTTCGTGGGGCTCCCGATGCGCCGACGTCAGTGGTCATGCAGGCGCTCGACGCGCTGGATGCGGGCGCGCATCCGCTCGTCGTGGATGAAGCATCGGGTCAGCTCGCCGCGGTATTCCATACGCGCGGTGCCGAGCCGCAGGTCTGGCGACGGTTCGCCGCGCGCGATGAAATGGCGACCGCATGGCCGCAGGCGACAGAGTGCACATCGGCACTCGTGCGTCTCGGCAAGGATCGGCGTGCGCTCGCCATGGCGCTCCATGCGGCGGCGAGTGTGGTGCCGCCGGGCGGTACAATGGTGCTGTTCGGTGCGAATGCCGAGGGTGTGAAGTCCGCCGGAAAGGCGCTGGATGAAGTGGCGGAAAGCGTGGAGACCGTCGATACGCGCAAGCACTCGCGCGTGCTCGCCGGGCGGCGTCGCGCGGACATTCCGGGCTTGCGTTCGACGCTCGAAGCGTGGCGCGAAGTGCGGCAGGTTACGCTCAACGGCCGCGCGCGACCCTGGATCGGATATCCGGGCGTGTTCGCGGGTGGCGGCCTCGATGATGGGACGGCGATGCTGCTCGCGCATCTGCCGCCGTTCGCGCCCGGCGCGGCCGTGCTCGACATGGCATGTGGCAGCGGCATCATTGGTGCCGCCGTGCGCGAGCGATTTGCTGAAACGGTCGTCGATCTCGTGGACAGCGATGCGGTTGCCATTGCGGCTGCACGGGAGAATGTAGCTGATGCGACCGTCATCTGCAGCGATGGCCTCGCCGTCGCGCCCCGTGCACGCTACGACGTCATTCTTTCCAATCCGCCGATCCACGACGGTGTCGCGGAGAGCCTCGCCTTCCTGCAGAGCCTCATCGCCGAGGCACCCGCGCGGCTCAAGAATGACGGCGTGCTGCAGGTTGTCCTCCAGAGCCGCATCCGCGCACTGCCCTGGTTCGAGGCGGCTTTCAAGGAGGCCGCCATCGTCGCGCAGGATCGGCGCTATCAGATCATTCGAGGCGTGGCTGGCAATATTGCACGTGCTAGCCGTCGAGGCGCACGCTGATGCCGGCGGCGGCCATGTGCTGCTTGGCCTGACCGATCGTGTACGTGCCGAAGTGGAAGATCGACGCGGCAAGCACTGCGCTCGCGTGGCCGTCCTTCACGCCATCCACGAGATGATCGAGATTGCCGACGCCGCCTGACGCGATCACGGGAACGCTCACCGCATCGGCGATCGCGCGCGTCAGCGCGATGTCGAAGCCAGCTTTCGTGCCGTCGCGGTCCATGGACGTTAGCAGGATCTCGCCCGCACCGAGCGCCACGACCTCGCGCGCATACTCGATGGCGTCGATGCCCGTCGGCTTGCGTCCGCCGTGCGTGAAGATCTCCCAGCGGTCCGCTTCGTCGGTGCTCGAGACTTTCTTCGCGTCGATCGCGACGACGATGCATTGCGCGCCGAATTTGTCCGCGCCCTCGCCGACGAAGGCGCGCCGGTTCACGGCGGCCGTGTTGATCGACACCTTGTCCGCGCCGGCCGTGAGAAGGCGGCGGATGTCCTCGACCGTGCGCACGCCGCCGCCGACGGTCAGCGGCATGAAGCAGCGCTCGGCCGTGCGCTCGACGATGTCGAAGATGGTCTCACGGTTGTCGGAGCTCGCCGTGATGTCGAGGAAGCAGAGCTCGTCCGCGCCGGCGGCGTCATAGGCGGCGGCCGCTTCGACGGGATCGCCCGCGTCGATGAGGTCGACGAAGTTCACGCCCTTGACGACGCGGCCGTCCTTGACGTCGAGGCAGGGGATGATGCGGGTCTTGAGCATGGTGACAACGCTGAAACCTGAGTGGACTGGCTCTTAATCCCCCTCCCCCTTGTGGGGAGGGGTTTGGGGTGGGGGGAATCCCTACCGCTGGCGGTCTGCAATCCCCCCCTCCTAACCTCCCCCGTAAGGGGGGAGGAACAAGGGGTACGCTGGGCGATCCTAATGCAGCTTATCAGATGGCGGGCCGCCCTCGCGATCGCCGCGCGTCACCTCGGCCTCGTCGCCGTCCTCGTCGGCATCGCTGTCGCCGCCGGGCACGACATACGTCTCCGACATCCAGCGCGCGAGGTCGATATCGGCGCACCGCTTCGAGCAGAACGGCCGGAATGCCGGGTCGATGGGCGAGCCGCAGATCGGACAGCGGCCGCCTTTGGGCGCACGCTCACTCATTCGATCTCGCGCTCACCTGCCTTCAGCCAGTTGAAATGGAGCGGAAAGCCCTCGCCCGTCAGCAGCGCCGTCACCTCGGTGAGCGGCAGGCCGACGACATTGGTGTACGAGCCGACGATCTTCTGCACGAAGCAGCCGGCGAGACCCTGGATGGCGTAGCCGCCAGCCTTGCCGCGCCACTCGCGCGAGGCGATGTAGCTCTGGATGTCCTCGGTCGTGAGGCGCCGGAAGCGCACGCGCGTATCGACAACCTTGAGCCGTACATGGTCGTCGGGCGTGATGAGGCAGAGGCCCGTGAGCACGCGATGCGCGCGCCCCGAGAGAAGTTTCAGGCAGGCAAGCGCCTCGTCGATGTCCTTGGGCTTGACCAGAATGCGCCGGCCGACGGCGACCACGGTATCGGCCGCGAGGATATGCGCATCGGCGAGATCGGCATCGTTGCCGATGAGGTCGCGTGCGGCTTCGGCTTTGGCACGGGCGAGGCGCGTCACCAGCGTGCGCGGCATCTCGCCCTTGCGCGGCGTCTCGTCGATCGAAGCCGGGCGCAGGGCGTCCGGCTCGATGCCGACCTGCGAGAGCAGCATGAGCCGGCGCGGGCTTGCGCTCGCGAGCACGAGGCGCGGCTTCAGCTCCGCGCGCCGCCCCTGGGGCTTATTGCGCGCGCGCTGGCGCCGCAGCGTCTCGCGCTGAGGGGCGATCGTGCTGCCGAGCAGTGAGAAGAGGCCTGATTTCGTCGTCGCCATCGTCAGGAGATTCCGCGTTTGCCGGACACCATGGCCATGGCGGGCGAGTGAAATCAAGCGCGTGGCCGTTGTTTCGCGTAGTCGCGCCCTTTACTTCTCCTTCTCCCCGTTCTCACGGGGAGAAAGTCGGGATGAGGGGCGGCGGCCACAGTATCAGCTCACTCCACGCCTTCGTATCGCGACCGCCGGCATGGCACCACGAAGGCGAGGGTCACCTCTTTCCAGCAGCCGGCGGCAAGCCGAAATGCCGCCCCTCACCCT
>JAEWIJ010000263.1 GCA_023387235.1 Pseudomonadota bacterium
CTCTGTGCGGGGGCGCGGCCCCCCCCCCCCGCCCGACTGCGTCCGGTCTCAGAGGCATTGCGTCGGAGGATCAGATGCCGATCCTCCGCGCGATTTCGATCGCGTCGTCGATCTCAATGCGATGCGAATGTACTTCGCGCGTGCGGTATCTTGAAGCGTTGCCTATCTCGGCGTCTGCTTTTTCTCGCGCTTGGTATTCTTGCGACCTTCGTATGAGAAATGGCGTGCGGGTACGGGAAGGTTGTGGCCTTTACCCTTGCGTTTGCGCATAAGCTAGCTCCGTAAGCGTTACGGCTAATCGCTTCACCTGATCCTCAATCGGGCGATGAAAAACAGCTTCGGTGAGGAAGGCGAAAGCCTGTCGGTGATGTAAGGGGACGCTGGGAAGACGCGTTGCTCGCGTGTTGCTGACTCCATATTGCTACGGAGCGCTTATCCCAGCCGGCGAACGTTGGTCCTTTGGCAAAGGACAACAGACCAAACCCACGGCGGACAACGAGCGGCTGCGCATCGCAGCCTAGGCGCACCGTTATCGCAATTTGAATGGTTGGAGCCCGTAGTCGCAGCTCGCCGTTGATGACGCGCTGTGCGTCAGCGGGGAGAGCCAACTATGTGCCAAGGGACACACCCGGGAAGAGGTCGATCGCTGCCCTGATTAAAGCGCAGCACGGCCCGCCCGGGCCAAGACATGCTTGATCCGGCGGCGTGCGACAACGGGGGTGCGGAAATGCGACATGAAATTCAACATAGGCTGGGTCAATCTTAAGTCAAGCTCATGGGCGAAAGGGTCGACGAAGCACACGCGCGACGATCATCGCTCCACTCATGCCAGATCTGATAAGTGGTGCTCGAGATGCGTGGACGAGTTCAACCGGCAAGAAGTAAGCGCCATGCTGTGCGAGCGCTCTTAATGCAGCGCGTGGGCTTGATCTTTTGTTCAGCAGCACCATCTACATTACATGTCACAGCTTCGACTTCCCTTATCGCCGCGTTCAGCCAAGCATGACTTGGCCCGAGGTGGATTCGCGCCTGTTTAACAGGCGCGCAGGAAGTCCGCTTCGGCTGCCCCCTACACACTGATGCTTACAATGTGTCTGCGCGCGCAGTGCGTGTGCTGGAGGTCGAGCTGTGACTGTTGGTTACTCAAGAGCGATATGCGCTAGCTGTAAACGTCGATTGCCGCGAGCCGCTGCCCGTTGTCCATGGTGCCAGTGGCGGGTCGGTGTTTCGCTCACGGCCGATGTCGGCGAGCTTCCCGATATCCCGGCTACACGCCCATCGTGATCGCATTGGCCGGCTACTCCGCGCAGCTGTTCGGAGTGCATCACGATTGCGGCGCGACATGGCGACACAAGTGACTGATCACGTCGTTTGTCGCCGCGTCGAAATTCCTTCCCCCTGCCAATCGGCCGGCGCGCGTGGCGCCCCGGCTTCGTAAGTCTAATGATGGAGGTTCAAGATGCTCAATCGAGCTAAGGAATTCAGAACTCCAAAACAAGAGAGCGACACAGAGGAGAAAATCCGCTCCTGTCTGATCTGCCGCCGAGACTTTTCAAGTGCCTGGGCGGGTGAAAGGGTCTGCCGTAGTTGCAAGAGCACGTCGACTTGGCGGAGCGGTATCGCCTAAATGTGCGCAGGTTTACATCCCAGCCATAAGGAATGGATGATCGCTGTGGTTGCGCTGGTTCAGCCCTAGCGCAAGGAACCATCTGCCGCCATGTCATCGCGGCAAGCTCCGGAGCCCGCCCAATCGCGCACAAAAAGGATGACCGGCGTCAGCGAAGAGTGCGATTGCCAGTTAGAAGTGGAGGCGTACATGACATCGAGAACGGACATAACGGGCCGATTGATCGCTGCGGGTCGTGCTTTGGTTGAGGTCGGCCGTGAAGATTTCGCGAAGGTCGCGGGGCTGTCAGTCGATGCCCTCGCGCTTCTGGAGGCTGGTGGAAGCGCCTGGGTTCAATCTCAGAGTGATGCCGAAGCCATCGTTCGAGCATTCGACACATTCGGCGTTATAGTCGTTGATGAGGGTCATGGCTTGGGAGCAGGCGTGCGACTCAAGTTTACGCGCCAGGATGTTAAACAGCTCGTCCGGTTGGAGACCGAGGGTGGCATCACTCGATCCGACGATGCGCCATGAATGCGTTCCCTCGCGGGAACAACGGCCGGTGCTCTCTGTCGAGCCGCGAGGAGTTCGAGTACACCAGTATTACGCTGTTCGAGCGCGTCTCACCCTCGGCGGCCCAAGTCGTCGCGCTTAACGAGCAGGTGAATCCTTAGGGCAAAGTGACGGCATCAATGGTTTCCACGGATGATTGAAAACGTCGATCTATCCTGATAGTTGCCGCCGTGTGAAGCGTGATCGACGACGCTGAGAGCGCCGCCGATCATGTTCGAAATCAGAAGCATCGCGTCAACTGATCATATGAGACGCGATGACGAGTTGCTGTGCACGCAATCGCGCACTCGTCAGGCCGTCAAGCCAGCGGCATTCATGATCAGCCGAAATACAAGCGCGACGATTGCCAGGAACGCAACGCTCGCGGACCAGATCAGGACGAGCCATCCGACGCGTTGCATCCATTGGCGGCGCGGGCGAGCATGGTCGATCATCAGTGATAGCCCTCGCCGACCTTCACCTTGCCGCGGAAGACGTAGTACGACCACGCGGTGTAGATGAGGATGAACGGGATGATGAGCAGCGCACCGACAAGGGTGAAGCCCATACTCTGCGGCGGCGCGGCAGCTGCCCAGATCGAAATCGAAGGCGGGATGATGTTCGGCCACAGGCTGATCGCGAGGCCGGAGTAGCCGAGGAAGAGCAGCAACAAGGACAGCAGGAAGGGACCTGCGTGGCTGTTGCTCCCGAGCGTCTTCCAGAGCGCCCACGTTGCCACGAGCACCAGCACTGGCACTGGCGCAAACAGGAACAGGTTCGGAAGCGTAAACCACCGCGCGGCGATTTCGGGATGGGCAAGCGGCGTCCAGAGACTGACGATACCGATGGTGCCAAGGAGTACAAGCGCGATCGGCCTGCCAAGTGCGCGCATACGCTCTTCGAGGGCGCCTTCGGTCTTCATGACCAACCAGGTGGCGCCAAGTAGAGCGTAGGCGATCAGAAGGCCAAAACCGGTGAAAAGGCTGAATGGCGTGAGCCAATCCAGCAGTCCGCCAGCGTAACTCCCATTCTCCATACGAAAACCATTCATGAAGCCGCCAAGCGCCAGTCCTTGTGAAAAGGTGGCGGTATACGAACCCCATACAAAGGCTTTGTCCCAGAACGGCTTGTGCGACTCGTCGGCCTTGAAGCGGAACTCGAAGGCGACGCCGCGCCAGATCAAGCCGGCCAGCATCAGGATCAGCGGAATATAGAGGGCGCTCAGAATGACAGCGTAGGCGAGCGGAAATGCCGCCAGCAAACCAGCACCTCCCAGCACAAGCCAGGTCTCGTTGCCATCCCAGACCGGAGCGACGGTGTTGACCATCGTATCGCGCTCCTGCCTGTCAGGAACAAACGGGAAGAGGATGCCGATGCCGAGGTCGAAACCGTCCATGGTGACGTACATCATGAGCCCGAAGCCGATGATGATGGCCCAAAGAAGGGGAAGATCGATGCCCATGTCTGTGTCCCCTCAGTCCAGCGGATCAATCTTGTCCGGCGCGGCCGAGAGCGGACGCGCCGGGCGCGGTGTCGCACTTTCCTCGTGCGGCGGCTTCTCACTGCCGTGCTCGTCAGGGCCTTTTGCGACCAGCTTCAGCATGTAGCGCACGCCGGTCCCGAACACGGCGGCATACATGACGATGAAAAGGATGAGCGACATCGAGAGCGCAAGCGCCGAATGGTTCGAGACGGCGTCCTTCGTGCGCATCACACCGTAGACGATCCAGGGCTGTCGACCGATCTCGGTCGTGTACCATCCGGCGAGAATCGCGATCAGGCCGCTCGGTCCCATCAGCAGGGCAAAGCGCAGGAACAGCTTGCTTTCATAGAGCGTACCGCGCCAGCGCGCCCATTGTCCCCACAGGCCGAGCAGCAGCATCAGGAAACCGAGCCCGACCATGATGCGGAAGGCCCAGAACACGATGGTCGAGTTCGGCCGGTCTTCCGGAGCGAACTCGCTCAGACCGGGAAACTGCCCGTCCCAGCTATGGGTGAGAATCAAGCTACCCAGGCGCGGAATCTCGACCGAGAAGCGCGTCGCCTCCGCCTCCATATCAGGCCAGCCGAACAGGATCAGCGGCACGCCCTTTCCGGGCTCGTTGCGCCAATGACCTTCCATCGCCGCGATCTTGGCCGGCTGATACTTCAAGGTGTTGAGCCCGTGGAGATCGCCGATTGCGATCTGCAGCGGCGTGACGACAAGCACCATGCCCATCGCCATTGAGAGCATGAGGCGTACTGCAGGCCGGTCATGACCGCGCAACAGATGCCAAGCCGCAGATGCGCCGACGAACAACGCCGTCGAGAGAAAGGCCGCGACGGTCATATGCGCTAGTCGATAGGGGAAGGACGGGTTGAAAATCACCTCGAACCAGTTGGTCGGAACCACGACATTGTTGACGATCTCGAAACCCTGCGGAGTCTGCATCCAACTATTGGAGGCAAGGATCCACGTTGCCGAGATCAAGGTTCCGATCGCGACCATGATGGTCGAGAACCAATGCAGACCTGGTCCGACCTTGTTCCAGCCGAACAGCATCACACCGAGGAAGCCTGCCTCGAGGAAGAACGCGGTCAGCACCTCGTAGGCCAGCAGCGGACCTGTGATCGAGCCAGCAAAGGCGGAGAAATAGCTCCAGTTCGTCCCGAACTGGTAGGCCATCACCAGGCCGGAAACCACGCCCATGGCAAAGTTGACGGCGAAGATCTTCGACCAGAAATGATAGAGTTCGCGATAGATGGCATCCTTCTTCCAGAGCCACAGTCCTTCGAGGACGGCCAGATAGCTGGCCAGCCCGATTGTGATGGCTGGAAAGATGATGTGGAATGAGATCGTGAAGCCGAACTGTATCCGGGCCAGTTCGAGCGCGGTCAATCCAAACATGCCGATAGCGCTCCAGCTCTCACGTCAACATCGGTGATAGACGGCGACGGCTCACTCAGGAGACGGCCCCTTGTAAGCCGTCGTCATCGCTCGCGCACCTGGAAAGCCATGCATCCCGGCGTGCCACTGGAGAGCGACAACAGCCCCTTTGATGGGCTGGAGGAGCGCAAGGCTCATAATGACGATCAGCGGCACCCCGATCACGATGTGAACGAGAAAGCTTGGCTGATAGACTTGCTCGAGCCAGAGAGTCAGCCCGATCACGACGTGCCCGACGATCACCATAACCAGATAGGCGGGCAGGTCATGAGCACGCTGATAGTGGAGCGGCTCACCACATTTGGAGCACGCGTCCGCTACCTTGAGGAACGACGTGAACATGTGTCCTTCGCCGCAATGAGGGCAACGGCCGCGAAAGCCTCGCCACAGAGCTTGCGTCAAGGAGACCGGTGCCGGATCTGCAGCATGTTCGTCTGACATAGTCGTCTCCGTCCGCGAGCTTGATTGTCTGCATGGATTGTTTTAGCTATTGCATCCATGCAATCAACGGAACGCGTGGAGAATTGCATGGAATGGATCCCTGCAATTGCGGATCGTGATGGGCCGCTCTACCTGCGGATCGTCGAGGCTCTACAGGCAGATGTGGCCTCCGGCCGTCTGCATCGCGGGCAGCAACTGCCCACGCAACGGGCTCTCGCCAGAGCCTTGGACGTGGACCTGACGACGGTGACGCGTTCCTACACCGAAGCGCGTCGGCAGGGTTTGACGGAAGCGCGCGTCGGGCAAGGTACGTTCGTCGCCGAAAGCGCCTCGCAATCGCGGCGCGCGAATGACCAGCGTGCCGACATTGATCTGTCGATGAACGTCCCGCCGCAGCCGCTCGAGGCCGACCTCGACGGGCGCATCGTGCGCGGTCTTTCGATGATCCAGCGCGAGGATGGATTCTTCGGTCTCCTGAACTATCGCCCAACCGGCGGCAGCACTGACGAACGTGCACTCGTGTCGTCGTGGCTGGCGCGTCGCGTTTCCAGCGCGACGCCAGAGACCGTCCTCGTGAGCTCGGGCACGCAAACAGCCATCCTGGCCTTTCTGTTGGCGAACACGACGCGCGGTGATGTGGTCCTCGCAGAGAATCTAACCTTCCCAGGCTTCCGGACCGCTGCTGCCTGTGCAGGCGTGCGTGTTGTCGGCGTGCCGATGGACAACGAAGGTGTCGTTCCCGAAGCCTTGAACGAAGCCTGCGAGCGCCACGCACCCAAAGCCGTCTACCTCATCCCGACGATGCAGAACCCGACCACGGCGACCATGTCGGCCAAGCGCCGCGCCGCCATCGCACGCATTATTCAGAAGCATGATCTGCCGCTCTTCGAGGATGATGCTTACGGCCTGCTCGCATCAGATGCGGCACCGCTGGCGTCGCTGGCGCCGAGGCACGTCTATTGGGCCGTCAGTTTGTCGAAATGCTTGGCGCCGGGCCTGCGCGTGTCGTTTCTCAAGGCGCCGGATCGAGATGCCGCGGTGCGTTTCTCCAACGCCTTGCGCGCCGTGGTGCAGATGGCTCCGCCGTTGATGGTCGCGCTGGTGATGCGCTGGCTGCGCGATGGCAGCGCCGACAGTATCGTCAGCTCGATCCGCAGCGAAGCCGCGGCCCGTCAGAGGATTGCCGCACAAGCTTTAGTCGGGGTGACTTATGCCGCTCATCAAAGCGGCCATCACATATGGCTGCCACTGCCGGCACGCTGGAGCAGCACGGCTCTTCTGGCGACGATCCAGCGGAGAGGACTTGCCGTCGTCGGCAGCGAGGTCTTCAGCGTCGGCGAGGCACCGCGCGGCGTTCGTGTCTCGCTCGGAGCGGCCCGCAGCCGCGCAGAGCTTGCAATAGCCCTCGAGATTCTTGTCGGCGTCTACGGTGCAGATGCCACGAGCACACACATCGTGTGAGCGAACGCGGGACGGGGCGACCACAGCACACATATCTAGCGGATCTGGCCCAGAAATAGGCCGCTGGGACGCCTACACATGGCTCGAATTGAGCAAGAAGATACCGAACATCCAGCGGCGCAGCGGCAACGGATCTGCCTTCAGCAACCAAAACGTCGACCTGACGTAGCGACTTGTGTCTCTTCCTCCGCATCGCAGTCCTCTTCGGGCAAAAAAGCCAAACTTCGAGTCGGACCAAGGTGGGGCACGACGAGACAGCGAGACAAGCATCAATGGAGGTCAGTGGCGCTCATCAGTCGGCCACCATGCTCAGAATTCGCGGCCGATCAGCCGATCGACTGAAAGCTTTCCGCCACCGAAAGCCGCGATGAGTGCCGCGCCCGCAGCCCAGAACGTCGAATTGAATTCGGCCTTTGCTTGCACCTGATGCAGAAAGCCCGCGCCGCCGTCCTCCAGGAGCCGCGCCTGTCCCTGGTCGGTCAGGTACTGCAGATTGGATTTCAGGAACGCGATCCCTTCGGGCGTCAGGAAGGCATCGCCATAGGGATGCGTGACATGGAACCAGATCGTCACCATCAGCATCAGGGCATTGGCAAGAGCGACAGGCCGGGTGAGGAAGCCGATCGCGATAAGAAAGCCGCCAACGAATTGCATCACCGCCAGCACAGGTGAGAAGAGCCAGCCGGGAGAAATGCCGAGGCCCTCGACAAAACCGACCTGGGCCATGGGGGCGAGGATCTTGGGCCAGCCTTCGATCATCAGCAGCCCGCCGATGATCAATCGGAAAGCCAGCCAGCCGAACGGCTGAGCGAAGTGATGATAAAAGGGCGCCATGAACGGCAGGATCAGGCGCTCTTTCGCAGAGGCGGTCATTTCGGGCAGCTCGCTCATGTCATCATCCTTCGATTGGCATTCTTTACTTAAGTGTCGCGGCCCTCAGCAGAGCGAACCTCCGTGCTACAGAAACCTCCGTACTACAGAAGAGCGATGAAGAGGTGACATATTCGGCAGCGATGACACTAGCCGCAAAGACAATCCTCGAGGCTTGCGACATCGCGTCAAGGATCATGAGCCGAAAGGGGCAATGCGTGCAAACGCACGCGCGACTCCCCATATGGATCAGGAGAGGATGCATTTGTGTGCATCCCTTGGATGTCCCCAACAGGAGTAAGAGCCTTGGAAGCGCAAAGACCAGTCGACGATGAACTGTCGCGCCGGAACATTCTAAAATTCGCAGGCGCCGGGCTTGCGGCCACGGCTCTGGCCGCGTCTGCAACGACGACGCGTGCGCAAGTGCCCGAGGAAGCAAACACCGCGCCGCTCAACATCGTCCGCAAGGGTATCGACAAGGCGTTCGAGGTCTTCAACATCGACATGCTCGAGGAGCAAGCCAAGAACGTCTACAATGAAGGCACCTACGTCTTCATGGCCCACGGTTCAGGCAAGCAGTGGACGCTGCGTGAGAACCAGGAGGGCGTGGGATGACTATGCTTTTACGCCTAACCGCATGAACGGCATCGTGCGCGACAAGATCGATCTCTCCGTCACGCTCTTCGGCGAGAAGCTACCTCACCCGATCATCGTCACGCCCTTTGGCAGTCATTCGCTGCACCACCCCGCAGGCGAAATCGCGACAGCCCAGGGTGCGGCCAAATCGGGCGGTCTGCTCTCCGTGTCCAGCGCCTCGACCGTGAGCATGGAGGATATTGCCAAGGCCACCCAGGGACCAAAATGGTTCCAGATCTATCTGGATGTCGATGACGGCATTTCCCGCGAGCTGCTTCTACGTGCCAAGGCGGCGGGCTTCAAAGCCATCATCCTGACCGTCGTCTCCATCGGTCAAGGATCTTCGGACCAGTACGAAGCCCTCGGCAAGCCGCGTCCGTGGCTGCCCTATGGCAATTTCCAGGGCGGTCGATCCACCAAGTTCAAGACGGATCTGTCCTGGAAGGATGTCGAGATGATCCGCAACGTCACCGGCTTACCGGTGGTCGTCAAAGGTCTCACACGACCGGAAGATGCGCGCGGCGCGATCTCGGCCGGCGCCGGCGCCATACAGGTCTCCAATCACGGCGGCCGGGCCCTTGATGGCACACCCGCTTCCATTACCGTACTGCCGTCGATCGCCGATGAGGTGAAGGGCGAGGTGCCACTCATCCTCGACAGCGGCATTCGCCGCGGCACCGATGTCGTGAAGGCGCTTGCGCTCGGCGCCAATGCAGTGGCCGTCGGCCGACCCGTCATGTTCGGACTGGCTCTTGGGGGTGCCAGCGGCGTCGACAGCGTTATCAAGTATTTCCATGAGGAGACGGTGGATACCGTCCTGCACTGCGGCGTGAATAGCATCAAGGCGCTCGGAAGTGCCCATGTGCGACGCATCTGAGAACGCGGGTGCTTGAATAGCTTACGGCCGGGCAGCAACCCGGCCGTATCTCATCGTGCCCAAAACCGAAGCACTACCTAAGCCTCAAACGATAAGTAAGTGCGCATGAAACCTCACACCTTGAAGACGCGAACCGTCCACGAAACTAGGTCAACTCCAGATCAACGGTTTAATACGCATTCAATCAGATCATGCAGCGTTCGGGCATCAAGGGCATCTTCGTCCCTTACGCTGGCGCCGGTCCGGCAAAGACGGCGCTCCTTGCCGGCGAGATCGATATCCAGATGGAGTCCGGTCAGGCATTCCTCGGCATTCGCAGCGGCCAGACAAAGGGCATTGCGATCTCAACGCCGGAGCGCTTCCCGCTCGCGCCGGACATCCCGACGTACAAGGAACTCCGGCATCGGCGACACGCTTCCGACGAATGCATTCTCCGTATGGGGTCCGAAGAATATGGATCCGAAGGTCGTGCAGAAGCTAGCGGACGCCATCAAAGCCGCCGCGGAAGACAAGCCATTCCTCGACCTCATCCAGGAGCGGAATGCAATCCTCGTTCGCTTCACGCCGCCGGACGTGATGCGGAAGGAGCTGAAGGAAATTGGCGACGTTTGGGGCGATCGACTGAAGTCGGTGCTGAAGAAGAAATAAGATCGCCTTCGTGCCTCGAACCGAGAAGGACGCCTGCTGCGAGGCGGCGTCGATCTCGGGGCGAGTTTTGTGCATGAGGCTATCGGGGCTCGCGACGAGGCGAGCCGTTACAGGCGCTACTTGATCTGCCGCTCGAGGCTCATGGCCTTGTCGACCTCGGCCGATAGGATGGCTGTGATCTCATCCTCATAGCGATGCATCGTCGGGTTCCGGCGATCGCGCGGATGCGGAACATCGATGCGGACATCGGCGATCACGCGAGACGGGCGCGAGCTGAGCACGATCACGCGATCGGCCATATGCACGGCCTCGCTCACGCTGTGCGTGATCATGACGATGGTGCGGTTCGCCTCCTGCCAAAGATTTTGCAGGTCCTTGATCATATAGTTCTTCGTCTGGACATCGAGCGCGCCGAACGGCTCGTCCAGCAGCAGCACTTCAGGCTCGTACGTCAACGCGCGCGCGATCGCGACGCGCTGCTTCATGCCGCCCGACAGCGTCGACGGATACGCGTTCTCGAAGCCCGACAGGCCAGTCAACCGAATCCACTTCAGCGCCCGCTCCTCGGCCTCCTCGCGCTTCACGCCCTGAATGTCGAGGCCAAGCGTGATGTTGCGCAGAACGGTCAGCCACGGAAAGAGCACGAACTCCTGAAAGACGACCCCGCGATCCGGACCGGGTCCCGTGATGGCATGGCCGTTCAGCGTGAGCTCGCCGCCGCTCGGCTGCTCGAAGCCGGCGATCAGATAGAGGAAGGTCGACTTCCCGCAGCCGCTCGGGCCGATGATGGCAACGAACTCCCGCTCCTGGATGGAGAGCGTGACGTCCTCCATGGCGAGGACGTTGCCGAACCTCTTCTGGATGCCCTTGGCGATGATCTTGGGCTTGGCGCGCGCGTTCATCGGAAGGACTTTAGCCAGATCAGCGCTCACTTTGGACTCCCCATTTTTCGGTTGTTGCGGCCTCGAGGCGCCCGATCAGGACATTTTCGAGAAGATAGCCGAGCACGGCAATCAGGATGATGCCGGCGTAGATCACGTTCGTGCTCATGTACTCCGATGCGTCGTAGATCATGAAGCCGAGGCCGAACGAGCTTGCGGCCAGCATCTCGGCCGCGATCAGCGCGCGCCACGCATAGCCCGTGCCGAGCCGCATGCCGGTGATCAGATACGGGAAGATGGCCGGAATGATCACGCGGAAGAAGATCTGCAGCCTGGACGCGCCCATGGAGCGCGCGACCCAGAACAGCTTCACGTTCATCATCTCGATGCCGGCCACGATCGTGTAGATCACCTCGAAGACCGCGGCGATAAAGACGACGATGATGGTCGTGCGGTCGTCGATGCCGGTCAGCAGCAGCAGGACCGGCGTCCACGCCAGGGTCGGCACCGGCATGAAGATGCTGATCAGCGGCTGGAAGAGCGCGCGCGCCCACCGCGTCATGCCGATCAGGACACCGAGTATCGTGCCGATGACGACCGCGAGCGCGATGCCAGCCAGAAGCCGGATCATGCTGCGCAGCACGTGCATGGGCATGGCATAGGGCGGATTTCCGTCCGGGCCCGATTGCGTCCATATGGTCGCCGCGATGTTCGACGGCGCCGGAAAGAGGAACGTGTTGATCCAGCCGAGGCGCGCGGCGAGTTCCCACAGCACCAGCAGGGTGACGATCACGCCGGAGCGCATGATGATGTTGCGCAGAAGCGGCATGGCGCGCCCTTCCGCGAGCGGCTTCGCGCTTACAAGATCCGTGGTGCTCATCGCGTCCCTCTGACCTTGCCGGTGCTGTGCCAGCGGGCCACCGTCATTCTCTCGAGTGTGCCGAAGATCACGTGCTCGATCAGCAGGCCGATGACGGCCAGGCAAACGATGCCGACGAACATGGTCGAGACGTCCATGTAGGAGCGCGCGGCGAAGATCATGTATCCGAGCCCGAAGCTGAGTGCGGCCAGCATTTCGGCCGCGACGAGCGTGCGCCATGAATGCGCCATGCCGAGCTTCAAACCCGAGATGAGCGCGGGAAGCGCGCCGGGAAGCAGCACACGCCGGAACAGATCCATCGGGCCCGCGCCCATGCTTCGCACCACCCAGATAGCGTGGACGCCGATGCCGCGAACGCCTTGAATGGTGCTGTAGAGGACGGGGAAGAAGGCGCCGAGGAAACACACGCCGATGATGGTTATGTCGCCTTGTCCGAAGGCGACGAGAAAGATCGGCGTCCAGGCGACGGCGGGAAGCGGCAACAGCAGGCTGAGCAGCGGCGAGAGCGCCTGGTATGCGCCCTTGCTGAGCCCCAACGCGAAGCCGAGCGGGATGGCCACGAGACACGCCAGCACGAATGCCGCGAGCGCCCTCCACAAGCTGACGCCGATGTGCATCAGCAGCAGGCTGTGCTCCGAATTGGCCGGATTGAGAAGGCTCCAGGCACGCACGACGACCATCGAAGGCGGCGGCAGGATGGTCGCGTCCGCGATACCAAACCGCACGACGGCCTCCCAGAGCGCCAGGAACGCGACGATCGGCAGGATGAACGTCGCGAACCCGACGATCCAGGTGAGAGAGCTTGACGCCCCGCCTTTGGTTTGCGGGACGTCTCCGGTGCTGATTGCTGTCACGGCTTATAACCTTACGGCACCCTAGCGGGACGCCTGCTTCAACTTCACAGCCTGCTCGTAGAACTCCATGCGCACGAGCTTCTTGAAGTCCGGCACGGCGCCGATCTTGCCGGCGCCTTTCATCGACTCGGCCACCGGGACAAGCTCGGAGAGCAGCTCATCCGTCACCTTCGGATCCATCTTGATGCGCGTGAACGACAGCTCGAGCGCTTTGGGATCCACGGACACGCCCTTCTTGCTGATCTGGGCGGCGGCCAGCTTGGCGGCCTCCTTGGGATCACCGCTGATCAGCTCCCCGAGATCAATCAGCGTCGCGATGTAGCGCGCCACGGCCTCGGGATTCGCGTCCGCAAACTTGCGATTCACGAGCACGAAATTCGGGCTGTCGTTGACGCCGGCCATCGACTGGATGCGCTTGACCACGCCCATCGTCTCGGCGATCGCCACATGCGGCTCCCAGGCGACGGCGCCGTCGATGATGCCCTGCTGCACGGCCGCACGCAGATCCTCGACCTTCATATTGACGATCTGAAAGTCGCTCTCCTTCATGCCGTTCTTGTCGAGATAGACGCGGAATGTGCTGTACGTGCCGGAGCCCGTCACCGCGCCGATCTTCTTGCCCTTGAGCTCCTGCACCGTCTTGATCGGCGAGTCCTTGGCAACCATCACGCCATACCGATCACCGCCGTACTGATTTGCGGCCACGATGTAGAAGAGCTCAGGCTGCTGCGCGGCCATGGTGACGAGGCGGCCCGATCCGCCATTGCCGATGTCCACGCGCCCGGCGATGAACGCCTTCAGGATGTCGGCGCCAGAGCTGAAAGATGCGTTCTCGACTTTCAGCTTGTAGCGCGCGCCCCAGTCCTTCGACGTGTAGACCTCGTCCGGCGGCACGGACTGCAGGCCGACGCGGATCGACTTCAATTCTGTCGCGGCATGCGCCAACGTCGCGCCGACGGCAACCATCGCCGCGAAAGCGCTCAACTTCAACCAACCGAATCCTTGCAAGCCCATGGTGTTGCTTCCCTAGATAAAGATTGACGTTTCAGGCCGCCGAGCGGCTCTTGTTCATGGCCGCTGCGGCAGCGGCGCCTTCGCCCGCGATCTTGCCGAACACCGCGCCGGACGTGAGACCGGTGCCTCCGGGATAGTTGTGGAAGAACAGTCCGCCAACCATCTCGCCGGCGGCGAAGAGGCCGGGGATCGGCAGATCGGCCGTATCGTGAACCTGACCGTTGGCGCCGATCTTCACGCCGCCGAACGTGAACGTGACGCCGCAGGTGACGGCATAGGCTTCGAACGGCGCCGTATCGAGCGTGTTGGCCCAGTGCGACTTGCGCGGATTGACGCCCTCGGCGGCGCGACCATCCTTGATATTCGGATTGAAGGGAACATCCTTCTTCACGGCGGCATTGAACGCCGCAACCGTGCGCAGAAAGCCGTCGCGATCGACGCCTTCCATCTGATCGGCGAGACCCTCCAGCGTGTCGGATGAGACCTTCGTGATCTGCCGAATGCGATACTCGTCCCGCAGCATGGGAATGACCTTGCCATCGAACACCTGCCAAGCAAACTGCCCCGGCTGGGCGAGGATGGCACTCCCGTATTTCGCATAGGTGTAATTACGGAAGTCGGCGCCTTCGTCGACGAAGCGCTCGCCGCGCGCGTTGATCATGATGCCGAACGGATAGCTGTGCTTCTGGAACGCGTCGCCGACCGCCAGATCGCCGAAGGTCGGCGCGTTCTGATCCCAGCCGACGGCGTGCGCACCCGACCAGTGTCCGCAGGCCATGGCGCCGACGTCGAGCGCCATCTTGATGCCGGCGCCGGTGTTGAAGCGCGTGCCGCGCACTTTCGCGAGATCCCAGTTGGGACCGAGATAGCGGGCCCGCATTTCGGCGCTCGACTCGAAGCCGCCACAGGCGAGCACGACCGCCGTGCAGTTGAGATCGCGCTCCCGGCCGCGATGACTGACGCGCACACCTTTGACGCCGTCGTTGTCCTTGATCAGCGAGACCACCGCCGTTTCGTAGAGAATGTCGATGCCTCTCTTCTCGGCCGAGCTCAGCAGCATGTCGACGAGGCCGGGACCGCCGCCCCACACCTCGACGCTCAGTCCGCCCCAGAACTGGAAGCGGCCGTTGACTTTGTAAGCCTGCCGCCCGTGACTGGTCTGGAAGCGCACACCCTGCTTGCGCATCCACTGCAGCGTCGGCAGGCTGTTCCGCACGAGCAACTCGCACAGCATGGGGTCCGTACGGTACTGCGTGACGCGGAACATATCGTCGAAGAACTGGTCGACCGTGTAGCTTCCGAAGTCGGTCAGCGCGAGCGTATCCGCGTCGACATCGGGAACGAGCGTGAGAACATCCTCGACGCCGTCGAAAGCGTAGCGCATGGCGCCGGCCGTGTAGGTCGAGTTGCCGCCGCGCTCGGCCTCGGGCGCGGCTTCCAGCATGAGCACGCGGGCGCCGTTGTTGCGCGCCGAGATCGCCGCGCACGCGGCAGCGTTGCCGGCCCCTACCACGATGACGTCGTACTCCAACTCGTCGGCACTCATGTGATCTTTTCCTTGCCCTTCTTGCCCGGCGCCTTCGTGCCCAGTGCCTTTATATCCAGCGCCTTCGTGCTCGCCGGCGGCGAGTCCAACGAGAGACCGAGCAGTTTTTCGAGCGCGGCTGCCTGTGCCGGCGGAAGATACTTGCGGCGCAGATCCATCAAAGCCGTGCCGAACGTCTTCTGGATCGGCTGGCCGAACATCTCGAAGATCTCGGCGAAGTAGACCTCGTGACGGATGAGCGACTCCGCCAGATTGACGATCGGCCGATTGCGCGTGTAGGCGCCGTGCGGATGGTTCTCGATTTCGGCGACCAGCGCCTCCTCGAAGTCGACCGTGATCGTGACCAGCTTGTGCGCAATACCGACGGGAATGCCGTTGCCTTCATGCAGGTAGGTGCGCGACTTGCCGCCGAACTGGAATTTCTCGAGCTGCGTGCCGAAAAGAATGATCAGCACCTCGACGCCACGCTCGGCGGCGCGCTCCAGAGCATCGTGGTAGGGCGCGATGTTGTGCTCGGCGGCCTTGATCCAGATGTGCGAGCTAGCGCCATCAATCATGGCTTCGATTTTCGTGCTGATCGCATCACCGCCGGAGATCGACCAGACATAGCCGCGCTCGTCGGCTTGAGCCGCGACCGGAATGGCCTTGATCAGCTTGGTGCAGCGCCTCGATGTCGCGCTGGAAATGCGCTCGAACAGCACGTCGGGCGCGACCGCCACATAGCGCACCGGGCTTTCGGAAATCGGCTGCGCGGCGCCTTTTTTGCTGAGGCTGTCGAGGACGGTGTAGGCATTCGCTTTCGGAAGCCCGGCGAGCTTGCTGACTTCGTACGCCGTCGCCTGCTGAAGCTGGTAGAGGGCGAGATAGGCACGCGCCTCGTACTCGCTGAACCCGAGCGCGATGAGGTCGGGCAGCAGCTCGCGCAAATCCGTCTGATTGGCTTCGATCAAGCCTTCGCTCCCTCTTTTGTCAGCAGCGCGTAGTCGACGGCGCGACCGATCCCGCGCCGTAGACCTTCGAGCCGCAAGGCTTGCCCCGGAGCGATGTTGGCCAGATTGACGTCGATGCCGAAATCCTGCAGCAGTCCGACGTGCTGCTTGGGGAAGCGGTAGGGATCGGCCTCGATGAGAATACGCTCGAACCAGGGCGCCGCGGCTATGGCCTTGAGCTGCTCCGGCGCACGGCTCGCCGCCATGTCGATCTCGGATTGCTCGACGATGACATGGTCGACGCCGCGATTGGTCATCGCGGTAATCAGCGCCTCGATGTCATCCACGCGCAGCGGCTGCTCCGGATTTTTGCGGCCGAACTCGTAGATCACCGAAAGGCCGCGGCTCTGGAAGCGATCGATATAGGACAGCCGCTCGTTGTCGTTCAGCGTGACGTAGTTCTCGGAGATCTCGACGGCGTTGAGGCCGATCTTCAGCACATGATCGCAGTAGAGGTCCACCTCGTTGCGCTGATAGGCGTACTCGAAAAGTATCCCACCTGCGTAGCAGTGCACGCCGGCATCGCGATAGAGCTTGATGATGCGCTGAATGACCGGCTTCGGGATCAGCAGCGCGTTCATCGCGTAGATCTTGGCGAAATCGATATAGTCGGCCGCGCAGTCGAGCATGTCGGCAATGCCGCGCTCTCCTGTCCAGCCGAAGCCGTCCGGCCCGTAATCGATCACCGCGGTCATGCCGCGCTTGCGGGGCTTTGCGCTCCGCGGCGGCGGTGCGAATTCGCGCTGGCTCTCCGTCGTGTTCATCGGTTGCCTCTATGCCATCCCGGTAAGCTGATCGATCTTGCGGCGACGGATGAACAGTGCGCCTTCCATGATGAGGCGCGCCGTTCTCTCTATCTCCGCGCTCTCGATAACAATTCCACCGTTCGCGTCAATGCGCGTGCGCGAGGCGACGCGCAGGACACCGCTCGGATGTCCGAGACGCACATCCGTGACCGGCTTTCCGACGGCTTCGGCGACGATCGAGCCGGGCACGGCACTCGCGACGGCCATGCAGACTGCGCCTGTCACTGCGAGCGCCTTGTGCGGACGCTGCATGGCAAGCTGGCGGACGCAGATGTCGACATCGGACGCCGCGATCTCCGCGCCGCTCACGCTGCGATAGGCTGACGGCGGCGCAATCATGATGACGCGCGGTATGTTGGGTGTTTGCGCGCGCGCCTCATCGGGCGAGGACACTAGTCCCAGAACGACCGCCGCCCACCCGCGCACCTTCTCGAGACGCGCCATCAATTGCTCGTTGGAACGCAGCTCATCGGGTGTTTCAGTGCCCGTGCCGCCGATATCGGATGCCCTGACGTAGACGAAGGACGTGGCGGCATCGATGAAGGAAACCTCGATGCTTTTCCCGTCGATCTCGATCACGTCGCGCGCATTGCCCGTTGGCAGCAGCTTGCCGGATACCGCGCCCCTGCAATCGCCGAAGTCCAGTCGGATCGCCGCGCCCGGATCAGGGACGCCGGCAATGGTGCACGTGCCCTCGGAGGAGGGCTCGCCGTCGCGCACGGGAATGCGCGCGATGACGACTTGCTTGGTGTTCGTCGTGTAGATGCGGACGATCGTTTCCGGCTCCACGGCCTTGACGAGGCCGCGCCGTATGGCGAACGGGCCGACAGCCGCCAGCATGTTGCCGCAGCTGCCACCGATCGACACTTTCGGCTGCTCGATGCCGACCTGATAGAACGAATATTCGACATCCGCGTCGGGACGCGCCGATCGCTTCACTACGGCGGCCTTGCTCGTCAGCGGATCGGCGCCGCCGATGCCGTCGATCTGCCGACTGTCGGGCGAACCGTAGGCCGCCAGCAGAATGGCATCACGCTGCGGACCGATCGGCGGCAGATCCTCATCGAGGAAAAAGCCGCCCCTGCTCGAGCCGCCACGCATGAAGGCGCAGGGAACGGCGATCTGCTCGGTGGTGGGGGG
>JAEWIJ010000274.1 GCA_023387235.1 Pseudomonadota bacterium
GTCACGGTCTCAGATGCTCCGATCGATCCGCTCAGTTCAGCCGGAAGACAGCCTTGCCGTTCTCGGCGCAGATGCGGCGGTGCTGCTCAGGTGTCACGCCCGCAGGGAAAGCGCGGAACGGATCGTCGAAATCCCAGTGCGGATAGTCCGAGGCGAACAGCAGCTTGTCCCAGCCGATCCAGTTCATGACATCGAGCACATGGCGGCGGTCGTCCGGCTCTTCCATGGGCTGCGTCGTGAAGTACACGTGATCGCGGATGTACTCCGAGGGACGCCGCTTCAAGTGCGGCACCTCGTTGCGCATCCGCTCGAAGACCTTGTCGAGGCGGAAGGCGAGCGCGGGCGCCCAGGCGAAGCCGCCTTCGATCATCACGACCTTGAGCTTCGGGAAGCGCTCGAACACGCCCTCGATGACGAGGCTCGTGACGACCGTCTGGCACGAGGTCGAATGGCCCGCGCCTTCCTCGATGTAGTAGGAGGGCCAGCCGGCGCCCGACACTGGATGCCCGCTCGTGCCGAACACGTGGAAGCCGATCGGCAGGCCGTAGCGTTCGGCCGCTTCGTAGATCGGCCAATAGCGGCGATTGCCGAGCGGCTCGGCCGAGCGCGTCAGCAGGAACACCTGCCCGAAATCCGTGTCCGCGCCGCAGCGCTCGATCTCGGCGGCGGACGCAACGCCATCCTCGTAGGGCACGACCAGCCCGCCCTTGAGGCGCTTCTCCGGCCGCGTGAACGTCTCGCGCTGCCAGTCGTTGGTGGCCGAGCACATGGCGGCTGAAAGCTCGAGGTTCATCTCGCCCTGGCCGGTATTGCCGAGCGGGCCGAGAATGCCGGCCTCGATACCGTAGGCATCCAGATGCTGCTCCTGCATCAGCCGCAGTGATGAGCCCGGACGGCCGCCTTCCTCGGGCCACGCATCGCGCCGACAGGCGAGCGGTGCCGACTTCGGATAGGGCTCGCCATTGGAGCTGCCGTGCTTGCGGCGCATCCCGTATGTCTCGTAGTGATCCCACCAGTGCTTGCTCATGTAGGGCTTGAGATCGGCCATCGAGCGCACGGCCGGATGGATGTCGCCGTCGATGACGGCGAGGCGGTTCGGCGCCGCGCTGCCCTTGCCGTTTTCGGTCGTGATCTTCGGGGCCATCGGGTCATCAAGCGGCATGACTGCCTCCTAACCTCGAGTAAGTCGCGAGAGGATTGTCGATCAGAATCTTCTTGCGCAGCGACGCGTCGATGCCGACGGGCAGCATATCGTCGTTGTCAAACTGCCAGTGCGGGAAGTCGCTCGCGAAGAGCAGCATCTCGTCGGACTGAAGCTGGTCCATGAGCCGGCCGACCGTCTCGCCGGAGGCCGGTGCGTCGAAGGGCTGGATCGTGAGCCGCACATGATCGCGCACGAACTCTATGGGCGAGCGGTCGATCCACGGCACTTCGAGGCGCACGCCGCGCCAGAATTTCGAGAGCCGCCACAGATAGGGACCGATCCACGTCACACCCGACTCGATCAGCACGAGCTTGAGCTTCGGGAACTTGACGAACACGCCTTCGGCGATGAAGGAGCCGAGCTGTGTGTGGAAGGCCAGCGACTGCGCCGCGTAGTCCTCGAGATAATAGCTCGGCCAGCCCGAGCCCGTCGTCGCGTGGTGATAGCTCGAGCCCGCATGAATGCCGATGGCGAGGCCGTGTTTCTCGGCGGCCTTCCAGACCGGCCAGAACTGGCTCTTGCCAAGCGGTACTTCGCCCATGGCCAGCGCCAGCACCTGCACGAAACGCTTGTCGGCGGCGCAGCGCTCGATTTCCTCCACCGCGAGTTCGGGGTTCTGCAGCGGCAGCACGATCGAGGCCCGGTAACGCGGATCGCGGTCGAGCCATTCGGCCCGCACCCAGTCGTTCACCGCGCGGCAGAAAGCGGCCGCCATGTTCTCGTCGCGGATGAGCTGGACGGCATAGAGCGAGTTCAGGATCGAATGAGCAAACCCGTGTCGGTCCATGAGGGCTGCTGCAGCGCGACCGGCATCCGTGTCCGCGCGCTTGCGGCCCTTGTCCTTGTCGGCACGCCAATCCGGTCGCGCTGTGATGGGCGCATTGGGCGGGTAGGCCACGGACTCGAACGCCGTGATGCCGCGCACCTCCACGGTCTCGCGCCAGTAGTCGTTCATGTGCGCTTTGAGCGCATCGATATTCGGGACGTGGGGGTGCACGTCACAATCGATCGCGCCCTTCCAGTCAGCAGCCAATGTGCGTCTCTCCCGATGGGCGGCTTCGACCGCTCTCGCAAGTGAATCCTCGCCCCTAATATTTCACGCGAGGGGGGCGCTGACTAGTGCTGCCGCCGGCATACCACCACGGCATCAGCCGTACCGGGGCGCCCCCACCCCGTTTTCATTGATTTCGCGCGACGGACCGGACAGATTGCTCGATATAGATGACGATCGCCTCGCAGATCGCGGCACCGGTCACGCGCTCGGCGAGCGAGATCGCCGGCGAGACGGTGACACCGACGACGATCGGTCCCTGCCGTGTCGCCACGACATCCACGCCCGCGAGCTCGAGGCCGAGAACGCGCGCGGCACGCTCCGCGACGGCGCGGGTTGCCTCGATGGCCGCCGCATCGTCCGTGCGCCAGTCGGCATCGTCGTCGATGGCCTCGCCGCCCCGCGCATCGCGCGACATGGCAGCAACGGCACGGCTGCCGACTATGGTGTGGCGCACGAGGGCACCCGACGCATGGCTGCCGAAGCCATCCGCGAGCAGATGCCGATCGGCGGCATCGGGGTTCGTCGCAGCACTGCTGACGGCTGCAGCGGGAACGGGGATGCCGGCACGTGCGAGAAGCTGGCGCGTCGCGAGAGGGTCCGCGATCCGCAACATCGCATCGGGACCATTGATCACGACCGTTCCGAGCGTTTCGAACTGTCGCGCGACCGCTGCGGAGAATGTCGGCGTACCGCGCCCCGGCCGCACGATCAGCGCATCACAATGCGTCGCGGAGGTGCCGTCGAGCAGGATCGCGGGATCGCTCGTATCGATGAAGAGCGAGACACGGTCGCGATCGATCATCACGAGCGTGTGCCCACGCCGTTCGGCGACGCGCTGAATGCGGCGATTGGTGGCGTTGTCCGGACGGCGCGTCAAAAGTCCGATCGAGAGCGCGCGACGATCGTCCGCCGTGCGCGTCGGAATTTCATAGCGGCGATAGCTGAGACGCGGCTGACGGAACGACGTCGCGGGATCGACAAGCATGTCGTCCTGGATAGCCTGGCGCCCGATGAGCATCCGATAGCTCATGGTCTCGCGATTGGCGAGCGTCAGCTCGATCGGCCAGACGCGTTCGCCGAGCTTGAGCGAAGTGCGAATGACGTAGCGCATCTCGCTTTCGCCGTTCGAGCTCGTCACCTCGCGGTGGTCGACTGCCTCGGCCGTGCAGATGACCTCGACGTCATTCCGGCCCGGGATGGGATGAACGCCGAACCGCACCATGGGCCGCGACGCGGAGCCGAACGGCTCGACGAAGAAGGCGTGCAGCGCCGAGGTCCTGGCGCCAGTGTCGACCTTCGCCTTGATCGCGGGCAGATCGAGATCGGGCAAGCCGACCCATTCCTCCCAACCGAGCACGAAGGCCTCAGACACGTCCCGATCCTCGTATTGGCGGTGGTCCGATCAACATGGCGAGCAGGTAGCGCAGCGGGGGCCTGAGCGCAACGCAAAGTCTCTGATGACCATGCATCAGGATTGACAATTGACCGCAGCGGCGGCGTTGCCTATCTGAGCGGCATGGCCAAACTTCCGATCATCATCCTGCCGGATCCCCTCCTCCGTCAGCCCTCCGCCCCCATCGAGCACGTGGACGGTGAGCTGAACCGACTGATCGACGACATGCTGGAAACCATGTACGACGCGCCCGGCGTGGGGCTCGCGGCCGTGCAGGTCGGCGTGCCGCGCCGGCTGCTCGTCCTCGACGTGAGCGACAAGGAAGAGGAGAAGCAGCCGATCGCGATGATCAATCCCGAGATCGTGTCGCTCGGCGGCGAGATGCGCATGCACGAGGAGGGCTGCCTTTCCATTCCGGATGTGCGCATCGAGATCGAGCGGCCGTCGTCGCTCATCGTGCGCTACACGGACCGGACCGGCACCCGCCAGGAGCTGGCTGCCGATGGTTTGCTCGCAACGGCCATCCAGCACGAGATGGATCATCTCGACGGCAAGCTGATCATCGACTTTCTGACGCGCCTGAAGCGTGACATGATCGTGCGACGCTTCCGCAAGCAGGCGAAGGACGGGCCTGCCGCCTGATTTCTTCTTGCCGTCGCTTGCCGAGACCACGAGCACAGAGCCAGTCACATGCTGCGCATCGTCTTCATGGGCACGCCGGATTTCTCCGTGCCGACGCTCGCCGCCATTGCCGATGCTGGGCACGATCTTGTTG
>JAEWIJ010000017.1 GCA_023387235.1 Pseudomonadota bacterium
CGCGCTGCCGACACCGCCGCCGCGCACGCTGCCGAGCCGCACGCGCGCGTCAATCCCGCGCCGCGCTCCCATGTGCGCAAGGTGATGGCCTCACGGCTGTCGACCCGCGCGATGGAGATGTTGGCACGCTCCGGAAAGTATGGGTGATACTCGAGCATGGGGCCGATGCGGCCGAGATCGATCGCGGCGGGATCGTCGACCCAGAAGACGGCGTGCGGATTGCCGACATTCACGACCGCCGGCGAATGCATGATCGGCTTGTCGGCCGGGCCGACCTGCAGCTCGATGCGACGCGTGTCGTGGAAGGGCTCGGCGAGCGGAATATCCTGCCAGCCGAAGCGCGGCTCGCCCATGTCGACGGCAATCGAGGCCGGACTTTCGAACGTCACGTCGAGAATGCCGCCATCGGTCTCGTACTTGAATGCCGTCCGCCCCGTGTCGCGATTGGCGAGCAGGCCGACGCACCGCGTGCCGTTCCCACAGGCCTGGGCCAGCGAACCGTCCGTGTTGTAGATCAGGATACGCGCGTCGAGACCCGGTCGCGGCGGATCATGCAGGACCATCATCTGGTCGAAATTCGTGTCCGGCCGCGCGGCAATGGCGGCGGCCTCCTCGGCCGTGAACCGCTTCGTTGACCCACGCAGGTCCACGACTACGATCTCGTTGCCGAGGCCGTTCATCTTCGTATAGCGGATTGCCGGGGGCGCGCTCATGCGCCCATATATGGGAATCCGGGGCTCCGGCACAATCCGTTAGCCGGCGAGCCAGAGCCGCACGGGCCCTTTTTCATGCCTGCTCATTGCTGATCGGCCCCTATGCCATCCTTCAGTCCCGATCCAATTACCCATAAGCCGCCATCACCATGGGTTGTGTATTTCATGGCCGGCGTGACGCCAGGTGGCCGGGTCCTGGACGTTGCCTGCGGCACCGGCCGGCACACGCGGCTGGCGCTCGAACGAGGGCTTCGCGCCACGGCAATCGATCGGGATACGTCCCGCCTCGGCGAGCTGGGGAAAGACCCGCGCGTAGAGGTCATAGCCGCGGATCTGGAGGACGGCTCGCCGTTCTCCCTCGCCGAGCGGAGTTTCGACGGCGTGATCGTCACGGACTACCTCTGGCGGCCAATCCTGCCGGCGATCTGCGCCGCCGTGGCCGAGGACGGCCTGCTGGTCTACGAGACGTTCGCCCGCGGGCACGAGCAGCTCGGTGGCCGCCCTTCGAACCTGGATTTCCTCCTCATGCCGAATGAGCTTGCTGTGGCTGCCATAGCGGCCGGGCTCATCGTGATTGCCTTCGAGCAGGTCCGAGAGGAAAGTCCGCGCCAACGCATTGTCCAGCGGATCGCGACCGTCGGGCCGGCGCACCCCTGGGTTGCAGCGCCTCCGCCGTCCTACGCGCCCTGAGGAAGGGCTCGCCTTGCTGCCTGCGCCGGCTATGATCTGGCCCGAACACGAACAACAGGAATGAACGGCATGATACGCCTCGATGGCCCTTTGGTCCTGGCAGGTGCCGGCAACATGGGCGGCGCCATGCTCGCGGGCTGGCTCGCACGCGGCCTCCCACCGGCGCAGATCATCGTGCAGGACCCGGGCCCGCCGCCCGCTACGGCCGAGTTGCTGGCCAAGCACGGCGTCCGCACGGTGACCACCATCGACAACCTGCACAAGCCGCCGGCCGTCCTGCTCATGGCGGTGAAACCCCAGGTCATGGACGAGGTCTTTGCGCCCCTGGCCAAGCTCGCCGGGCCGTCGACGGTCGTGCTCTCCATCGCCGCCGGCCGCACCATCGCGAGCTTCGAGAAGTTCCTCGCGCCGGGTGCCGCCGTCGTGCGCTCGATCCCGAATACGCCGGCCGCCGTCGGCCGGGGCATCACCGTCGCGGCCGCCAACACTCACGTCACCGAAGCCCACAGGCAGACCGTGACCGAGCTGCTGTCCACCATCGGCGAGGTCGCCTGGGTCGATGACGAAGCCCTCATCGATCCCGTGACGGCCGTATCGGGCTCCGGTCCCGCGTATGTCTTCTACATGGTCGAGGCGCTCGCCGCGGCAGGCATCGCCGCGGGCCTCGAGCCGAAGCTCGCCATGCAGCTTGCCCGCGCGACCGTCACCGGCGCCGGTGAGCTGCTGCATCAATCGCCGCTCGATGCCGCCACCCTCCGCCAGAACGTCACCTCGCCCAATGGCACGACGTACGCCGCGCTGCAGGTGCTCATGGCGAAGGACGGCCTCGAACCCTTGATGACAGCGGCAGTGGCGGCCGCAACCAAGCGCTCGCGCGAGCTGGCGCAGTAGGCCCGTGCGCCTTGCGCAGACGATGCGAATTCTTATGTCTAATGAGCACGCCTTTTCTAAGCGAGGTGCCCGATGATCGACATGACCACGCCCAAAGGCCGCATCCTCGCTGCTGCGCTCGCGCTCGCCGCCGAACGGCCATGGAATGACGTCTCGCTTGCCGACATCGCCGAGAAAGCCGGCGTCTCCCTCGTCGATCTCAAGGCATCGTTCGACAGCAAGGCCGAGATGCTCGCCGCCTTCAGCGGCCTCGTCGACGACGAGATGCTGCGCCGTGCGCCGCGCCGTACGCCGGACCAGAGCACGCGCGATGCGCTTTTCGAGGTCATCATGAGCCGCTTCGATGCGCTCGGGCCGTATCGCGTCGCGCTGAAGTCGATTGCCGGCAGCGGCTTCGCCGACATCGCGCACCTCCGCGCCGTCATGAACGCGCAGCACTGGATGCTCGCCGCCGCCGGCATCAATACGGACGGCCCTGTCGGCGCCGCACGCATGGCTGGCCTCGCAACCGTCTACGCGAGCGTCTTCCGCACATGGCTCGACGACGAAGACCCGGGCTTCTCCCGCACCATGGCCGCTCTCGACCGGCGTCTGCGTCGCGGCGAAAGCACACTCAACAGCATGGAGTCGGTCTGCTCGGGCGCCCATCGTCTCGCCTCGGCGATCCTGCCCAGCATCTTCGGACGTCGCACCACGACGACGCCACCGCCGCACCCCGAATCGCCTGCCGCCGCAACGCCGCCACCGGGCGTCTGACGTCCAACGAACCGCGAGCGCCGCATATCCGCTCTCCCCGCTCATGCGGGGAGAGGGTTAGGGTGAGGGGCCGCCGATACTGAGACGATTGCGTTTGCCGCCGCCCCTCATCCAGACCTTCTCCCCGTAAGAACAGGGAGAAGGGGAAAGTCGCGATCGCGACAGATCGGCTACACCACCCGCTCGACCGCAATGCCGCGGCAATCCATCTCGTATTCGAGCTCGACCACCGGTGGGCGCGCGAAGTGCCACGTCAGGCCGCAGCGCGCCGCGCCGCGTCGCACGATTTCCGTCCCGAGGAAAGGATGCGGATCGTGGACGGTGTAGAGCTGGGCTGCCGTCGATTGCGCCCAGGTGAAGCCGAGCGCGGCCATGCGCCGCTCCATCTCGGCGAGCACATAGCGCGCCTTCTCGGTGAGGCCCGCGGGCGAGATGTCACCGCGCCGCGTGATGTGATCGCGGTAGTTGGCTTTGCCTTCGGGCGCCTCGCCGCTGCCCGCGACGTGGAACGAGGGCGCGGCACTCGCATCCGGCACCGTGAACACGAAGGCGTGGAACGAAGGCCCGGCCGGCTTCTCGATCTCGGGACAGACGTTGGAGCGCGCCACCGGGTTCGTGCGCGTCGCCGGATCGAAGATGCCCCACTCGGCGAGCGTGCCGACGTAGATCTCGTTGAAGGCGCGGAAGCCCTCTTCGGTGAAAGGCTCGGGCGAGCGCAGCTCGCAGGCGGCGAACGAGGAGAGCGGACGGCCTGCGCCCTTGATCAGCTCGGCAATGCGCGCGAAGCCCTCCTTGAGCGGCACGGGATTGCGGAACATGACGCGCTCGAGGCGATATCCGGGCTCCGCTGCGACACCTCCCGAGTACTGGAACACCGCGGGGATGTAGCGGTAATTGCCGGGACCGAACGGGGCGGTGCCCATCGTAGCGTCTCCTTTATGTGATCTCGTTGCGCGGCGTGGCCGACCGGTTCGCCATCATGGCACGAACTGCAGCTCTGCCGAACCCAGGCCGTCGAACGTGACGCCGCAGGTATCGCCGGGCTTCAGATAGCGTATGCCGGTGCACGAGCCGCACGTGATGAACTGGCCTGCCTTCACGCCGCCAACGGTTCGCATCATGTCCGCGAAGGCGACGGCGACGGCGAGCGGATCACCGATCGGGTGTCCGCCGACCTGCTCCAGCACGGTCTCGCCGTTCACGGTGAGCTTCACCTTGAGCTTCGGAAGATCGAGCGCGCGCCAATCCGTGACGATCTTGCCGTACACGAACCCGCCATTGCTGATGCAGTCGGCGAGCTTGTCCTGCGCCGACATGGCATCGGGATTGGCGTAGCGGCTCGTCACCACTTCGATCGCGGCACAAGCATCGACCACCGCCGCGACTTCATCGCGGGTGTAGGCTGTCGCGCGCGGCGGCAGATCCTCGCGGAAGCGAAAGGCGACCTCGCCCTCGACGCCACACTGCGGCGCCTCCGTTACCGGAAACCTGGCCGGCGACGGGCGCGTGTTCGCGGCGTAGATCGGCGCACGCAGGCCATGGGAATTCGGATCGCCGGCGATGGGCGCATTGGCCTTGTAGGCGCGGATCTCATCTTTCAGCAGCGCCGTTACGGCATCCTGGATCGCGTGCGCGTCCACCGCGCTCTTCGGGCGACAGGCTTCGGGCAGCACCTCGATGCGCCCGCTCTCGCGCCGCGCCTTGGCCAGCAGGGAAGCAGCTTCAGCGACGTGCGTCGTATCCATGGCGTTTCCCCTCGATGCTCCTTGTTGACGCCATCGTAGAGCAAAATCGCCGCCCGCAAAGTGGCTGGAGCCCGGCAATGCCCCGCGACCAAACGAAACGGCCCGGACTTGTCATCCGGGCCGTTCGCGGACTGATGTGCGTCAGATCAGGATTTCGAGAGGGCCGCAACCTCGGCCGCGAAGTCGGTCGTCTTCTTCTCGATACCCTCGCCGAGAGCATAGCGGAGGAAGCCCTCGACCTTGATCGGGCCGCCGACGGCCTTCTCCTCGGCCTTGAGGTACTGCGCGACCGTGATCTTGCCGTCGCCGCCCGGACCCATGAAGACCTGCTCGGTCAGCACCACCTGGCCGAAGAACTCCTTGCGCAGGCGCCCCTCGACCATCTTCTCGACGATCTCCTTGGACTTGCCCGTGGCCAGCGCCTGCTCGACGTAGACCGCGCGCTCGCGGTCGATGAGCGCCTTGTCGAGCGCCTCGATCGTCGCCGCCTGCGGGTTCGCCGCCGCGACATGCAGCGCGACCTGACGACCGATCTCGGCGAGCTTCGCCTTGTCGCCCGACGAGTTCAGCGCGACCAGCACGCCAATGCGGCCGACGTTGTCGGCGACCTTGTTGTGGATGTAGCTCGCGACCGCACCGTTCGGCACTGAGAGCGACGCCGTGCGGCGCACGCTCATGTTCTCGCCGATGGTCGCGATCATCTCCTTGACGTGATCGTCGACCGAGTGCGACTTGCCGGGGAAGGGCGTCGCGAGCAGCTTCTCGAGACTGCCGCCGGCCTTGATCGCGAGCGCCGCGATCTGGCGCACCATGCCCTGGAAGGTCTCGTTGCGGGCGACGAAGTCCGTCTCGGCATTGACCTCGACGAGCGCGCCGGTCGTCCCTTCGAGAGCAACACCGATGAGGCCATCCGCGGCAACGCGGTCAGCCTTCTTGGCGGCCTTGGAGAGACCCTTCTTGCGCAGCCAGTCGATCGCCGCCTCGATGTCGCCGCCGGTCTCGGTCAGCGCCGTCTTGCAGTCCATCATGCCTGCGCCGGTCTTGTCGCGCAGCTCCTTGACCATGCTGGCGGTAATGTTTGCCATTGGCTGTCCTATCTTGGTTCGAGCAGAGCGGACGGAACGCCTGCCGCTGCTGAAATGGATGCGCACGCCGCGCTCATAGCGGCGTGCGTCTCACGGCTTATATAGTCAGCCCGCCGCACCATGACGACAGGCGCTGCGGCTGCCCGTCAGGCCGCCGCTTCGTCGACGAACTTCTTGGCCTGCGCCACCCAGTTGTCGCGCGCAACACGGCCGTTCAGCTTGAGCGCGCCATCGAGCGCGGCAACGCCATTCGCGTCGAGGTCCGAGATCTGCCAGAAGTGGTAGACGCCGAGATCGTTGAGGCTCTGCTCGAGCTTCGGGCTGATCCCGCTGATGCGCTTGAGGTCATCCGCCTCGCCGCGCGGCGCGTCGATGCCGACGAAGGCCGGCGTGTCGGGCAGCTCTTCCTCCGGCGGCGCTTCCGCGGCGCCGATGTCGACACCCGCCGAACTCTGGCCGCGGCCGAGGCCGTCGATCGCGGCGCGCGCAACGAGATCGCAGTAGAGCGTGATCGCGCGGCCGGCGTCGTCATTGCCGGGGATCGGGAAGTCGATGCCGTCGGGATCGCAGTTCGTATCGACCACGGCGACGATCGGGATCTTGAGCTTCTGGGCTTCCTTGATCGCGATATCCTCCTTGTTCGTGTCGATCACGAAGAGAAGATCGGGAAGGCCGCCCATGTCGCGGATGCCGCCGAGGCCCTGGTTGAGCTTGTCGCGCTCGCGCGTAAGGTTGAGCAGCTCCTTCTTGGTGCGGCCGTGCGTATCGCCGCCGAGCATGTCGTCGAGCTGGCGCAGGCGCCGGATCGACTGCGAGATCGTCTTCCAGTTGGTCAGCGTGCCGCCGAGCCAGCGGTGGTTGATGTAGTACTGCGCCGAGCGCTTGGCGGCATCGGCAACGGCCTCGCCGGCCTGCCGCTTGGTGCCGACGAACAGCACGCGGCCGCCCTTGGCGACGACATCGCTCACCGCGACCAGCGCCTGATGCATGAGCGGCACCGTCTGGGCGAGATCGACGATATGGATGTTGTTGCGGGCGCCGAAGATGAAGGGCGCCATTTTCGGATTCCAGCGGTGGCTCTGGTGGCCGAAGTGCACGCCAGCTTCAAGCAGCTGACGCATATTGAATGCAGGCAGGGCCATGCGTCGTCGTTCCTGTTTTCCGGTTGATCCTCCGCCCACCTGAGAAGGCCCCGCTCGCGCCGCAAAGCACGAGCAAAAAGCCCACCGGAGCGTCGGCCCGGGCTTTCTGTCGGGCGCGGCGCGTAGGTGTGCGTGTGAGATGGGCGGCTGTTTAGCCCCTGGCCGGCCGGTTGGCAAGTCCTGTCCTGGCCCCGTCGGGGCGCCGTAACGGCCGGAGCGGCAATTTGCCGGGCGAAGTTGATGAAAAAGGCGGCAATATTCTCACGTGACTCCAATCCGGTCTTTGAATAGAGAGACGCAAACGCCGCCCCCGAGACCGCCCTTGACCCAGATCCCCCCAAATCCGGTTGCCGATCCCAACGTCAAGCCGACGACGCTGACCGACCTCGCCTATGCGCGGCTCGAGGAGATGATCGCGACGCTGCTGCTGGCGCCCGGCGACTTCCTCTCCGAGCAGGTACTGGCCGAGACCGTGGGACTCGGTCGCACGCCCATCCGCGAGGCGCTTCAACGGCTCGCCCGTGAGGGGCTCGTCAGCATCCTACCGCGCCGTGGCGTCCAGGTGACGCCGATCGATGCGCGCGAGCAGCTTCTCGTCGTCGAGGTGCGCCGCGAGCTCGAGCGACTCATCAGCCGCAACGCGGCCGCGCGCGCCACGCCTCAGCAGCGCGCCGCCTTCACGGCGATCGGCGACGGCCTCGACCGCGCCGGCCGCGCGAACGACGCGCTGGAGTTCCTGCGCCTCGACCGGGAGATGAACCTCCTCATGCTGGAAGCGGCGCACAACCCGTTCGCGGTCCGCACCATGCAGCTCCTCGCCGGCCTCTCGCGGCGCTATTGGTACCAGCATCATCGCGATGCCGGAGACCTGCCGCTCTGCGCGCGCCTTCATGCCGCGCAGGCCCATGCCGTCGCCGCGGCCGACCCCGAGGGGGCAGGCGCCGCCTCGGACGCGCTCATGGACTACGTCGCCGCTTTCACGAAGTCCGCGCAGCCCGCGGAAGCATGATGGGATGCTTCAGGCGGCCGCCGCCGAGCGCATGCGCTCGATGACCTCCGCGCGCGTGACCTCATCGTAGATCGCGATGATGTCGAGCAGCATGGCGTCCACGTCCTCGTCCGACATGGCATTGATGGTCGCGAACACGGCGGCGCGCGTCGGTGCGTTATGCGTGCCCTGCAGCCTTCGCGCGAGCCGCGAAATCCATTCGCGGAGCTCGCGATCGTCGATCTTCGCGCCGATTTCCGTGACCGCCAGGAGCTGGCGCTCGGCGACGGCGAGCAGCCGCTGACGCGGCGTTGCGCACCGTGTGGCCAGCTCGAGCACAGCTTCGTGAAGCTGCTCCCAGCACGCCACGACTGCCGCTGGTCCGTTCGTCCCCATGTGCGAGCAATCCCTTCCCGGACGGTGCGCCGACCCCGCCAACTTCATGGTCGCATCGACATGCCGTCGATGGAATAATGCCGAAATCGAAACAGAGTTGCGCGAACAGACGACGGGATTTCGCCGTCCCGGATAAAGTGTTTCTCGGCGATTTCAGCCAGCCTTGCCGATCATGCCGCGCGCGCCCAAGACGCCGGTGATCTCCTCGAGAATGACCGGGTCGTCGATCGTCGCCGGCATCTTCCAGCTCTCGCCATCGGCAATGGAGCGCATGGTGCCGCGCAGGATCTTGCCCGAGCGCGTCTTGGGCAGGCGCTGCACCGTCATGACCTGCTTGAAGGCGGCCACCGGACCGATCTCGTCGCGCACGAGCTTGACGACCTCGGTCTCGATCTCTTTTGCGCTGCGGTTCACGCCGGCGTTGAGCACGATGAAGCCGACGGGTATCTGGCCCTTGAGCTGATCGGCAACGCCGATCACCGCGCACTCGCCGACGTCCTTGTGCTTGGCGACGACCTCCTCCATCTGCCCCGTCGAGAGTCGATGGCCGGCGACGTTGATCACGTCGTCCGTGCGCGCCATGACGTAGACATAGCCGTCCTGGTCAATGTAGCCGGCATCGGACGTCGTGTAGTAGCCCTTGAACTCCGAGAGGTAGCTCGCGCGAAAGCGGGCATCGTTGTTCCAGAGCGTCGGCAGGCAGCTCGGCGGCAGCGGCAGGCGGATCGCCAGCGTGCCGGTCTCGCCGCGCCGCACTTCATCGCCTTCGGCGTTGAGGACCTGCAGGTCGTAGCCCGGCATCGGTACGGTCGGCGAGCCGTACTTTACCGGCAACGTGCCGAGCCCGACGGGATTGCCCGCGATCGCCCAGCCCGTTTCGGTCTGCCACCAGTGATCGAGCACGGGCACCTTGAGATGCTTCTCGGCCCACTTGATGGTCTCGGGATCGGCGCGCTCGCCGGCGAGGAAGAGCGTGCGGAAGGCGCTGAGATCGTACTTCTTGATGAACTCGCCGTTCGGGTCGTTCTGCTTGATCGCGCGGAAGGCGGTCGGCGCGGTGAACATCGCCGAGACCTTGTGCTCGGAGATGACGCGCCAGAAGGCGCCGGCATCGGGCGTACCCACGGGCTTGCCTTCGTAGAGGACTGTCGTCGCACCATGAAGGAGCGGCGCGTACACGATATAGCTGTGGCCGACGACCCAGCCGACATCGGACGCGGACCAGAAAACCTCACCCGGCTCGATGCCGTAGTGGTTCTTCATGGTCCACTTGAGCGCGACCATGTGGCCACCGTTGTCGCGCACGACGCCCTTGGGCGAGCCGGTCGTGCCCGAGGTGTAGAGGATGTACAGCGGATCGGTCGCCGCAACGGTGACGCACTCCGCCTTGCGTCCGCGCTCCTTTGCATCCGCGATCAGAGGCGCCCAATCGTGATCGCGCCCCGCGACGAGCGGCGCCTTTTCCATGGGCCGCTGCAGCACGAGGCACGTCCTCGGCTTGTGCGCGGCGAGCTCGATCGCCTTGTCGAGGAGCGGCTTGTAAGGGATCACGCGCGCCGCTTCGATGCCGCAGCTCGCGGTCAGCACGGCGACCGGCTGGCAGTCGTCGAAGCGCGTCGCAAGCTCGTTCGCCGCGAAGCCGCCGAACACGACGCAGTGGATGGCCCCGATGCGCGCGCATGCGAGCATGGCGATGACCGCCTCGGGAATCATCGGCATGTAGATGATGACGCGGTCACCCTGCTCGACGCCGAGATCCTGGAGCACGCCGCCGAGCGTCGCCACCTCGTCGGTCAGCTCCGCGTAGGTGTAGGCTTTGACCGTGTTGGTGACGGGGCTGTCGTAGATGAGGGCTTTCTGCTTGCCGCGTCCGGCGGCAACGTGACGATCGAGGCAGTTGTAGGCGGTGTTGCATTCGGCGCCGACGAACCAGCGGCCATATTCACCAAGATGCGGATCGAACACCTTCGTCGCGGGCTTTACCCAGTCGATCTCTTCGGCCGCGTCCCCCCAGAATTTCGCCGGGCAACGTTTCCAGTTGGCATAGACCTCGGCATAACGGCTCACTGTGATGCCCTCCCAGTGAATTTCTGCAGCATGATCTGCCTTTTCACCACCGATCCGACGCCGCCCGCAACAGGAAAGGCAGGGCATCGCGGCCGCCTGCGGAATGGCCGCTATGAGCGTGCGGCAACCATCCCTCGGAATTTCCCGAGCGCGCCCGCCTCGATCTCGCTCGCGAGCAGGCGCGCGGGATCGAACGGCCCCGGCAGCCGAATCTGACCGGGCGGCACCGGGGCGAAACCAAGACGCCCGTAGTAGGCCATGTCGCCGACGAGCAGAACGAGCGCCTCGCCCCCGTCCCGCGCCGCGTCGAGAGCTTCGGCGACGAGCCGGCGCGCATACCCCCGCCCGGCGAGATCAGGCTCAACGGCAAGCGGCCCCAGCAGTACGCCACCCGGCTGCCCGCCGACATTGACCAATGTCATGCGCACGGCCGCAATGAGCCTGTCGCCCATCATGGCCACGCGGCAGTACGGCGAGATGTCCGGTGCGCCTTCGCGTACGCGATAGGCCGTCCGCGTGAACCGGCCCGGGCTGAACGCGCGCGTCTGCAGGGCCACGATGGCCGGAAGATCGGCAGGCACGGTAGGCCTTGTCTCAACGGCGAGCACGTCACTGATCATCCGGCAAATGCCCCCTCGCGCCGCATGACGCAGATGATAAAGCGCGCCCCGGCCGGAGCCGATCGGCGCGCGAGGGGAATGCACCTAGCCCCAGTGCCCCGCGGCGTCAATCCAACATAAGAGGGCAATCGGGCAACGCGCTGGCCCATCCGGCGATGCCGCGCACACACGATGCCGTGTTATGCTTGCGGGGCGCAGGCGCGAGCTGGTATGCAGCCGCTCTCAGATCACGAGGACGCTCGCTACGTGTACAACTGCCTGAAGTGCCCCGGCTTCTGCTGCTCCTATCCGGTGATCGCCATCAACAAGCGGGATGTCGAGCGGCTGGCGAAGTTTCACGAGGTCGACTTCGATACGGCCGTGAAGCGCTACACGAAGAGCGCGCACGGTCACAAATACCTGCTCAGGCGCAAGGCTGATCCTCACTTCGGCAAGATCTGCCGCTTCTTCGACACGGAGGAGCGGCGCTGCACGATCTACAAGGGCCGCCCGTCAGTATGCCGCTCCTATCCCGGGCCTGGCCGCTGCGGCTATTACGACTTCCTGAGCTTCGAACGCCGCGCCCAGGACGATCCCGACCGCGTCGCCACGACGGATCACAAGGAGAATTGAAAGTACGAGGAGGCGCGCTCACTTCCCCTTCTCCCCGTAAGGACGGGGAGAGGGAAGAGCGTGGTAGCCCGCCGCTTATCAATAGCTCTTCGGCAATCCCAACTGCCGCTCGGCAACGTGCGAGAGCACCAACTCGCGCGAGACAGGCGCGATGCGCGCGATCAGGATCTCGCGCAGATAGCGCTCGACGTGGAACTCCTTCGCGTAACCCATGCCGCCGTGCGTCATGATCGCGGTCTCACACGCCTCGAAACCGGCCTCACCCGCGAGATACTTCGCCGAATTCGACTCGATCCCGCACGGCAGGCCGCGGTCGTAGAGCGAGGCTGCCTTGAACACCATCAGGTTCGCCGCTTCGAGGTTCATCCAGCAGCGCGCGAGCGGATGCTGGATCGCCTGGTTCTGGCCGATCGGACGGCCGAACACGACGCGATCCTTGGCGTATTGCGTCGCGCGCTCGATCGCCACACGCCCGAGACCGACCGCCTCCGACGCGATCAGGATGCGCTCGGGATTCATGCCGTGCAGGATGTACTGGAAGCCCTTGCCTTCCTCACCGATGCGATCCTCGATCGGGATGTGGAAGCCGTCGAAGAACACCTGATTGGAGTCGACCGCCTTGCGGCCCATCTTCTCGATCTCGCGCACCTCGACGGTCTTGCGGTCGATCGTCGTGTAGAAGAGCGAGAGGCCCTCGGTCGGCTTCTTCACCTCCTCGAGCGGTGTCGTGCGCGCGAGCAGCAGGATCTTCTCGGCGACCTGCGCCGTCGAGATCCAGATCTTGGCACCGTGCACCTTGTAGCCTGAATTGCCATCGCGGATCGCCCGCGTCTTGAGGCGCGTAGTATCGAGTCCAACGTTCGGCTCGGTGACGGCGAAGCAGCTCTTCTCCTTGCCGGCGATGAGCGGCGGCAGCGCGCGCTGCTTCTGCTCTTCAGTACCGAAAACGACGACGGGATTGAGCCCGAAAATGTTCATGTGGATCGCGGAGGCGCCCTGCATGCCGGCACCGGACTCCGCAATCGCCTGCATCATGATCGCCGCTTCGGTGATGCCGAGCCCTGCGCCGCCGTATTCTTCCGGCATGGCAATGCCGAGCCAGCCGTCGGCCGCGAGCGCCTGATGCAGCTCGACGGGAAAACCGCCGTGGCGATCCTTCTCGAGCCAGTAGCTGTCGCCGAGGCGCGCGCAGATCTTGAGGATCGCGTCGCGGATGCCCTGCTGCTCCTCGGTAAAAGAGAAATCCATCTGAGTGTTTCCTGTTGTTCTTGCGTCAGCGCGGCGTGCTGACGACGCCGCTCTCGATGAAAGCAGCAATCTCGCTCGGCGTGTAGCGCGCCGCCTTCAATACAGCCTCGCTGTCCGTGCCGGCAGCTTTGGGCGACCCGGCAATCGCGGGCGGCGTGCGGCTGAAGCGCGGTCCCGGCGCCGGCTGCACGACGCCGTCGCGCTCGACGAAGGTTGCCCGTGCCACGTTGTGCGGATGGGTGCCGACCTCTTTCATGGCGAGCACCGGCGCAAAGCAGGCATCGCTGTCGGCGAACACCGCGCACCACTCGTCGCGCGTGCGCGTCTTGAAAACCTCGGCATAACGCCTGGCGAGCTCGGGCCAGCGGGCGCGGTCGTACTGCTTGGGCAGATCCTCGCCCGCGATGCCGAGACGGTCCAGAAGATCGGCATAGAAGCGCTTCTCGATCGAGCCGATGGAGACCCACTTGCCGTCCCTGGTCTCATAGACGCCATACCAGGGCGCGCCCGTGTCGAGGATGTTCTCGCCGCGCTCGTCCTTCCACATGCCGCTGCCGAGAAAGCCGTAGATGCCGGCCATGAGCAGCGAGACGCCGTCGACCATGGCCGCGTCGACGACCTGCCCCTTGGCGGACGTGCGCGCCTCGAGAATCCCGCAGAGCACGCCGAAAGCGAGTAGCATCCCGCCACCACCGAAATCACCCACCAGATTGAGCGGCGGAATGGGCGGGCCATCCTTCTGGCCGATCGCATGCAGGGCACCGGACAGCGCGATGTAGTTGATGTCGTGGCCGGCGCGGGGCGCCATGGGGCCGTCCTGGCCGAAACCCGTCATGCGGCCGTACACGAGGCGGGGATTGACCTCCCAGAGCGCCTGCGGTCCGAGCCCCAGACGCTCCATGACGCCCGGCCGGAAGCCCTCGATGAGCGCGTCCGCGTCCTTCACCAGCCGGCGGACGATATCGCGCCCGGCCTCGCTCTTGACGTCCACGGCGACCGTCTGCCGCCCGCGATGGAGCACCTCGAAGCGCGGCTCACGGCCCGGCAGGCCGAGGTCGGCGCCGTCCGAGCGGTCCACGCGGATCACCTCGGCGCCCATGTCCGACAGCATCATGCCGCAGAATGGCGCTGGCCCGATGCCAGCCATCTCGACAATGCGGACACCTTTCAGTGGTCCCATCGACATCTCCTCCTGGTGTCTGCGGCGCCTTTTGCCGTCCTCTTAACCGTTCAGTCACTTTAGCCCAAGCGCGTAATCCTTCAGCAAGACTCCTCTGATTGGATCAGCGTTCAGAAGGGCAAGCCCGTGGGGAGTGAGCGTCCGGTGCCCAACCGCAACGAAAAGAAAGGCGAGGCTCAGCCATCGCCCGGCGTCGGAGCTGTGCCCGAAGGCGGCGCACGGCGCGCGCGGACCTATGGCGAGCCGGCCCTCAATATCCGCGAGAGCTCCATGGTGCTGCGGCGCCTCGCGCGCCTGCTGCAGCGTCCGGGCGTTGCCGAGCGCATTGCCATGCGGGCGCTGCGCGACGAGAAGCGACACCGGCATTCCGATCCGAGCCATGGCGATATCCATCCAGGTCTCGAACGCCTCAAGGACCTCGAGTGGGAGCTGCGCGACAACGAGGCGCGCTACCGCGATCTTCTCGACCGCCAGAGCCACGTCATCAGCCGCACCGATCCGGAAGGCCGGCTGACGTTCGTCAATCGCTCCTTCTGCCGGACGTTCGGGGTCGATGCCGACGATGTGCTCGGCACGCACTTCGCGCCGGCCGTGGTTGCCGGCGGCGACTGGCCGGCCACCGCCGGCCTCTCCGCGACAGCGTCGCCCCCCTTCGAGCTCAGGCTGCTCACGCCGCTGGGGCCGCGCTGGTTCGCCTTCGAGCAGGAGGCCGCGCCGACGCTCGACGGCCTCGCGACCGAGATCCAGCGCGTCGGCCGCGACATCACCGACCAGCGCCGCATCGAGCAGGAGCTGGAGACGGCCCGCGATGCTGCCGAGACCGCGAACCGTGCGAAGTCGCGCTTCCTCGCGACCATGAGCCACGAGATCCGCACGCCGATGAATGGCATTCTCGGCATGTCGTCCCTGCTTGCGGAGACGCCGCTCAGCGCCGACCAGCGGACCTACGCGCGCGCGATCGAGGAATCCGCCCGCACGCTGCTCGCACTCATCGACGAGATCCTCGACTTCTCGCGCATCGAAGCCGGCAAGCTCGAGATCGCCGCCGAGCCCTTCGAGCTCGACCAGTGCATTGAATCTGCGGTCGAGCTGCTTCAGCCCAAGGCGAGCGAGAAGAAGCTCGATCTCGCGTGGTGGATCGAGCCCTCGCTGCCCAAGCTCGTCATCGGCGATGCCATGCGGCTGCGCCAGATCCTTCTCAATCTCATCGGCAATGCCATCAAGTTCACGGATCGGGGCGGCATCGCCGTCCGCGTGAATGGCGAAGCCGAGCCTTCGGGCGCGACCGTGCGCCTGTCGATCCGCAT
>JAEWIJ010000035.1 GCA_023387235.1 Pseudomonadota bacterium
CCCCCCCCCCCCCCCCCCCCCGGCGGACCAACAAGGCTGCTCTATAGGCAGCGCCATTCCATCTAAATGTACGCGCTACAGCCGCCTCACTCAGCGGCTCGCGCGGGCACCCGTGAAGACGATGCGCGCACGCACGCCGCGTCCCTGCCGGCTCTTGAGATCGAGCCGCGCGTTGTTCGCCGCAGCGAGCGATCGCGTCAGTGGCAATCCGAGGCCTGCTTTCCGCTGCGTAACACCGCCCGGTCTTTCGGCGGGCGGCAAGCCTGGGCCATTGTCCTCGACCTCGGCCCACACATCGCCGTTGAGCTCGTAGCCGGTGGTGATCTTGATGCGCACCGACGATCCGCCGTGCTTGATGCCGTTGGACACGAGATTGATCAGCATCTGACGCACATTACGCCGGTCGGCAACGACAGGCGGCAAGCCGCCGCCGAGGGCCGCCTCGATGCGCGCGCCTGACTTCTCGGCAAGCGGTTGCAATGACGTGGCGATGGCCTCGACCTCCGCATTGAGGTCGATCTCGGCGAGCACGGGCGCGGCACCGGGGTCGTTCGGCGCGTCGCGCAGGATGCCGTCCACGACTTCGAGGCCATGGCGGGCACTGGCGAGGATGTCGCGGACATAGCTGCGGTAGCGGTCGTTTGGCCAGGGGCCGAGGCGCTCCTCGGTGATGACCTCCGCGAGCGAGACGATCGCCGCGAGCGGTGTGCGGATCTCGTGCGCGAGGTGGGCGTGCTGCTCGTCCAGTGCGGCGCTGCGGTCGCCCGGCGTATCGGGGCGCACGGGCGCGGCAGGTGCAGTTGCAGCCGGCGGTGGCGCGGCATCCTCGTTGGCCGGCGCGTCGACGCCCGCCGTGATGCGAGCGGATCCCTGCCGAATGCGCCGCGCGATCTCACGCAGCGTTTCCATATCGTTGAGCGGGGCGCTCGGCGTTGGCGTCGTCGGGGCAGGTGCCGCCTGACGGATGCGCTCCGGCGGCTCGGCCCTCGCCGAGGGTGCTGCCCTGGAGCGCTCGATGGTGGCGGCCAGCGGCATCTCGCGGCGCCGCACGTCCCGGCGCGCGGCCGGAAGCCTCGCAGCAATATCTGCCACGACGAGCAGCAAGCCCGGGCCGACGCTGTCGTCGAGTGTGCGCACTTCGCAGGCGAGCGTGCGGAGGCCGCCCGCTGTCCAGAACTTCAGCGGCTCGATCGTGCTGGTCGTGGTTTCGAGAAAAGAGCCCTGGGCCAGACGGGAGCGAAGCGCGCGCAGTGCCGGCACCACGCTGTCGAGAACCGGCGAGATCGTCGGAATGCCCCAGACGGTGCCGCCCCGCCCATTGGCGCCGATAATCGCGCCTCGGTCGGCATCGACAACCCAAGCAGGCTCACCGACGCTGTTCAACGTCTCGGCAAGTGCGCTCTCGATCGGGCCTTTCGGGACAAAGTTCAATGGAGGGTCCACCGCTCCAGCCGGCGCGTTCTCCGTTTGTTTACAGTGCCGACTCGGCGCCTGTCCAGCGTCGTACGGTGGCAGAGCCGGGATGAGCGGCAATCATCCACAGTCGCGGAGCCGCAGGCGCGCCGCAAAGCGCTACTTTTTCTCGGCCTTTACCGGCTTGGTCTTCGGCTCGACCTTCGCCTTGATCTTGCGGAGATCCTTGCCCCAGCAGACGGGCGCTTGGGCTGTGCACGTATGCTCGTCGAAAACGATAAAGTCGAGGAACAGCTCGCACTTCACGGTCTTCTCGCCGACCCTGTACTTCGTGACGCCGCGCTTGGCCATGCTGGCGACGATGTGCTTGTCGAGCAACGCCAGGGCGTCGCGCGTCGGGCCCTCCTTGCCGTAGTCGTTGACCTCGAAGGCGAGGGTATCGCAATCCGCCATTGCCGGAGATGCCGCCAGCAGCAGCGCAAGGCCCACTGCCGCTGTGAAGCCCGCCGCCGTGAAAAACGAGAACGTCCGCATGGCCGCTCCTTTCGAGATCGCGTGCACAAGCTGCCCATTAACCTTGTGTCCGCTATAGCGGCGGGGCAAAACCTTTGCCAGCCCTCGCGGGCGATCGCAGTGGACGCGCGGCAGAAGCGCCACAAGGCATGTCGTGCCGGGCCCGGCGCCGCATGGTCTTGGCGGCACGCGGCGGCCGCATGATTTTGCCGCATTGGCTCGGCTATCAATGCCCGACGTTCATCCCCCTTTCCGAGGATCTGCATGCGCCGCACCGCCCGCCTCACTGCCTGCGCCGTCTCCCTAGCTGCAATCCTCGCGACGACCTTTACGGTCGGAGCCGGCAGGCCTCTAGCGCAGACGGCGGCGAAGCCGATGAACTGCCAGAACACAACGCGCTTCGAGACTTGGCTCAGGAATTTTCGCAAGGAGGCCGCGGCCGCCGGTGTCACGCAGGCGACCCTCTCCGCCGTGCTCGACGACATGACGCTCGACCAGGGCATCATCGCGCGCGACCGCCGCCAGACCTTCTTCGGGCAAAGCTTCGTCGACTTTCGCGGCAAGCTCGTCTCGCGCAACCGCATCGTCAACGGTACACGCCAGCTCGAACGCTACCGCAGCATTTTCGAGCGTGCCGAGAAGGAGTATGGCGTGCCGGGACCGGTCATCACTGGTTTCTGGGCGCTCGAAAGCGACTTCGGCGCGGGCATGGGCAAGCTCCCGGTGCTGCGCTCGCTCGCGACCCTCGCCTATGACTGCCGGCGTGGCGAAATGTTCACGCGCGAGTTCATCGCCGCGCTGAAGATCATCGACCGCGGCGATCTGCGGCCCGCCGACATGATCGGCTCGTGGGCCGGCGAGCTCGGCCAGACGCAGTTTCTCCCCGGACATTATCTCGCGCACGCCGTCGACTATGACGGCGATGGGCGCCGCGATCTCTTCAAGAGCCCTGCCGATGTGATCGGCTCGACGGCGGCCTACCTCAAGCATCTCGGCTGGCGGGCGGGCGAGATGTGGCTCGAGGAAGTGCGCGCGCCGCGCAATTTGAACTGGGCCGAGGCCGATCTCGAGATCCAGCATCCGCGCAGCCAGTGGGTCAAATGGGGCGTGACGCGCGCCGATGGACGCCCCCTCACCGCCGACGACAAGCAGGCCTCGCTGCTCGCGCTCATGGGCCGCGACGGCCCGCTCTTTCTCGCTTATCCGAATTTCCGCATCTATCTCGAATGGAACCAGTCGCTGAACTACGCGACGACGGTGGCCTACCTCGCGACGCGCTATGCGGGCGCAGCCGAGATGCGCGATGTAGGCAAGGACATTCCTTCGCTCAGTCTCGATGAAGCCAAGGAGTTGCAGACGCTGCTGGCGCAGCGCGGCCATGACGTCGGCCGCATTGACGGCATCATCGGCGCCGGCACGCGCGCGGCCGTGAAGAAGGAGCAGATCCGCCTCGGCCTAGTGGCGGATGCCTACCCGACGGCGGAGCTGCTGAGCGCACTGCGCAGCAAGAGATAGCGCCGCCCGTGTCGGCGGCGCACGAGATCTACGAGATCAGCCCGCGATTTTTGAGCATGGCGTGCGATGTCGGAAGCCGTCCGCGGAAGAGCGTGTACGCCTCCGCGGGATCGCGGCGATTGCCGGCCGCGTAAATGAACTCCGCAAGCTTGCTCGCCGTCGCGGGATCGAAGGCGTTACCGGTCTCCTCGAAGGCTTCGAAGGCATCGGCATCCATGACCTCGGACCACATGTAGCTGTAGTAGCCGGCCGCATAGCCGCCGCCCGAAAAGATGTGCGCGAAGTGCGGCAGGCGGTGGCGCATGACGATCTCGCGCGGCATGCCGATGCGCTTCAGCATGTCGGCCTCGAAGCGCGAAAGGTCGAAGCCCTCGAACGTGTCGAGCGCGTGCAGCTCCATGTCCGCGAGCGCGGAGGAAACGTACTCCACGGTCGCGAAACCCTGATTGAACTTGTTGGCCGCATCGAGCCGGTCGATGAGCGCATCGGGGATCGGCGCGCCGGTCTTGTGATGGCGGGCGAACTTGCGCAGCACATCGCGCTCGTCGAGCCAGTGCTCGAAAAGCTGTGACGGCAACTCGACGAAATCCGTCGAGACGGCCGTTCCGGCAATCGACGGATACGTCACGTCGGACATGAGGCCGTGCAGCGCGTGGCCGAACTCGTGGAAGAGCGTGCGGGCGTCGGTGAAGCTCAGCAGTGTCGGCTCGCTATCCGCACCGCGCGCGAAATTCAGCACGTTGACGATGATCGGATGGATGTCGCCCTGTAGGCGCTGCTGGCCGCGGAAGGCGCTCATCCAGGCGCCCGAACGCTTCGAGGGACGCGCGAAGTAATCGCCGATGAACACGCCGACATGCGAGCCGTCTGCGCGCTTCACTTCCCAAGTGCGCACATCGGGATGATACTTCGGCAAGTCCGTGCGCTCTTCGAACGTGAGACCGAAGAGCCGCGTCGCGCTGTCGAACGCCGCATCGATCATGCGGTCGAGCTGCAGGTACGGCTTGATCTCGCCCTCGTCGAGATCGAACTCGGCCTTGCGCACCTTCTCCGCGTAGTGGCGCCAGTCCCACGCCTCGACCTGGAAGTTGCCGCCCTCGCGCTCGATCATGCGCTGGAGCATGGCGCGCTCCTCGCCGGCCTTCTTCACGGCGGCCGTCCACACCTCATCGAGCAGTCCGCGCACGGCCTCGGGTGTTTTCGCCATGGCATCTTCGAGGCGGAACCTCGCGAAGGTCTTGAAGCCGAGCAGGCGCGCGCGCTCGGCCCTGAGTGCCAGAATTTCCGTTGCGACGGCGCGATTGTCATGCTCGCCTCCGCCTTCGCCACGCCGGATCCAGGCTGCGAACGCCGCCTCGCGCAGATCGCGCCGCGTCGAGAACTGCAGGAAGCTCTCGATGCTCGAACGCGCGAGCGTAATCACGTGCTTGCCGGGAAGCCCGAGATCGTCGCCCGCACGCTTCGCCGCCGCGCGCACGAAATCAGGCAATCCCGCGAGATCGGCCTCGCTCTCCAGCACGAGCTTGTAGCTCTGCTCGTCGGCGAGGACGTTCTGAGCGAAGGTCGTGCCGAGCGTCGCGAGCCGCGCGTTGATCTCGCCCATGCGCGTCTTCGCCTGCGCATCGAGCTGAGCGCCGGCGCGCACGAGGCCCGAATGCGTGCGCTCCAGCACACGCCGCTGCTCGGCATCGAGCTTCTGGCGCTTGCCGCGCTGGAAGATCGTATCGACGCGCTGGAACAGGCGCGGATCGAGGGAGATCTCCGTGCTGTGCCGCGAGAGGATCGGTGCGATGTCGCGCTCGATGGCCTGCAGATCGGGGTTCGTGTCGGCGCTCGTCAGATTGTAGAACACGCGGAGCACGCGCGTGAGCATCGCGCCAGCCTTTTCCATGGCAGCGATCGTATTGCCGAACGTCGGCGATGCCGTATTCGAGAGGATCTTCTCGACTTCGGCCTTGTGCGTCTCGATGGCCTTGTCGATCGCCGGGCGGAAATGCGCCGGTTTGATCTTCTCAAAGGGCGGCATCTCGAACGGCGTCTTCCACGCGCCGAGCAGCGGATTGCGCGCCGTCGATGTGCTCTTGGCTGTCGCCTGTCGATCGCTCATGCGGGTGTGCCTTCTGTGCTTTGTTCCTTGAGGCCGGCAACCAGATAACGGTTCAGCCGCTCCGTGAACCGCGCGGGATCGCTCGGCAGCTCGCCTTCGACGATGCGCGCCTGATCGAGCAGCAGGTGCGCAAGATCATCGACGACGGCAATGTCGGTCGCGAGCCGCGCGCGATCGATTGCCGCGATCAGCGGATGGGCCGGATTGATTTCGAGAATGGGCTTCACGTTGATACCGCGCTGCTGGCGCTGAAGCATCCGTTCGAGCGTGCGGTCGGGCCCGTGCGCCGTCGCGACGAGGCACGCCGGCGAGCTGACGAGCCGCTGCGAAACCTTCACGTCATCGACCTCTTCGCCGAGCGCGGCCTTGAGCGAGGAGATGAGATCGCCGACATCCTTCGGCGGCTCGGTCTTGGTTTTTGCGGATTCCTCGCTCAGCGGTATGGCGGAGAGATCCACATCGCCCTGCGACAGCGACTTCAGCGCCTTGTCCTCGAACTTCGGGTTCGCCGTGGTCCAGAAGGCATCCACGGGATCGGCGAGCAGCAGCACCTCGACGCCACGCTCCTTCGCCGCTTCGAGCTGCGGGCTCGATTTCAAGCGGTCGAGGCTCTCGCCGACGAGGTAGTAGATCTCCGTCTGTCCATCGCGCATCGCCGCGATGTATTCCGAGAGCGAGCGCCAGCCGTCACCGGCCGTCGAACGGAAGCGCGCGAGCTTCAGAAGCTGCTCGCGGCGCTCGAAATCCTCGTAGATGCCCTCCTTGAGCACTTGGCCGAAGGTCTCCCAGATCTGCGTGAACTTCTCCGGCTCCTTGCCCGCGAACGTCTCCAGCTCGCCAATGAGCTTCGCCGTCACGGCGCGACGGATCTGCGCCACGGCCGGATTGTTCTGCAGCATCTCGCGGCTGATGTTGAGCGGCACGTCCTCGCTGTCGATGACGCCGCGCACGAAGCGCAGGTAGCCCGGCAGGAGCGCGGCATCCTCGGTGATGAACACGCGCCGGACGTAGAGTTTCACGCGGCCCTTGCGCTCGACGTCGAAAAGATCGAACGGCCGCTGCGTCGGCACGAACAGCAGCGCCGCATAGGACTGGCGTCCTTCGGCCTTGTAGTGGACCGTCAATGCGGGCTGATCGAGCTGGCCCGAAAGACTGCGGTAGGCTTCCGTGTACTCCTCCGGCTTTACCTCGCTCTTCGAGCGCTGCCAGAGCGCGCTCGCCGAGTTGAGCTGCTTCGCCGTGCCGTCCGCGCCGACAAGCTCGACGGGAAAGAGAATGTGGTCCGAGTAGGTCTTGACGATACGCTCGATCTCATAGTCGTCGAGGAAGTTCTTCGCGTCGTCTTTCAAATGGAGCGTGATGCGCGTGCCGCGCGACACTTTTGCAGCATCCGCTTCGGGGGCAGGTTCGATGGTGTAGCCGCTCGCGCCGTCGGACGACCAGAGCCAAGCTGCATTCTCGCCCGCCTTGCGGCTCACGACATCGATGTGATCGGCGACCATGAAGGCAGAATAGAAGCCGACGCCGAACTGGCCGATAAGAGCCGAATTCTCGCCGTCCTTGCCGAGGCGGTCCATGAAGGCGCGGGTGCCCGAGCGCGCGATCGTGCCGAGGTTCTCGGCGAGCTCGCTCTCGCTCATGCCGATACCGTTATCGGCGATGACGATCCGCCCGGCCTCCTTGTCCGTCTCGATGCGGATCGCGAGCCGGGCATCGTCGCCGAGGAGCGCGGGATGCGCGATCGCCTCATAGCGCAGCTTGTCGCACGCGTCCGACGCGTTCGAGATCAGCTCGCGCAGGAAGATGTCCTTCTCGGTGTAGACCGAATGCACCATGAGGTGCAGCAGACGCGATACCTCGGCCTCGAAGGGGCGCGCGGTCGCGGGCGACGGCCGGTCGGTGCTCATCGCGGCAATACTCCTGATTTCCTGTACAACGGACTGCCCGAAGGCGCTGCCTCTGATAAAGCGCGGACCGGCGCCGGTTCAAGCCCCGTGGGCGCGGCCGTGGTGCTCCGATGCCGGATGGCTCGGGGTTTGCGGGTGGGCCGGTCCGCGTTAGGGTGTCGTCCCTTTCCCCAGCCCGATCGAGCCCCGCGAGGACCACCATGCCCTTCGATCCTGCCGCTGCTGCACGCTTTATCGCCGAGGCTCATCGCACGCGGGCGCCCTTCGCCAATCTTCCCGAGGACATTGCGCCGAAGACCATCGATGACGCCTATGCGGCGCAGGAGGCGCTCCGTGAGCTGTGGACGCCGCTCTACGGCGAGGTCGGCGGCCTCAAGATCGCGACCACGACCAAGGTCATGCAGGCGCTCATGGGCATCGATCATCCCTGTGGCGGCGTGATCTATTCCAAGCGCATTCATCAATCGCCCGCGACCATCAAGCTCGCCGATCACATGCACGTCGTCATGGAATGCGAGCTGGCCGTGCGCGTCGGCAAGACCTTCGAGCCTCGCGCCACGCCGTACACGCGAGAGGACGTGCGCGCGGCCGTCGCCGAGGTCATGCCGGCTTTCGAGCTGATCGAGGACCGCAACGCCGACTACAAATCCTCGAAGGCGCAGTCGCTCATCTGCGACAACGCGTGGAATGCCGGCATCGTGCTCGGTGCGCCCGTGAAAGTGCCGGCGAGCCTGGATCTCAACGGCCTCGCGGGCAATCTCACGACGGGCTCGGGCAAGCACAGCGGCAAGACCGACGATCCCATGGGCGCGCTCGCCTGGATCGCGAACCTCGCGGCATCTCGCGGCAAGCCGCTCGCCGCCGGTCAGGTGGTCATTACGGGCAGCCTCATACCGACACTGCCGATCGCGCCCGGCGAAACCTTCGATTTTGCGATCGATGGAATAGGTAACGTACGCGCCACCGGCGCCTGACAACGACAAAACCAAAACAGCGGATGATCAGCGAGACATGCAACACGAAACGGCGAAAGACCTGACCCGGCGCGAGACGTTCGAGATCTTCACGCCGGTGACCATTCGCTTCTGCGACACCGACAAGCTCGGCCACGTCAACAACGTATCGATCGCGTCGTACATCGAGGCGGGGCGATGCGAGCTCTACTACAAGCTCATGCAGGATGCCGGCACCGACGCGAAGATCGACTTCGTGCTGGCGCGCGCGGCGATCGATTTCCGCCGCGAGATTTTCTACCCCGGCATGGTCGAGGTCGGCTCGCGCTTCATCAAGCTCGGCAACCGATCGATCACGACGGGATACGGCGTCTTCGTCGCTGATGCGTGCGTTGCGACGGCGGAATGCGTGAACGTGTTCTTCGACATGGAGACGCGCAAATCCGTCGCGCCGACGGGCAAGCTCCGCACGCTGCTGGAGACGGCTGTCGCGCGCTAATTTTCCCCTCTCCCCGTCCTTCACGGGGAGAGGGGTCACGCCAGAGGCGTGCCTTCGGCACGACGTGAGGGGCGGCCGCTCGCGCTGACGTTGGCGTATGCTGCCGCCCCTCATCCCGGCCTTCTCCCCGTTGAAGAAACGGGGAGAAGGGGAAGTGCGGCGCGCCCCGTCTTCACACAACTTGATCACAGGTCAGTACGCGC
>JAEWIJ010000047.1 GCA_023387235.1 Pseudomonadota bacterium
CCCTGCTCTTGTATTAGTCCAGAAGCGAGGTATGCGACCTCTGTGCGGTTCTTGGCGTTGAGCTTCTTCATGATGTTGCGCACGTGGACCTTGACGGTGCTCTCGCACATGTTGAGCTCGTAGGCGATGATCTTGTTCGCCTTGCCCTTGCGCAGCGCGTCGATCACCGCAACCTGGCGGCGCGTGAACATGCCCCGCGGCCCCGGCGACGACGACTGGCGCTCCGCCATCATCTTGCGCGCCGCAAGCAGGCTGCCGGCCGGGAAATACTGCCCCCCCGCCGCAACGAGACGCAGCGCGTGCGCGGCCACCTCGAGCGAGATGTCGGCCGGCATGAAGCCGTTCGCGCCCTTGTCCATCACCGTCATCACCAGCTCGGGATCGTCGGCATCCGACATCACCACCACCGGCACGCCGCCGCCCGCCGTCTGCAGCCGCGTCAGCTGCGCATCGACATCGCGCGCGCTCATGCCGATCGTGCACAGCACGACGATCGCCGCCTTGAGCGTCGCCGAGCGCGCGAGATACTCCTCGACGCTCGCGACGCCGACGCCGTCGAGCGTCGTCGCCTCCGAGAGGATCGACTGGATGCAGCCCCTGACGAACGCGCGGCGCTCGATGATGACGACCGACATCGTCGCCTTGGCGGGCGCGGGCGGCGTCGCGGCAAGCTCGCCGTTCGTCTCCGCGGCGCGCGCTGGCGCGGCGCGCAGCGTGCCGTTCTGACGTCCCGGCTTGTCCTGGATTGATGCGATCTTGCTCGTAACCGAGCGCTGTGAAGAGGTACGCATTTTTACTCACTCAGCCTCTGATCAACGTCGGGATGCGACGACTGACCCACCGTCCACGGATGATACGCGTGACATCCCTCAATGGGACATAGTTTATACCAATATTAGCCACCATTTAGCCGCTTTTGCTGTAAATTCCAAACACAGCATTTGTGCATCATTAATGCAACACCTTGCCCATTCCGACGGCAGCCCTCGCGGAGCCTACGGCTTTCGGGGCAGAACCCCGCCCTCACGCCGCCTCGCGCCACCTGACCCGCGCACCCCACACCTATTCGAGATTCATGCCAGCCTGACGACCGCGGGCCGGAGGCCGGCGCGCTACGGCACGGCCGCGCGGCGGCGCCCCACTGCTCCGACCGACGTGCGTGCGCTTGATATTGCCCATGGTCCTGCTTATAGCTCTCGGCGACGGAGGCGTGGCCGAGTGGCTTAAGGCGGCGGTTTGCTAAATCGTTGTACTCAGAAATGGGTACCGGAGGTTCGAATCCTCTCGCCTCCGCCAGCTCCGAAATGAATTCCCCCTCACATACCCAACGCCAGCCTATGGGCGCTTCCGGATGCCGCGCCTTCAGGCGTGCCGCATGACCGCTCATCCGATGCGATCCCGTGCGAGCGGAGCATCCCGCGCCATCGCCATGCTGTACCCACGCACCTACCTAACAGGGCTTAACCTAGCAAAAGCGATGCACTTGTTGCGCAGCGGGATCTGGGCCAGAGTGCCTAGTGAACGATTGTTTTCAAGCCAACTCCGATAGAGAAAAATCGATTGATCGAGAAGACGGGGACATTGCGGGAAAGTCTTGGTCTCGACGTCGCATCGGTTTCCGGCATCGGCATTGCGGCCGCTGCAATTGCGGTGCTGTTTTCTTCCCGGCTCGATGGAGACACGAGATGACTCGCCGGCGCGTACAATGCGCGCAGGTTCCGCCTGAGAGGCGTCCGCATACCGGCCACCGGGGAGCCGAATGATCACTACTCGAGCCAGGGAACTTCTATCGTCGGCGCGGGACAGGGTCGCCGGGATGCCTCGCGCCATCGGGCGCGCGCTTGCCATTGAAGACCCCCGGGCGCTCTACGCCGAGTTCGCGATCCTGGCGGCGCTCTGCACCGCCGCGATTTTCTTCGCGCTCCATCAGTTCTACCAGTTCGAATTCGAAAGGCTCTGCCGGGGCTTCGACATCTGGTTCGATTCCGACCCCGGGCGCACCGTCGCAGGCGTGACGGACCGCTATGCGCCCTACCACGAGCGCTCGCGCCTTCATCCCTTGTGGTCGATGCTCATCGCCGCACCGGTGCGCCTCATCAGCAGGGTCGCCGGGCTGAACATCAAGGACAGCATCGCACTCTACGTCGCGCTCCAGGCGGCGTGCCTGACCAGCACGATCTACATCGCCCAGCGCACGTTCGGCTTCCGGCGCATCGACGCCGTGCTCGGTACGGTGCTGTGCTTCTCGACGGCGGGCTTCATCTACTGGATCGGCTTTCCCGAGTGGCTTGCCTTCGGAGCGGCCTCCATACTCGTCAGCGTGATCTGGTTCGCGGCTCCTCCCGGCGCGCAGAACCACGCCACGGGCGTCGCGCAAAGCGTGATTTCGGCGAGCATCACAGCCTCGCACTGGGCCATTGGCATTGCGGCGTCGCTACTCTACCGCTGGCCCAGGATCGAGTGGGCGCAGGCCTATCGCCATACGCGCGATGCCCTCGCGCTCCTGGCCCTGCTCACCGTTTTCCAGTACCTGCTGTTCCCCACCGCGGGCGGCTTCTTCAAGATCTGGAGCGACGCCACACTCCAACGGAACCGCGTCGAGACGCCCATCGTCAATCACACGATCACGTTCTTCGCGCACACTTTGGCGGCGCCGACGCCGATCGTCGTCGAGGGGGCTCGAAAGGAGCCGGGCTTCGTCCGCATCATCACCAATCAGATGGCCCCGGCCGATCTGACGCCCCTTTCCATTCTCGTCTTCGGTCTGTGGATCGTGCTCGCCGCGATCGGGATCCGCGCCGCCCTGGCGAGCCGGCGGGATACCATCGTCATCGGCTTCGTCGGGTTCGTGCTCGCACTCTTCTATGTGCTGCATTCGGTCTACGGCGGGCACACCTTCCTGTTCTCTCTGCAGTTCGTGCCATTGATGGCCTTTATCGCGCTCTGGGGCTCCAAGTCGGACTGGCGTTGGGTCGTCCGCGGGCTCTGCGCGGTGCTGATCGTCGCATCGTTCGCGTTCAGCTACCCGCAATTCCAGGCCACCGTCGCGATCCACAACGCGACCGATCTGAGCTGGCTCGACGGCATGGGCTATGCGTCGGACTACAACCGAACCCTGCAATGCCTGTAGGCATCAGGAAGGCTCGCTTAGGAAATCTCACTTCGGCTTGTCCGCCTGGAGGCACGCCGCAAGCCTTGGCCCGATGCGCTCGAGCACGGCGCTCGTGAAGCGCTCGGCGCTGGCGGGCGTCAGGTGGGAGGTATCGAACGTCTCGAAACCGTCGAGTTGTGGAGAGACCATCTCGAAGCCGAGCTTGTCGGCGAGCGCCTGCGCGGTCGCTAGCTCGCTGCGCAGCGTCGGGATGTAGGTCATGAACACGCAGCTGCGATCGACGCCGAGGTCGGCGATGAACTTGGCCCCTATTGGCTCGCCGCGCGCGACCTGCTCATGATCTGCCGGTACGTCCTCGCGGCTGTAGCCGAGGTTCGGCGGGACGCCCGCGAAGAGCCAGGCCCCTGTCTTGCTGTCCCGGAAAAATGAAGCGCTGCTGCCGCACAGGAAAGGCATGCTGCCACAGATCAGGCGGTGCGCGAATTGCCAGATCCGCTTGGCCTCGTAACTGCGCTGGACGTCCCACGTGCCCTTCGCGAGCAGCTCCCTAGCCGGAGGGGTCAAGGTCTCCACGAAGAAGTCGTCGAGACTGATCACATAGGCCCGTGCGCGAGGCCGTAGACGGTTGAGCAGCGCTCCCGCGAAATTGCTGTTCTCGTCGTAGCCGAAGCCCAGCAGATGGTAGGTGCGGCTCCGCGCTGCGAACCAGTCGGCCAACGCCCGCGTCGAGAAGCCGAACTGGAGACGGCTGTCGCCGAGAAAGAGCACGTCGGCCGCGGCAACGGACTGCCGTGCTTCCGATTCGAGCCCAAACCAGTAAGCGCCGTGCTCGTAGTCGGCGTAGGCCGCAGCCTGGCAGTAGGCGAGATAGTAACCTTTGGCATAATCGGGCGCGGGGCAGGCGAAAATGGCATCCCTTCTCAGATGAGCAACGAATGTCGCGAGCATCGCCGCGAGTATCAAGATGATGTAAAGATGCGGCCGAACGACAGCGGGCGACGACCAAGGCTTCCGCTCGACTCCTTGGTATGAATTCATGAGCCCCGCCTTGGTTAACTTGCCTAACGCCGACACACCACGTTTGCACATCACTTATATGCACGACATTTGGGGACCGCTATACTCATTCCATCGCGCTATCGGGATTTAACGGGGGCTCGTAAATGGATTGGCTGCCGCCTTCACGAGAGTTTCGCGCCCGGCTGGCAGCCGCCAAGGCGGTCGACGATCCTTCCGACCGTCTCGGCGCCTTATCGCGACTGGCCGGCGAGCGACTTTCGTATCTCGAAACCATCCAACTCGACGCCGCCCTTGCGGCCACGCCCAAGGCGGACGACACAGCCTTCGAGCCGTTGCGGCTCGCCCTCCTCGGTGCCAGCACAGTCGATCATCTGCTCGCCGGGATCCGTGTTGCGGGCCTGAGGCGCGGGTTGCGCATCGAAGGCTACGTGGCCGGCTACGCGCAGTATCGGCAGGTGCTGTTCGATCCCAATTCGCCGCTTCGAGACGTCAAGCCGGAAGTCGTGCTGATCTCGCTCGGCGCACGCGACCTCGTCGGCGCGGCGCCGATCGGCGCGAGCCCCGAGGAAGCCGATGGCCTGGTCGCGGCGGCGGTCGAGGACATGCGCAGCTTGTGGCGAACGGCGCGCGAGCGGTTCGGCTGCACGGTCGTCCAGCAATCCTTGCTCGATCACGACGAGCCGATCTTCGGCTCTCTGGATGCGATCGTTCCCGGCGCCCCCTCCCGGCTCGTATCACGCATCAACGTCGCCGCCGCCGACGCCGCCTACGCCGACGGCGTCCTCTGGCTCGACGTCGCACGGGCGAGCGCGCGGGACGGGCTCAATGCCTGGTTCGACGTCAACCGCTGGCTCCAGGCCAAAATGGAGATCGCGCCGCAGGCGGCCATGATGTACGGCGAGCTCACGGCACGCCTGATCGCTGCGGCGCGCGGCAAGTACAAGAAATGCCTCGTGCTCGATCTCGACAACACGCTTTGGGGCGGCGTCATCGGCGATGACGGCATCGAGGGCATCGTGCTCGGCGCCGGCAGCGGCGTAGGCGAAGCATTCCTGGCCGTGCAGGCCTACGCCAAGACGCTCAGCCAGCGCGGCGTGCTGCTTGCCGTGTGCTCGAAGAACGATCCCGTGGTCGCGGAGACCGCTTTCCGGGATCATCCCGAGATGCTGCTGAAGCGCTCCGACATCGCTGCCTTCATGGCGAACTGGAACGACAAGGCCGAGAACCTCGTCGCCATCGCAAGGGCTCTCAATATCGGCTTGGACAGCCTCGTGTTCGTGGATGACAATCCCGTTGAGCGCGCCCGCATCCGCGAGGCGCTGCCGATGGTCGCCGTGCCGGAGCTGCCGGCGGATCCGGCCGGCTACGTGCGCTGCCTCGCCAGGGCAGGCCACTTCGAAGCGACCGCCTTCACCAGGGAAGACCTCGAGCGCAGCCGCCAGTACGCGGCCAACGCCGCCCGCGAGAACCTTGCGAATGCGAGCGGCGGGATGGACGAGTTCCTGCAGGGCCTCGAAATGTCGGTCGACTACGGCCCCATTTCGCCAACCAATCTCGCGCGCGTCACCCAGCTCATCAACAAGACCAACCAGTTCAACACGACGACCGTCCGGCGCACGGAGCACGAGATCGACGCGCTGATGGCGGACCCGAGCACGATCGGGCTGCAGTTCCGCCTGATCGACAAGTTCGGCGACAACGGCATCGTCAGCGTGATCATTCTCACGCCGCAAGCAGATCGGGCGAACGCGCTCGAAATCGTCACCTGGGTCATGAGCTGTCGCGTGTTCGGCCGTCAGCTCGAGGACGAGGCGATGAATATTGTCGTGGACGCTGCGCGGCAGCGGAAGGTCGAAAGATTGTGCGGCCAGATAATCCCGACTAAGAAAAACAGCGTTATCCGCGAACTCTTTGCCAATCTCGGGTTCGCCCGTCTCGACTCCGCGGAGGTCGAGGGCGCACCCACTCTTTGGGAGGTATCCGTGGCGAACTATGTCCAACGCCCGACCAGGATCGGTCGCAGGGAGCGCCAGGGATGACCGATCAGGAGATCCTCGCCGCCGTCACGCGTATCGTCCGCGATCTGGTGGGTGACGATACCGTCGTGCTCACGCCGGAAACCGTCGGCGCCGACGTCCCGAACTGGGACTCGGCAACCTACGTGAACTTCATCGTCGCCGCCGAGATCGAGTTCGGCATCAAGTTCCCCCTCGCGGAAATCGAAGAGTATCGAACCTTCGGCGACATCGTGAAGGGCATCAAAGCGCTGACCGCCTGAGCGCTGCCGTACATTCCATGAGGCACATATCCGCGTTTAGAAAAGTTCGTGGTGTGGCTGTTCGCACGCGCGGCGCGCGCCCGGCAGTCTCACCTTGGCGCGAGGGAGGGGCAACTGCTTTTCAATTCGTATGCCTTCGTGTTTGGCTTCCTGCCGGTGACCGTGATCGGCTTTTTGCTCCTCGGAAGGCACTCGCGCACCTCGGCACTTGACTGGCTGATCTTCGCCTCCGTGTTCTTCTACGCGTGGTGGCGGCCATTCAATCTGCTGATCATCGCCTCATCGCTCCTCGCCAACTACATTTTCGCGCGCACGCTTCTGCGCCTCGCGGCGGACAAGACGCAGCAACGCGCGTGCACGATCGTGCTTTCGATCGGCATAACATTCAATCTCCTGCTGCTCGGCTACTTCAAGTACGCGAATTTCGGAGCATCGATCGTCAACGACGTCGCCGGCACGGATTTCATCCTCGAGCAGATCGTGCTGCCGCTCGGCATTTCGTTCATCACATTTCAGAAGATCGCCTTTCTGATGGATGTCGCGGGAGGACGCGTCAAGTCGTTCACACCGCGCGAGCTCGTGCTTTTCGTGATGTTCTTTCCGCAGCTCATTGCCGGCCCGATCGTGCATTTCCGCGAGATGATGCCCCAGTTCAAGGTGCTGGAGTGCCGTTTCAACCCCGAGCTGTTCGCCGTGGGCCTCACGCTGTTCTGCTTCGGGCTCTTCAAGAAGACCGTGCTTGCCGACGGGATCGCGCAGTATGTCACGCCGATCTATGCGCATGCGGCTGCCGGCGGGGACGTGACGCTGCTGCAGGCCTGGCAGGCCGCCGTCGGCTTCACCCTGCAGATCTATTTCGACTTCTCCGCCTACAGTGACATGGCGTGCGGCGCGGCACTGCTGTTCGGCATCCGCCTGCCGATGAATTTCGATTCCCCTCTCCAGGCCACCAATATCATCGACTTCTGGTCGCGATGGCACATCACGCTCACGCGGTTTCTGACGGCCTATGTCTACAACCCCGTCGCGCTCTCGGTCACGCGGCGGCGCGCGGCCGCGGGAAAGCCTCTCTTGCGCGGGCGCGCGTCGAGCTTTGCCGCCTACATGCAGGTGCTCGTCGCGCCGACCGTGTTCACCATGCTCGTCTCAGGTGTCTGGCACGGAGCGGGCTACACATTTGTGATCTGGGGCCTCATCCACGGCGTGTATCTCGCCATCAATCATGCGTGGCGGCAGTACGGGCCGAAAGCCGAAGAGGTGGGAAGTGGACGAGGGGCGCTGCCGCTGACGCTGCTCGGCGGCGGCCTGACATTCGTCGCGGTGGCCGTTGCGATGGTGTTCTTCCGCGCTCCCGATGTGCATTCGGCGATCAACATCGTCCAGGGCATGGCCGGCCTGAATGGCATCAGCTTGCCCAACAAGCTGTCGGCCCTGATCGGCCTGTCCGAACTGCCGACCATGATGCTGAACGGCAGCATGGTGTACGGCTGGGCCTGGGGCATCGAAGTCGCCAGCCTGCTCGCGCTCCTGGTCATCGCATTCTTCATGCCCAACACGCTGCAGATGCTCGCGCCTCACAACCCGGCGATCCAGCTCCCGCCCCGGCCCTCCAGGATCGCGATCCTCGGCTGGGAGGTGCACTGGCAGCTCACACCTTTCTGGACCGCGGTGGTGGTGGTGCTCGCCGCGGTGGCGATCTGGCGGCTCCAAGGAGAGAGCGAGTTCCTCTATTGGCAGTTCTGAGAAATGCGTCGCCGGGGGAAGGCCGCCCCCGTCAGGCGCCGACGCGGGTCGCCTGCCTGGCGCGAATGCTGCAGGGCGCCGGTAAAGGAGGTCGTTTCTTGGCGTCGATTTGCGCGCGGCGCCCATGATCTCGCAGCTCGAGAGGCAAGGTTGATGAGAGAGCGTTACGAGGAAACGGCCACGAGATCCTTCGTGCTGCTTGGCCGTAGGATCTTCTGGGTCGACGTTTGGGGATTTCTCGGAACGCTCGCGGTGTTCGGACCTGGACTGCTGCACCGGACCCTCCTGTCTTTCTCACCCAACGTCACGAATGATGACAGCCAGCAGGTCACCTGGTCGCTCTTCAGATATGGCGATCCGCTTCTCTTCGCGCGCGACCCCATAGCCGACTACTACCTCGATACGCATCTGCCGTTCGGCTACCACGTCCTGATGCGCGGCCTGGCGAGCATTTTCGATCCCGTCGTGCTGTTGGCCGTCTTCGATCATGTCTCCGTCGTCGTCGCGCTGGTGTTTGCCTACCTGGCCGGGCGCTTCCTTGCCGGACGGATCGGCGGCTGGATCACCGTCGCGCTGCTGCTGGCTTCCGATCAACTACTGGACATCATGGGCGGAGGCCTCCCCAGGGCCGGGGGCATGGCGATCATATTCATCGCGCTCTACGGCTTCGTGGGTGACCGGCGGATCTATACGGCTGCTGCCTCTATCCTGGGGGCGCTGTTCTGGTATCCGGCTGCCGTTGCATCAGGCGCGCTGTTCGCGGTCCAATGCCTGGCACCCGGCGCGCTTCTGTTCGACAGGGCGGACAACGAGCCCGTCCTCAAGCGCATCTTGATGGTTGCTGCAGTTGGTGCGCTCACCGTCGTGTGCGCGGCGCCCAAAATGCTCGCCCAGTCGCACTGGGGACCGGTGGTCACCAATGCCTCCTCGGCGTGGCCCGAAGCAGGCCCCGGCGGCCGGCTGGCTCATCGCGATCAGCTCGGCTACATCAGCCCCATCGAGATTATCCCCACGACGGTCAGAAGAACGTTCGTGTCCGCGCAAGCGCCCTGGTGGGGAGGCGGCGAGTTCGTTCAATGGCTCAAGGGCAAGGTGGCCGCCGGCCTCTGGCTGCTCCTGCTCGCCGGACTGGTCCTCTCGAGCTGGACGAGCCTCGCTGCCCGGCGCGTGCTGACCGTGATAGCGGTTTCGATTTCGCTCTCGTTCGTCGCCGCCGTGATTGCGCCCATTCTCTACGCAGCTCCGCGATACACGGCTTACATACTTCCATCCGCCAGCATTCTCGCTTTCACATACTTGGCCGGCAGAATTGGCGTTTGGCTTTCCTCTCGCGTGGCTTGGGCCCCGGCAGCCGTCCCGATACTCGCGGCAGGCATCGTCGTATTCGGCCTCGGCGGGCGTCCGCTGAGCCAGGGCTACAACGTCACGCTCGTGCCGGCCGAGCGACAGGCCATCGACTTCATCTCCCAACTGCCCAAGTCGGCTTTGATCGCGGGATGGCCGAACCAGAACGGGCTTCTGGATCGCGTGCCGCTCTTCGCCAAACGCAGCATCCTCATGAGCTTCGAGGTCCAGCTCCCGTTTCACGAACAGCAGTTGAAGCGCATGCGGGAGCGGGCCAACGCGATCATAGATGCATGGTTCTCCGCCGATGAGCAGGCCTTGCGATCCCTGGCCCAGCGCTATGGCGTGACCCATTTCATCATCGACAAGACGCGCCGGGCGGATGCCTCTTTGACCTACTTCAGGCCGTTCGACGAATACATCATCGCGAGACGGCAGGCTCTGGGCGACAAACAGCGCTGGATTGAAACGCCCCCGGCCGCGGCAACCGTGTTCGAGAACGACCGCTACATCATCGTCGATCTTGCCCGCGTGGGCCGGTCCTGACGTCGGACTGTCGATCCACGCCGCGCAGGGAAGAGACGCGCTTCCATGCGCGACGCTCGCCCCTATTCCCTCTTGGATCGGGCGACGTCGAGGGCCCCAGGCTCCGTAATTTTAACGGCCTCGAGCACGTCCACGAGTTCATCGATAACGAACGGGTCCTTGATCCCCGGATCGGGCATGACCGTACCGGGCACGGATTTCTCCGGAGCGGACAGGAACGCTTTGAGATCGGCCCGCGTCCAGGTGCCGGATTTCGCGCGCATGGCCTTTGAATAACCATCGAACGCCGTGCCGGCGACCGGGCCACCAAACACCGTCGCCAAACTAGGCGCCTTGGAGTTGTCCGAAGGATCGAGCGAATGACAGGCTTGGCATTCCTCGACGGCCGCCTTGACCTTGCTGCGCTGATCGTCGCCGTACGGCCGCTTGGCGAGGTAGCCGGTCAGGAATTCGGACGAGTAAGAGTTCTGCTTCGGCGTCAGAAACATCAGCTTCCTGTCGTCCGTCCAGATAATGATCTGGCCCTTGTGGACATGCGCATAGCGAATGCGATTGTCGCCGACGGGAATGCGTTCTGCGAAAAGAACGCGATTGTCCTCTATGCGGATCCGGTGAAGTGCCCGGTTGATCAGCGATGCCGCCAGCAGATCGCCGTCCCACGCTTCATGGAAATTCTCGATCGTGGTCAGGCTGGATACGGCAACTGAGGGGAGCCACGCGAAGACAGGCTTGGTATAACCGTCATGCCGCCCGTAGGCGCCCGTGTGGGGGACGGGAAGGCGGCTGTAGAGCGTGCCGAGAGTGACGCTCGGCCAGCCGTAGTCGTTGCCGGCGACAACGAGATTCAACTCGTCACCACCGCGGATGCCGTGCTCCAGCACCCATACCCGGCCATTCCGATCGACGGTAATGCCCTGCATGTTGCGATGGCCGCGCGATACGATGGTCGGCTCACGCGTGACGAGATCGATCGCCATGACCTTCCCGTAGTCGTTGTCCATGTTCTGGGACAACGCCTTCGGCCCATTCAATCCATCCCAATGATAGTCGCCGCTGCTGAGGTAGATCGTCGACGGCGCTTTGAAGGCCAGACGGCCTCCGGCCATATGCCCTTCGAGCGCGCGGTATTGGGGCTTCAACGGCAGGCACGGCCGGGTCCGATACATGATGTCCCAGTCCTTTGCGGTGGCTGAGACCTGCTCAAGAGCGGTTATCTTCGGATCGATGTGAAGGACTGCAACGGCGGTGTTAAAGCACTCCTTGTCGGCGTGATATTCGGTATACGAAATCGCCAGCCCCTGCTTGCCTTCAGCGGAAAAATACAAAATGGCGTTGTATCGGAAAAACGGGTAAATGAACCAGTAATCCTTATAGCGCTCCGTCTTGCTCGCGGCGACGAAATCCGTGTATCCGCTATCCGGCGTCTCGATATTCGCCCTGACGATATTATCGGGCGATTTCACATCGAAAATCCTGCCTTCGTGCGTCAGCAATACCGCGGAGTCGCCGAACGACGTCAGGCCGCCGCCGGCACCGAAACGCTCCATCGGGACATCGACGGTCTTGGAGGCCAGGGGAAAGAAGATCGACTCGATCGTACCCTCGGTGACAGCGAAACTCGGCGCGCTGCTGCGGATCGGCCCGCCAAAAAGCTTGTTCTGGACCCGCGTCACGAGGCCCATGGCCCCATAGGCGCCGATCAGATACGCCCCGAGCATCATCGCAACGATGCTTGCTGCAGCGAACCCGCCGGCCAGAAAGAGCCAGGTTTTCCGCCTTTTGCCCTGGAGCCCGCCCTCGGCATTGTCTGCCACGACCGCCTGCTCTTCCGGCTGGCTCTCCCCGCGCGACATGTCGACCTCTCAATCCACAATACGACTATCTGGTGCCAACTCCGCGCCCACGACACCCATGTGACAGGTCGGCAAACTGCATTCGCGAGCTGACCGGGACTGCAGGCGTGCGACCGCTGTCCGCGTCATCGCCAAGACTCTCACAAACTGCTGAACAGGATGCGCTTGCGAGCGGCAAAATGGAATGCGACCGAGAGCGCAGCTGACGCGTTTCATCGAGAAGGCAGCCTTGCTGGATGCTGGAAGGATCACCGGCATCGCTTCCCCAGTCGTTTCACGAAGATGTTAAGCTTGTGCAAAACACAGCAGAGCCCAGCGTTGATGATGCTGCCCTTTGACGCTTGACATGGCGAATTCCGGGAGATTGTTTATCGAAAGGTCATCGTGGCCTGTTAATCTTTTGGCGGTATGCGAAAGAGGTGCCATCATGCGCTGGAGAAAGCCGAAGGTCGTCGAAGTTGCTTGCGGCATGGAAGTCAACATGTACAGCCCGGCCGAAGACGACAGGGACGGGGATCTGATCTGATCCTCTTCTGCTGATACGATATTGTGAGGCGACAGGCGATGATGATCCGGATCCTCGGAGCAGGAGCCGGAGGTGGGTTGCCACAGTGGAACTGCAGTTGCCCACAATGCTCTGCGGCGAGGCGCGGGGAGATTGCGTCGCTGACGCAAGCGTCCGCTGCCGTTTCCGATGACGGCACAGCGTGGGTCGTTCTCAACGCCTCGCCCGACATTCGCCAGCAGCTCGCTGCAACCCCCGCGCTTCATCCGCGTCAGCTTCGCGGATCGCCGATCACGGCGGTCGTCCTGACCAACGCGGATGTCGATCACATCGCAGGACTGCTGACGCTCCGCGAGAAGACACCCTTCACGCTTTTCGCCACCGATGCCGTGCTGGCGACGATACGCGCCAACAACATCTTCGGCGTGCTCGATCCCGGCGTCGTTACCTTTGTCCCCTTCACCCTCGACACGGCTTTCTTTCCGCTTCCCGGCTTGCGGATCACGCCGTTCGCGGTACCTGGCAAGGTGGCACTGTATCTCGAGAATGGCGAGATCCCATCGGTCCTCACGGGCGAGCATACGATCGGCCTTACGATCGAGCACGGCGCGCGCCGCTTCGACTATGTACCCGGTTGCGCGGCCATCTCCGATGAACTCATCGCGCGGCTGTCGCAAAGCGATCTCATGCTCTTCGACGGAACGGTATGGCAGGATGCGGAGATGCCGAACGCCGGTGTCGGGGCAAAGACAGGTTCGCGCATGGGGCATGTCGCTATGTCCGGCGCCGAGGGGAGTCTCGCAAGACTCGCATCGCTTTCCGCGCGGCGGTTCTACACGCACATCAACAACACGAACCCCGTCCTGCTGCCCGATAGCCCCGAGCATCGGGAGATCCGCGCGCGCGGCTGGCAACTGGCATTCGACGGGATGGAGGTGAGCCTGTGAGCGCGCTTTTGCCTGAGCATCTGATGGGCGATCCACGCAACGTGTTCGAGGATCGGCTGCGCCGCATCGGCGTCGAGCGCTATCACGACAAGCACGCCTTCCACCGGCGGCTGCACGACGGCCAATGCACGATGGCGGAGGTGCAGGCCTGGGTGATCAACCGCTGGCAGTATCAGAGCAGCATCCCGATGAAGGATGCGGCATTTCTCTCCCGCTGCACGGATGTCACCCTGCGGCGGATCTGGCGGGGGCGTATCGAGGAGCATGATGGCGGCGTGGAGGACGGCGGCGGCATCCGGCGCTGGCTGAAGCTTGCCGAGGGCGTGGGTCTCGATCCCGACTATGTGGCGTCCGGCATCGGCGTGCTGCCCGCCACGCGCTTTGCCGTCGATGCCTATGTGCGCTTCGTGCGCGACGCGCCGCTCATTCCTGCCATGGCCTCGTCGCTGACGGAGATGTTCGCGCCGGCCATTCACAACGAGCGCATCGCCGGCCTCCTCGCCCACTACGACTTCGCCAATGCGGAGACGATCGGCTACTTCCAGCACCGTCTGACTGAAGCGCCGAAGGAGGTGTCCTTCACGCTGAATTGGGTGCTCGACCATGCCACGAGCCGCGCGGATCAGGAGGCGTCCCTCGCTGCGCTGACCTTCAAGACCGATGTGTTGTGGGCACAGCTCGATGCGCTGTGGCACGCCTACGTCGAAGGCAATGTGCCTCCCGGCGCGTGGCGGCCGGGCGACGGCCAAAGGCGATGAACGGCATCGCGCCGCGCGATCGTGTTCCGCTGCTGCCGCGCGGCGTGCGGCTGCACCACGATCCCGTGCGCGACGCTCCGGTCCTGCTTGGTCCCGAGCGCGCCCTCATGCTCGACGAGATCGGCCACGCCATCCTCTCGGAAGTCGACGGGGTGCGGACTCTCGATCAGATCGCTGCGCATCTCGCGGAAGCCTATGAGGCGCCGAAGGAGGAGGTGGCGGCCGATATGGCCGCGTTTCTCGATGATCTCGCCGACCGACAGTTGATATGGTACCGCGATGCCGGATGAGAAACCGATCGGGATGGCGGCATCGGGCAAGATATCGCCGCCCATCGCACTGCTCGCGGAGCTCACGCACCGCTGCCCGCTGGCCTGCGCCTATTGCTCGAACCCACTGGAGCTGACGAGCCGCCACGCCGAGTTGGACACGGCGACATGGACGCGGGTGTTTGCCGAGGCGGCGGAGCTCGGCGTTCTGCAGGTCCACATATCCGGCGGCGAGCCTGCCTCACGGCGCGATCTCGCTGCACTCGTCGCATCGGCGCGTGACGCGGGGCTGTATGTCAACCTGATCACGTCCGGCATCGGCCTCAACGAGACGCGCCTGCGCGAATTGGATGCTGCCGGCCTCGATCACATCCAACTTTCGCTGCAAGGCGTCCGCCCCGAGGTCGCCGACAGGATCGGGGGCTATGCGGGCGGGCTCGAACGCAAGCTGAGTTTTGCCGGTTGGGTCGAGACGCTCGGCATCCCGCTGACGATCAACGCGGTCGTGCATCGTGAGAACCTCGACGACTTGCCGCGCACGATCGAGCTGGCGATGGCGCTCGGCGCGCGCCGCCTGGAGGTTGCCTGTGTCCAGTTCCACGGCTGGGCGCTCGCGAACCGCGCCGCGCTCCAGCCGTCCCGCGAGCAGGTCGAACGCGCGAAGGCCATCGTCGACGAAGCGCGTACCCGCCTGCGGCGGCGGCTGGTCATCGACTTCGTGCCACCGGACTACTACGCGGACTATCCGAAGGCTTGCATGGGCGGTTGGGGCAGCACCGGACTCAACATCACGCCCGACGGGACCGTGCTGCCCTGCCATGCGGCCATGACCATCAAGGCTCTGTCATTTCCGAACGTAGCGCGGTCGCCGCTCGCGGAGATCTGGTACGCCAGTCCCGCGTTCATGGCATTTCGCGGCACCGCGTGGATGCCCGAGCCGTGCCGGAGCTGCGCCCGGCGCGACGTGGACTACGGCGGCTGCCGATGCCAAGCCCTGGCACTGACAGGCGACGCGACCGCCACCGACCCGGTTTGTCGGAAATCCCCACACCGAGGATTGGTGGACGAGATTCTCGAAAACGAGCAGAGTGCGCCGGACGCGCGGCCCGAACTGGTCATGAGACGCCTGCAGTAGGTGCGCGCGCATGAACGACCTCGGCAACGCTTGAACCCCAGGGGGCCTCAATGCTATCAGCGCGTGGTCCATCGACCACGGATACCCCGCCAGTTTACCTGCTGCGGGCAACTCCATCGATCTCAGCCGTGATCTGAGACCTCGACCGGTCGGCAGCGGCCTGTTGGGGCGTAGCCAAGTGGTAAGGCAGCGGATTTTGATTCCGCCATGCGGAGGTTCGAACCCTCCCGCCCCAGCCAGTCTCATCAAGCCGCTCAGGACGTGTGCGTCGAGAGCTTCAGGCCGACAGCCCCGATCGCGATCATCACAATGAACATCATCTGCACGGGCGAAAGCGTCTGGCGCAGGAAGAGCCATCCGGCGATCGCAATGAGCGCGATACCGGAACCGGCCCAGATGGCATAGGTGACGCCGACAGGGATGCGCGTCAGCACGATCGACAGCCCGACGAAACAGCCGCCGAAGATCGCGAGCGAGGCAAAGCCGTAGAGCGGCTTCTCGAAACCCTGCGACTTGTTCAAGAGCAGTGTCGCCGTCACTTCCGCCAGGATGCAACCGGCGAGAAGTATCCAAGGATTGATCATTTCGTCCCCTCTGAGCCCGACGCCGCGTCGGGCTGGAGGACCTTGCGCACATTTGGCGGGCGGTCGGCAAGCGGCGAAGCGCGCGGCTGGTAAAGAACCAGCCTGCTCGGCCTAGATCGCCAACGTAGACGACAAAACGCGCCAACTACCGACAAACCAGCACGGGAACGGTGCTGTGGGTCACGACCCTGTTCGCCTGGCTGCCGAGCAGAAGGCGCTGGACGCCACTGCGGCCATGAGAGGCCATGACGATCAGGTCCGAGCCCTCTTTCTTGGCCGTCTCGAGAATGCCCTCCGCCGGGTACTCGTCCTTGACGTAGCGCTTCTCGCACGCGACACCCATCGCCTCGGCGCGCTCCGCGACGGTGGCGAGAATGCCAGCGGCACTGACTTCGCAAGCGCGCTCATATTCCTCGATGGGAAACGAGGCGCCGACTTCGCCGGTGGCGTAAATCGTCCATGGGTCGGAGACGGTCACGACCGTCACCTTCGCGCCGAGCGCCTTGGCGAGCGCGAGACCATGCGCCACGCCCTTCTCGGCGAGCTCCGAGCCGTCCGTTGCAATCAGCAGGTTCTTGTACATCTCAGGGGGCCCTCGTTCGAGTGCACTCAAGGGAGCCGCGCTCACGATGTCATGACGTTCGCGGCGACACGAATTCCAGCACATGCATGACCGGTCCGGCCAGACCGGGCCTTGATCATCGTCAACGAAACTCTCAGTCCGGCTCCGTCAGCCGATCGATCCGCCGGCGATCACGCTTCGTCGGACGCCCGGCGCCGCTCGGCCGCTCGCCGCCCCCGGCCGGCTCGGGCGCTGCGGCCGCCATCGGCGGCGAACGATCGACGTAGAGGGCCTGCGCCTCGCTCGCGGGGCCGCGCCGCGACCCGATCGCCGCCACCTCCAGAACCCGGATGCGCGGGCCGACGGCAATGGTGAGCACGTCGCCGACACGCACGGTCTGGCTCGGCTTCGTCATGCGCTCGCGGTTGAGACGAACCTTGCCGTCCTCCACGAGACCGGCGGCGAGCGTGCGCGACTTCACGACACGCGCGAACCACAGCCACTTGTCGAGACGGAGCTGCGCCGTCTCGGAACGAGGGGCCGCCACCCCACTACCCTGGCCGTTGTCAGGCGTCATGAAGAGCCGGGCTCGTTGCTCCGCTTTTCGAGTTGCTGCTTCAGCGCGCTCAGCGCCGCAAATGGCGAATCGGGATCGACGGTCGTGCGCTTCGGCGGCGCGGCCGAGCGCATGTACCCCTGGCCCCGGTCCTCACGCTGCGGACGGCGATCCTCGCGCCGGCCTTCGCCACCATGCCCCTTGCCGCCGCCATGGCGACGCTCGCCACCACGGTCCTCGCGAGGCCCGCGCGGCTGGTCGGGGCGACCTTCGCGACGCTCGCCCTCGCGATTGCGCGGCGGGCCGCCACGCTGGTTGCGATCGCGGCGACCGCCTTCGCGGCGCTCCTCGGTCTGCGCGGCGCCGGCCGTTGCCTGCTCGCCGCCTGCCTGCTGTGCTGCCGGCGCAGGGGTGCTGCCCGGCCGATCGGGACGGCGGCCGCCATCGCGACGTCCCTCACGCCCGCGATGACGATTGCGGTCGCCCTGGCGCTCAGGCCGGCCGTCGACAGCCCTGTGCTCGCCACGATGGCGGCGACGGGGCCGCCAGATCTCGATGAGAGCCTCTTCGGCGGACGCTGCCGGAGCCGCGTCCGCGGCGCCTTCCGCGACAGGCTCTGCGGTTTCCGTGGCCGCAGGAGCGGTCTCTGCCGCAGGCTCCGGAGCAACCTCGCTTACCACGTCCCCGGCCACGTCCCCGGCGACCTCGGGCGCCGCGGCAACGGCTTCCGCTTCGGGTGTCGGCGCATCTTCCGCCGCCGCTATCTCGGCGCCCTCGGGCGACGGCGCTTCCACCGCTTCAGCCTCGGCCGGAGCCGGCACCGGTTCGGCGGCCTCTTCGGAAACGGCCTCGGTCTCAGCGGGTGCAGCCGTCTCTGCGGACGCAATCTCCGTTCCGTCCGCGGGCACGGCTTCAGGCTGCGCAACGGGCGTGATCGGCGCCGGATCGATCATGCTCTTCGGCGCCGGACGCCGGTCCACATGGAAGCCGAGCGCGCGCAGCACGCCGCCGAGTTCCTCCGCGGAGCAGCCGAGGATCGACAGCATCTCCGGCACCACGACGAAGCCGCCATCGCCGGTCGCGCCTTTGGGCCGCGTGCCGCCGCCAGAGCCCGGCCGCCACGCGATGAGCGGACGGATCTGATCCGCCAGCCGCTCGAGAATGTCCGTGCGCACGGCCCGCTGACCGCAGAGGTGATAGCCCGTCGCACGATAGAAGGCTGGAGGGAGCGCCGGATCGGCCGGCACCGACGTGCGCCCCGCCTTCGGGGGCTCGGGGAGCGTATCGAGCGCCAGACCATGCTCGCCGGCGTGCTTGAGCCCCCAGAGCACCAGGCGCAACTCGCCTGCAGCCGGCTTGAGCAGCAGCGGCAGATAGATGTTGAAGGCCCCGAAGCGCACGCCGTACTTGCGGAGCTGGCCGCGCGCCGCCTGATCGAGGGCGCGAATGTCCTCCGCGATGGACTGGCGCTCCAGAATGCCGAGGCCTTCCTTGAGACGGAAGGCGATGCCGCGCGCCATGCCCGAGAGATCCTCGGCCGAGGAAAGCTCGATCAGCGGCTTCAGACGCTCATTGATGATCTCGCCGATCCAGGCATCGAGACGCGACTGCACGCGCTCCTTGTCCGGTCCCGTGAGATTGTCGTCGGCAAGCAGGACGACCTGTGGCTTCAGCGGGTCCTCGCCGGGCTCGAGTCGCGCGACTTCCTCGTCCCGCCAGAGCACGCGGCCGTTGCGCGTGAGCTTGAAGGCATCCGTCCGCGCCGAGGCGACGCGGCGGGCGCGCATGGCGAATTCCTTGACCAGCACGTGTGCGGCCGCATTGCGCGCCGTCTTGCCGTGGATGCCCTGCGCCTCGGCATTGGCATCCGGCGAGAAGCGGAAGCCCTTGAGCCGTCCCACGTAGTGGTTCTCGACCGTGATCGCGCCGTCGGCAGCGATATCGGCGTTCATCTCGTCCTTGTCGCGCAGGCCCTTCATGAGGGCGCTCGTGCGCTTGTCGATGAAGCGCTGCGTGAGCTGCTCGTGGAGCGCGTCGGAAAGCGTGTCCTCGATGGCGCGCGTGCGCTCCTGCCAATGTGCCGGGTCCTCGAGCCAGTCGGCGCGATTGGCAACGAACGTCCAGGTACGGATGTGCGCGATGCGAGTCGCCAGCGTATCGATATCGCCATCCGTGCGATCGTTGAGGCCAACCTGATTGGCGAACCAGTCGGTCGGAATGCGCTCCTCGGGCGACATGAGGAATTTGAAGAGCGTCGCGACGAGCTCTGAATGACTCTGCGAGGAGATCTTGCGGTAGTCCGGCACCTGGCAGACTTCCCAGAGGCGCCCGACGGCCGCCGGTCCCTGCGCCTTGGCGCGCACTTCCGCATCGGCGCTCACGGTCTCGAGTGCGAGCACGTCGTCCGCCATGCGCGCACGCTGCAACCGCACCTCGCGCGGCGCTTCGCGCAGGCTGTCGCGCAGCCGCTCGATAGTCGCGAGATCGAGATCGCGATTGCGCCACTGCAGAACCTTCACGCTGTCGAACGAATGCGTCTCCAAGCGATCGATGACATCCGACGAGAAAGGCTCGGCATCGCCCGTCACCCCGAACGTGCCGTCGTTCATGTAGCGGCCGGCGCGGCCCGCGATCTGCGAGAGTTCACCCGGCGTCAGGTCGCGATGGTTCTGGCCGTCGAACTTGCGCGTTGCGGAGAAGGCGACGTGATCGACGTCGAGATTTAGGCCCATGCCGATCGCATCGGTCGCGACGAGATAGTCGACGTCGCCTGACTGATAGAGCGCGACCTGAGCATTGCGCGTACGCGGCGAGAGCGCGCCGAGCACCACGGCAGCGCCGCCGATCTGGCGCCGGATCAGCTCCGCGATCGTGTAGACCTCGGCCGCCGAGAAGGCGACGATGGCCGTCCGCTTCGGCAGCCGCGTGAGCTTCTTCTGTCCGGCATAGGTCAGCTTCGAGAGACGCGGACGCGAAATGAAGTTCGCGCCGGGAATGAGGTCGCTGATGGCATCGCGCATGGTGCCGGCGCCGAGCAGCAGCGTCTCGGACATACCGCGGGCATGCAGCAGGCGATCCGTGAAAACGTGACCGCGATCGGGGTCCGAGGCGAGCTGGATCTCGTCGATGGCGAGGAAATCGACCTCGACGTCGCGCGGCATGGCCTCGACGGTCGAGACCCAGTAGCGCGGACGCTCCGGCTTGATCTTCTCCTCGCCCGTGATCAGCGCCACGTTGCCGGGTCCGACGCGGGCGACGATCCGGTCATACACTTCTCGTGCGAGCAGCCGCAGAGGCAGGCCGATCATCCCGCTCTCGTGGCCGAGCATACGCTCGATAGCGAGATGGGTCTTGCCTGTGTTCGTCGGGCCGAGAACGGCCGTGACGTTGCGGATGCGGGTCTCAAGCGGCATATCCACTCCTGGGGAACATTTCCCGTGCCACCGGGAGGCATCGCAGAGCGGTGTGCGGCAATCAAGCGATGAATTCGGCGGAGGGCCGAAATATTCCTGCCCTATGGTCGCTCGGGAACGGGTTCCCGGCCGCTCCACGCCTGACGGTCGCGGACCGCCGATGGCGCCATTTCCGGTCGCTGCACGTAAGGCGCGACGTCGCCCGCGCGCTGGTCCAGCGTCGAAAACTAAGCGCCGCGCTCGGCTTTTCGAAACTGCGTCAGTTCACGAGCGCGATCTGCTCGCGGTTCGTGCGGATCGTAAGGCTCTGCGCCACGATCTCCGCCGAACCCGCGAAGGTCGGGATTGTTATGCGGTGCGGCACGAACAGCCCCGCGCCCGGCACGGCACGGAAAGCCACCTCGATGCCGAGGTTCCGCTTGAGCTCCTGCGCCTTCTCGTCGTCCACATGGCCGGCAACCGGCTGCACGCGCACGCGGCAGACGCTCAGCATCTCGGGCGCCGCACCGGCCTTGCTCTCTCCGATCGGCGCCTCGCCCTTCGCCTGCAAGATCAAGTCGAAGCGTGCCTTTCCGTCGAACACGGCGACGCGCTGGCTGCAGGGATTGCCGTCCTTGGGACGGCTCAATGCGAGGAGGGCGCTCAGCGGATCGAGCACGCCGCGCATATGCACGGGCTGAACCGGCACCGTGCCCGGCTGCTCGGGAATCGGCGGGTTGAAATCGACGGCCTTGACGGCACCGTTGCCGAAAGCCATGCGCACGGAACCCGTCTTCGAGCTGCCGCGGTAATCAAATGAGTAGCCCGAGGGACGCGGCGCGTTGCTCGCGAGCGCGCCCGAGACGCGCGTCACGCCGTTCCAGCGCACGAGACCGAGGAGGGCGGAAATATCGGCGTTGGCGGACACCACATAGGTGCGCTCGTGCACGCTCGAGTTGAACGTGAACTGGCCGACTTCAAATCCATTGAACTGGATGCGGTAATTGGCCTGAATCTCGGCCGGCCAGGGCTCCGATGCGCGCGCGGCGGGCGCAAGGGAAATGCTCGAGACGACCGCAAGACCGGCAGCGGCACATATCGCGCCTTGCACTGACTTCGACGCGAACAAGGTGGCCATTGACGCTGCCTCGCAACTTGCAACTGACGCTACCGAACTCAGCCGCGGTACTTACGAGGTAGGCCGCGTTTAAGTCGAATATGTGGTCGTGGTTAACGGTGCCACCATTTGATTAACAACCCATTCCGGACTGAGCCATCCTCGGTCACGGCATGCGAGGTCTCTCGATATCGCAGGACCGAAGCGGCGTTCACGGTTGCAACGTGTCCGAAGCGCATCGGCCCACGCCGACCGAACGTCGCGGGTCGCCTCGCCGTTCCCGGATCGGGGCCCTATCGCGCCGAGAGGACAGCGCCGAGCCCTGACGCCACCAGCAGCACGAGAACGGCGATCCGGAACGCGCCCTGCGTGAGATAGCGCGAGAGCCTGATCCCCAGTTGCGTGCCGAGGTAGACCACCGGCGCGAGCCCGAGCGCGAGCCACCAGACGTCCTCGCCCATGCCGGCCCAGAAGGTGTTGAGCGCCGTGACGAACAGGTAGCACAGACCGAAGAATGCGATGGCGAGCGCTCGCGCATGGGCATGTGACAGCGGCCGGTACGAGAGGTACAGCATGAGCGGCGGCCCGGGCATGACAAGCAAGGCCGTCATTGCACCGGAAAGAGCACCCGTCAGGGAAGCAAGCGGCGATGGCGCGGCCTCGGCGCCGTTCCCCGCTGTCTCCGGCCCCGCAGCCCTTCGCCCGAGCCAGCCCGCCTCGCGCGCGATGAGCAGCGTCGTGAAGAGCAGGATGAGCACGCCCACCGTCAGCTTCAGCGCATTCACATCGAGGTGCATGAAAACGAGGAGCCCGATCGGGCTGCCGACCAGCGCGCCGGCCACCAGGAGCTTGAACATTTCCCGCGGAACGAGCGGCCAGATGCCCCGAAGCATCATGATCGTCTGCACGAGATGGATGACGACGAGCACCTGCAGCGCGGCGTGCGAATTCATGGCGACGAGAAAGAGCGGTGCCGCGACGATCGCGAAGCCGAAGCCCGTCGCCGCCTGCACCACCGCACCGCCGAGCGCCCCGAGCCCCAGGAGCGCCAACTCCCCCGCTTCCATGGCTCAGCTCTTGCCGATGAAGACGAAGGCCGCACCCGCGGCGATGAGCGTGAAGCCGACGAGGTGGTTCCAGCCGAGTGCTTCCTTGAGCACCACGACGGAGAAGCCGGCGAACACGATCAGCGTGATCACCTCCTGCATGGTCTTGAGCTGGGCAGCCGAATAGACCGTGTGACCGAAACGATTGGCCGGCACGGCGAAGCAATACTCGACGAAGGCGATGCCCCATGAGACCACGATAACGAGCATCAGCGGCTTTGACGCGTAGTTGAGGTGGCCGTACCACGCGATCGTCATGAAGACGTTCGATATCACCAGCAGAAGAACTGGCAGGACATAAGCAAAGGCCCCCGCGGTCGGCATGGCAGCTCTTCTCCAGGTCAACAGAAAGCCCGCGGGACACGCGGGCATGGGTGGACGCACCCGGTACTTGTCTCGTCGCTCAGCTCTTGTCGCTCGGGCGGCCTTTGCGCTCGTCGATGCGCTCGAAGTCGCCCTCGATCACGGGCCCGCCATTCTCCACGCCAGGCCTCTTGCCGGGACGAGGCTCGTACTCGCGATCGCTCTCGAAAACCTCGACGTGAACGTCGTCGCCGCCGAACATGCCGGCCACGAGCCGCGTGGCGATGAAATGGCGCACGGTCGGGATCAGCAGCAGCAGACCCAGCGTATCGGTGATCAGGCCGGGCATGATCAGGAATACGCCGGCCATGACGGTCATGGCGCCTTCCATCATGGCGCCGACCGGTGGCTCGCCGCGCATGACGGCTTCCTGCGTGCGGAGCATCATCGTGAGGCCCTGGCGCTGCAGGACACCGACGCCCGCTATGGCGGTACCGATGACGACGGCCAGCGTCACCCACACGCCCGCCCATTGCCCGAACTTGACGAGCAGGGCGATCTCGAGCAGCGGCAGTACCGTCAGCAGCACGAAGAATGCCAGGCGCATAGGCGTTCCAGTCCGGATTTCGGGCTGCATATGGCCGGATTGAGGCGCCGTCGAGCCTCGTATTCCGGTTGGCTTCACCCCATGAATGCCGTAAGTTCGGCGATAATACCAGCGGCGGCGGTTCCGTACGGTCCTTGAGCGCCCTGCAGGAATGCAGGTAGAGGCCTGGACCGGAGGCTTGGTTATTCCTACATCATAAGACTGCGGCCGACGCTGGCGAGAGGCCCTATCTATGGAAAGCGGCTGACCTTATGGACGGTAAGATCGACATCTTCACCATCATGTTCCTTGTTCTGGCGGTGGTGATCATCCTGAAGCTCAGGAGCGTCCTCGGCCGGCGCACGAGCGACGACGAGACCCGGATCGATCGCAATCGCCAGCGCGCCCTGGAGCGCGCCCAGGCATCGACCAAGAACGGGGCGGGCGACAAGGTCGTGGCCCTCCCCCGCCGCGACCGTCCCGAGCAGGCCGGGGAGGCACCGACGGCGGCCAGTGCCGCGGCGGAAGAGCGCGTGCGCGGCTTTGCCGGCGGCGACCGCAATCTCGAGGAGGGCCTCCTCTCGATTGTGCGCACCGATCGCAGCTTCGATCCCGAGGGCTTTATCAAGGGCGCCCGTCAGGCCTACGAGATGATTGTCACGGCCTTTGCCGAGGGCAATCGCAAGGCTTTGCGCTCGCTGCTGAGCAAGGAGGTCTTCGACGGCTTTTCCGGCGCCATCAGCGACCGTGAGGCGCGCGGCGAGATCATCGACCAGAGCTTCGTCGGCATCAACAAGGCCGATCTGCTCGAGGCCGAACTCAAGAACGGCACGGCTCATGTGACCGTCAAGTTCGTCAGCGAGCTCATTTCCGCGACGCGCGACCGGGCGGGTGCCGTCATTTCCGGCGACACGAAGAAGATCAAGGAAGTGGTGGACATCTGGACGTTTGCCCGCGAGGTCGCCTCGCGCGACCCGAACTGGCGCCTCATCGCGACGCAGGCGCCGAGCTGAGCTTCCGGTATATGCCGCGGGGGGCAGCGGTCGCCGACGAGGGAGTGGCTTAGTCAGGCGAGGGGGGCTCGTGCACAAGCCGAACGCCTGCGGTCGGCACCTCGCTTGGAGGCGGCGTTGCGCCAATCTTATCCTCGGTGCCGTGATCGGCGCTATCCTCGCTGCCAGTCCGAACGGGTCCAACGGGAGCGCCGAAGTGCCGCGCGGAGCACCAGTCGTCAACAC
>JAEWIJ010000052.1 GCA_023387235.1 Pseudomonadota bacterium
GGGGGCGCACGATCCCGCCCGTCCGGCTCTTGGGGGCGGCCGCCCCCAAGGGCCAGCCCTCATCTCGATCCGATTCGATGTCGAGAAAAGCGCCGCCACCAACATGCAAGGGGCGGGAGCTTGCGCTACGTCGGCGTTTGCCGCCGCCCCTCACCCCGACCCTCTCCCCGCGCGGGGAGAGGGAGTTCTGGCGGCGCTCGCGGCGCGCTCCAAGTCAATAAAAGGAGGGGGTTCGGGGTCTCCCCGAGCGGGTGTGGGCGGCAGCCCACTCGCGCCGCAGGCGCGAATGTCCCCCAACCGAAAACTCTGCGCTGTCGCTGCGGAAGCATTCTCGTGGCGCCCCCGGCGCGACACACTGCCATCAGGTTGCGAAGCACCTCTTCCCAGCAGCCCGCGGCCATAAACAAAAAGCACGGCTGCTTTCGCTGCCGCGCTTTCGGAATTCCAACGGTGCGTGATGCTCAGCCCGGCGCGCCGCTTTCCTGCGCGGCCTGCTCGGCGGCGTGGCGCTCGCGGTCCTCGCGGCCCTTCACGCTCTCGTCGCGATCGACGAGTTCGATGACGGCGCGCGGTGCGCTGTCGCCGTAGCGGAAGCCGGCCTTGAGCACGCGCGTGTAGCCGCCATTGCGGTCCTTGTAGCGCGGCGCGAGGACGTCGAAGAGCTTCTTGACCATGTCGTCGTCGCGGAGCCGGGCGGCGGCGAGGCGGCGCGAGTTGAGGTCGCCCTTCTTGGCGAGCGTGATGTACTTGTCGACGACGCGCTTCAGGTCCTTGGCCTTGGGCAGCGTGGTGACGATCTGCTCGTGCTTGATGAGGGCGGCGGCCATGTTCGAGAACATCGCCTGGCGGTGGCCGCTGTCGCGGCTGAAGCGCCGTCCCATCTTTCCGTGTCGCATGTGGTCTTCTCCTTACAGTTGTTGGCGGGGAGGTTCTGCGGCCTCTCCCTTGGTCTCACAGAATTGCGCAGCGAACGGCCGTGCGCTGCGCATTCTGAATTCTCAGTACTGGTCCTCGAAGCGCTTGGCGAGGTCTTCGATGTTGTCCGGCGGCCAGTTCGGCACTTCCATGCCGAGGTGGAGGCCCATCGCGGCCAGCACTTCCTTGATCTCGTTCAACGACTTCCTGCCGAAGTTCGGCGTGCGCAGCATCTCGGCTTCGGTCTTCTGGATGAGGTCGCCGATATAGACGATGTTGTCGTTCTTCAGGCAGTTCGCCGAACGCACCGACAGCTCGAGCTCGTCGACCTTCTTGAGCAGCGCGGCGTTGAACGACAGCTCCGGATGCGCGCGCTCCTCGACGGCCTTGCGCGGCTCCTCGAAGTTGATGAAGACCGTGAGCTGGTCCTGCAGGATGCGGGCGGCGAGCGCCACGGCGTCCTCGGCCTTCACCGAGCCGTCCGTCTCGACCGACATGGTGAGCTTGTCATAATCGAGGATCTGGCCCTCGCGCGTGTTCTCCACGCGGTAGGAGACCTTCTTGACCGGCGAGTAGAGGCTGTCGACCGGAATGAGGCCGATCGGCGCGTCCTCGGGGCGATTGCGCTCGGCCTGCACGTAGCCCTTGCCCGTCGAGGCCGTGAACTCCATGCGGATCGACGCGCCCTGGTCGAGCGTGCAGATGACATGATCCGGATTGAGGATCTCGACGTCCGAGGAGGCCTCGATGTCGCCGGCGGTGGCCGGGCCCGGGCCTTCCTTCTTGAGAACCATGCGCTTCACGCCCTCGGAATGGACGCGCAGCGCGATCTCCTTGATGTTCATGACGATGTCCGTCACGTCCTCGCGGACGCCCGGGATCGACGAGAACTCGTGCAGCACGCCGTCGATGTGCACGGTCGTGATCGCGGCGCCCTGCAGCGAGGAGAGCAGCACGCGGCGCAGCGCGTTGCCGAGCGTCATGCCGAAGCCGCGCTCCAGCGGCTCGGCGACGATGGTCGCCATGCGGGCGCTGTCACGGCCGGCCTCGATGCCGAGCTTGCCGGGCTTGATGAGATCCTGCCAGTTCTTCTGCAATGTGTTGTTCACCGGACGGTCCTCGTGTCTGGGCGCGCTCACGGGCGCGGTGCCTGAATCTCTTCGGGGCTCCCTTCATGCCGACGTCCGGCCCGCGTTCTTGAACGCGCCGGACGCCGCGGAGAGCCTCGTGGTGACGCGTCTTAGACGCGGCGGCGCTTGCGGGGCCGGCAGCCGTTGTGCGGGATCGGCGTCACGTCGCGGATCGACGTGATCTGGAAGCCTACCGCCTGCAGCGCGCGCAGCGCCGACTCGCGGCCCGAGCCCGGTCCCGAAACCTCGACGTCGAGGTGCTTCATGCCATGCTCGACGGCCTTCTTGCCGGCGTCCTCGGCGGCCATCTGCGCCGCGTAGGGTGTCGACTTGCGCGAGCCCTTGAAGCCCATCATGCCCGACGAGGACCACGCGATCGTGTTGCCCTGCGCGTCGGTGATGGTGATCATGGTGTTGTTGAAGCTCGCGTTCACGTGCGCGACGCCGGACGCGATGTTCTTCTTCTCGCGGCGCCGGACCTTACCCCGCTGCTGCTCTTTGGCCATGTAGCTCTGCTCTCCGATGCCCCGCTCCGTGGCGTGGGCGTGTGATGTAATGCCTGGGCCGCCGCGCGCGGCCCCACGTCGTGCCGCCGATTACTTCTTGGTCGCCTGCTTCTTGCCGGCGATCGCCTTCGCCGGGCCCTTGCGGGTGCGGGCATTGGTATGCGTGCGCTGGCCGTTGACCGGCAGGCCGCGGCGATGGCGCAGGCCGCGATAGCAGCCGAGGTCCATGAGCCGCTTGATGTTCATCGCCACTTCGCGCCGCAGGTCGCCCTCGACCATGTAGTCACGGTCGATCGCTTCGCGGATCTGCAGCACCTCGGCGTCCGTCAGCTCGCTGACGCGGCGCTCGCCCGGAAGGCCGACCCGCTCGCAGATGTCCTTGGCGAACTTCGGACCGATGCCGTGGATGTACTGGAGCGCGATCACGACGCGCTTCTGGGTCGGAATGTTGACGCCTGCGATACGGGCCACGTGCTTCTCCTAGACTTCTCGAATTTCGTGGTCGGTCAAGCGCTTAGCTCGCCGGATTGAGACATTGGGCTGCGGGCGGCGAAACCGCGAAATGCCGAAACGGCCCGCCAAAAGGAGGCAGGGGCCGAACCGGCTTCAGCGTCGCGAAAGTGGGCTCTTCTAGCCCACCCTCCGCGGATCGTCAATCGCGACATCGTAACCATGGCAGCCGGCGCAGATGTCAGGATTTGGCTTCGCCTTCGCCCTCGGCAGGGGCCTCGTCGGCCGTCGCCTCGGTGATGAGAGCCCGGGCCTGACCCACCCAGTCCTGCTTCTCGATGGCGCCCTCGAGCTTCAGGGCCTCGTCGATGTTGTTGCTGTCCTCGTCGGAGAGGTCGGCGAGCTGATCGTACTTGATAAGGTTGAGCTGGCCGAGACGGGCCGCCAGCTCCGGCGTGATGCCGTTGATCTTCGTGAGATCGTCCGGCGTGCCCTTCTGCTTCTTGAAGCCTTTCCAGGCCGCGTTGAGCTTCTTGGCGCGGGCATCCGTCCGCTCGACGATGCGCGCCGCACGACCCCGCAGGCCGCGCAGATAATAGAGCTTCGCGCGCCGGACGCGGCCGCGCCGCAGGACGGTGATCTCGGAAATGAACGGCGAATAGACCGGGAAGACGCGCTCGACGCCCTCGCCGTAGGAGATCTTGCGGACGGTGAAGTTCTCGTTCAGACCCTCGCCGGAGCGGGCGATGACCACGCCCTCGTAGGCCTGCAGGCGCTGGGTCGTGCCCTCGATGACCTTCACCATGACCTTGACGGTGTCACCGGCCTGGAAGTCCGGGATCGCGCGCTGGAGGGAAATAGCGCGCATTTGCTCTTTTTCGAGCTCTGCGATGATGTTCATTGTTGTTTTCCGTTCTGGCAGCCACAGCAGAGGAGCAGCTTGAAGCCATCCGGTCGCCGGATGCTCAGCGCTCATGCAACCCACTTTGTGGGAAAAGATTGGTGGGCGTCATACAGCAAACATTTGATGTTGTCGATGCCCCGTTGAGGCCAAAAACAGGGTCCGCCTTGCGCTGAACGTCGCAAGGCCCTACCTCCCGCCGATACTCCGGTCCCGAGGAACCTTCAATGCCGCCCACCATCGCCATCGTCGGCAGGCCGAATGTCGGCAAGTCGACGCTCTTCAACCGCCTCACGGGGCGGCGGGCGGCGCTCGTCTCCGATATGCCGGGCCTGACGCGCGACCGCCGCGAGGGCGAGGCCGATATCGGCGGGCATACCGTTCTGGTCGTCGATACCGCCGGCCTCGAAGAAGCCGACCGCGGCTCGATCGCCGACCGCATGCGCGCCCAGTCCGAGGCCGCCATCCGCGAGGCCGACGCCGTCGCCTTCGTATTCGATGCCCGCGCGGGTGTGACGCCGACCGACAAGGCCTTCGCGCGGATCGTGCGGACGTCGGGCCGTCCGGTCGTGCTGGTCGCCAACAAGTGCGAGGGCAAGGCCGGCACGGAGGGCTTCTACGAAGCCTATGCGCTGGGCCTCGGCGAGCCCGTCGCCATCTCCGCCGAGCATGGTGAGGGCCTGGCCGAGCTCGAAAGTGAACTGCTCACCGCGCTCGATCTCAAGCCGATCGTCAAGCCGCGCCGCCGCCGGCGTGGCGAGGAGCCGGAGCCCGAGCCGGATGTCCCCCCCGTCGAGGACGAGGCCGAGACGGACGATCCTGCCAAGCCGATCCGCGTCGCCATCGTCGGCCGCCCAAATGCCGGCAAATCGACGCTCGTGAACGCTATCCTCGGCGAGGAGCGCATGATCACCGGGCCCGAGCCCGGTCTCACGCGCGACTCCATTTCGAGCGACATCACTTGGCAGGGCCGCGCGATAAAACTCTTCGACACGGCGGGCCTGCGCCGCAAGGCGCGCATCGACGAACTCGCCGAGAAACTTTCCGCCAGCGATGCCGTGCGCGCGATCCGCTTTGCCGAGGTCGTGGTGCTGCTCATCGATGCCGAGCGTCCCTTCGAGCAGCAGGATCTCACGATCGGCAACATGATCATCGAGAAGGGGCGCGCGCTCGTCATCGCGGTCAACAAGTGGGATCTCGTCGAGGACAAGCAGGCGACGCTGAAGGATCTCAAGGAGACGGTCGCGGAGAAATTCGCGGAAGCCGCGGGCGTCGTCGTCGTGACGATCTCCGCCGCTTCGGGCCGCAACATCGACAAGCTGATGAAGGCCATCCTCGACGCGCATGCGATCTGGTCGCGCCGCATCTCGACAGCAGAGATCAATCGCTGGCTTCAGGTCGCGCTCGCGCGTCACGCCCCGCCGCAGTCGAAGGGCCGGCGCATCCGCATCCGCTACATGACGCAGCCGACGGCCCGTCCGCCGACGTTCATCGCCTTCTGCTCGCAGCCGGGCGGCATTCCGGAATCCTACCTGCGCTACCTGACGAACAGCCTCCGCGAGGCCTTCGACATGCCCGGCACGCCCATTCGCATCAACCTGCGCAAGGGCGCCAACCCGTACGCCGATAAATAGCGCTGTTCAGTCCGTCTTCTCGACGATTTATGCCGTTCTGGAAGGACTTTTTCGCGCCGAAATACATGGTTCCGACCACAGACGGCCTCACTCCGCAGGACTAAGCTGCCCCCACCAGGCAGGCCTGGGTGATGGCTAAGTCGAGCCGCCGGCTCGACGCAGTGGCAGGAGTTGACCATGGGCATTTTCGATACGATCAAGGCCGCGATTTTCGGATCCGAGGCGCAGGCTGCGCCGGCGCCGACGGCTGGCGCGGTGGCGGCCTCGGGCGCGGCACCGTCCGGCACGCCGGTCGCTGCTGGAAAGCCCGGCGCTGCCGTCGATGTCGCCGCCAATCTCGACGCGCTCGCGAAGAAGTCGAAGGAGAAGTTCGACTGGCGCAAGTCGATCGTCGATCTGATGAAGCTGCTCGATCTCGACAGCAGCCTCGCCTCGCGCAAGGAGCTGGCGAAGGAGCTCGGCTATACCGGCAACATGAACGACAGTGCGGC
>JAEWIJ010000146.1 GCA_023387235.1 Pseudomonadota bacterium
ACGAGCATCACTCGAACGGCTACGGGCTCATGCCCTCGCCGAACCTGATCGCCACGGCGCTGGCGCGGCGCACGACCGACACCGCCATCTGCGTGATGGGCAACAGCCTCGCGCTCTACAATCCGCCGACGCGTGTCGCGGAAGAATTCGCGATGATCGACTGCATCTCGGGCGGCCGGCTGATCGCCGGTTTCCCCGTCGGCACGCCCATGGACACGACGTACGCCTACGGCGCCAATCCAAGCCAACTCCGCGAGCGCTACAACGAGGCGCACGATCTCGTGATGCGCGCGTGGCAGGAGAAGGACACATTCGCGTTCAACGGCCGCTTCAACCAGCAGCGCTACGTCAACATCTGGCCGCGGCCGATCCAGGAGCCGCATCCGCCGATCTGGATTCCCGGTGCCGGCTCGGTCGAGACGTGGCGGTGGGCCGCCGAGCGCGATTACGTTTTCTGCTACCTCTCGTACTACGGCTACAAGATGGCCCAGACGGTCATGAAAGGTTTCTGGGCCGAGATGGATCGCCTCGGCAAGGACCGCAATCCCTATCGCGCGGGCTTCGCGCAGGTGGTCGGTGTCGCGGAAAGCCGCCAGCAGGCGATGGATCTCTACACAGAGCCGGCCGAGTACTTCTACGGCCGCTGTCTGCACGTCGATCCGCGCTTTGCCTCGCCGCCCGGCTACACGACGGAAGCGACGCAGCGCGCCGGACTCGAAAGCCAGGTGAAGATGGCGGCGGAGGCCTCCAAGGGCGGGCAGAACGCGCAGCAGCCATCGGCCATGAAGATGCAGATGCTGGCGCGCGACATGAAGGGCATTGTCGACAACGGCTATGTCATCGTCGGCTCCCCGGACGACGTGACCGACCAGCTCATGGAACTCGCCAAGACACTCAACATCGGCCAGCTCATGCTGCTCATGCAGTTCGGCAGCATGTCGAAGGATCTCACGAAGTACAATACGCGCCTCTTTGCCGAGAAGGTCATGCCGCGCCTGAAACCGCTGTTCGCCGAGTGGGAGAACAAGTGGTGGCCGCAGCCCATGGCGAAATCGGCGCGCGCGGCGTTACCCGCCTTCGCCGGTTCGGTGCCGACCGCCGCCGAATGAGCAAAGCCATAAGAAACGCATCAGGGGAGAGCGTCCATTGAGCGAACCCACCACGACTACCGTCGATATAAACAGCCATCCCTGCCGCGTGTGGACCAAAGGCAGCGGGCCCAAGATCGGTTTTCTCGCTGGCTTCGGCGGTTTGCCGCGCTGGATGCCGTTTCTTGATCGTCTGGCCGAGAGCCGCACGGTGATCGTGCCGTCCATGCCCGGATTTCCGGGCGCGACCGGCCACAACATCCTCGACACGCATCTCGACTGGCTGGTCGCCGTGCGCACGCTGCTCGAAAAGGCGGGCCTCGACGGTGCGGATCTCGCAGGCAGCTCGGTCGGTGGCTCGTTCGTTGCGGAGATCGCAGCACTCTGGCCGCAAAGCGTGAAGCGCATCGCGATGATCGCGCCATTCGGGCTGTTCGACGAGAAGGACCCGGCGACGGACGTGTGGGCGCAGCGTGCCGACGACGTGCCCAGCCTGCTGTGCGCCAACGGCGAGATCTACAAAGAGATGAAGGCGATGCCCGCCGGCGCCAACTCGGTGGAGTGGCCCATCGAGCAGACACGCGCAGCGGAGGCGGCCGCCCGCATCTTCTGGCCGCTCGGCAATACCAAGCTCGAACGGCGTCTTCCGCTCATCACCGCGCCGACGCTGCTCATCTGGGGCGAAGCGGATCGCGTGATGCCGCGCTCATATGCCGACAGGATCGCCAAGGCCATTCCCGGCGGCGCGAAGATCACCACGGTTCCCGGTGCCGGCCACCTCGCCGAGCTCGATCAGCCCGACGCGGTCGCGAAGGCGATGCTCGCGCACGTGGGGTGAGCGTCCCTCAATAAATCTCCGGCTCCGGGACGGGCGCGCCGTGATCCGTCTCGAGGAAATCGAAGTCGCAGCCCTCGTGCGCCTGACGAACGTGCTTCGTGAACATCCAGCCGAAGCCGCGCTCATAACGCGGCTTGCGCTCGGGTAGCCCCGCACGACGGCGGGCCAGCTCCTCGTCCGACACCTTCATGTTGATCGTGCGCGCGGCCACATCGAGCTCGATCATGTCACCCGTTCGCACGAGCGCCAGCGGCCCGCCGATGAAGGACTCGGGCGAAACGTGCAGCACGCACGCGCCGTAGCTCGTGCCCGACATGCGCGCGTCGGAAATGCGGATCATGTCGCGCACGCCCTGCTTCACGAGCTTGGTCGGGATCGGCAGCATTCCCCACTCGGGCATGCCAGGACCACCGTGCGGGCCGGCATTGCGCAGCACCATCACATGATCGGGCGTCACGTCGAGATCCTCGCGATCGACGGCCTTCTTCATGGAGGGATAGTCGTCGAACACGATCGCAGGGCCGGTGTGCTTCAGGAGGCGCGGCTCGCAGGCCGATGGCTTGATCACGCAGCCGTCGGGCGCGAGGTTGCCCTTCAGCAGCGCGAGCGCGCCTTCGGCATAGATCGGATTGTCGAGCGGGCGGATCACGTCGTCATCGAAGACTTTGGCATCGGTGATGTTTTCGCCGACCGTCGTGCCGCCGACCGTCAGCGCGTCGAGATGCAAGTGCCCCTTGAGGCGCCCCATGAGGCCGAGGATGCCGCCCGCGTAGTAGAAGTCCTCCATCAGGTAGACCTTACCGCTCGGGCGCACGTTCGCGATCACCGGCACAGTACGGCTCAGACGATCGAAGTCCTCGAGACCGACGGCCGCCTTGGCGCGTCGCGCCATCGCGATCACGTGGATCACGGCGTTGGTCGAACACCCCATGGCCATGGCGACGGTTACGGCATTCTCGAAGGCATCGCGCGTCTGGATGCGGTCCGGCGTCAGATCCTCCCAGACCATGTCGACGATACGCCGCCCGGACGCCGCACCCATGCGCATGTGATTGGCATCCGGCGCCGGAATGGACGACGCGCCCGGCAACGTCATGCCGATGGCCTCGGCAATGGCGGTCATGGTGCTCGCCGTGCCCATGGTCATGCACGTGCCGTGGCTGCGCGCAATGCCGGCCTCGATGTCGAGCCAGTCCTTCTCGGTGATCGTGCCGGCGCGGCGCTCGTCCCAGTACTTCCAACTGTCCGAACCCGAACCGAGCACCTTCCCGTGCCAGTTGCCGCGCAGCATGGGACCGGCTGGAACGAAAATCGCCGGCAGCCCGGCGCTCGTCGCGCCCATGAGCAGGCCGGGGGTGGTCTTGTCGCAGCCGCCCATGAGCACGACGCCGTCGACAGGATGCGAGCGGATCAGCTCCTCCGTCTCCATGGCGAGGAAGTTGCGGTAGAGCATGGTCGTCGGCTTGACGATCGGCTCGGAGAGCGAGATCGCCGGCAGCTCCATGGGAAAGCCGCCGGCCTGCAGCACGCCGCGCTTCACATCCTCGACGCGCTGCTTGAAGTGCGCGTGGCACTGGTTGAGGTCGGACCACGTATTGACGATCGCGATGATCGGCTTGCCGCGCCAGTCCTCAGGGCCGTAGCCCATCTGCATGGCGCGCGAGCGGTGACCGAAGGCGCGAAGGTCGTCGGGGCCGAACCAACGGTAGGAGCGCAGTTCCTCGGGGCTCTTGCGGCGGTTCGTCATGAAGGGGGTCACTCCGGATGGGATGCGCTCGGCAATCGGACTTCGGTGCAGTAGCAGCCAGCGCCTGAAACTTCAATTCGCCGGCGCATCGGGCCGAGCGGCGCCGAAGCGGAGCGCTCGTTCTTCGGCGAGGAATATTCGTCGGAGGAGAATCGGGCTGTCTTGACTTCCGCTCGGCCAGCATCCTCAATGTGCTCAACGGGCGAATGCACGCAAGCAGCCGATCGAGAACGCTGCACTGCACAAAAGAAACAGCGCCCACCGAGGAAACTTAGGGAGGTTGCACCATGATCATACTTCGCCTGTTTACGGCTTCGGCCGTCGTTGCGACTTTGGCAATCGCAGGTTCATTCCCCTCCGCGGCGCAGGAGCGCGAAGTGAAGCTGACCGGCTTCGGCGCAATGTCCGGCGTCGTACGCTCGTTCGGTATCAACTCGAAAGCCGCTCTCGAAGCGGCCGCCGACGAAGTCAACAAAGCTGGCGGCGTCAAACTCGGCGACGGCACGAAGGGCAAAATCGTCATCGACTACTTCGACGATCGCTGCAACGCCGAGGAAGGCATCTCGGTTGCGCGGCGCATGGCTTCGTCAGAAACCTTGGTCGGCATTGGCCCGACTTGCTCGAACGTCGCAGAGCCCCTCTTCGGCATACTGCAAAAGAAAGTCTCCGATGCAGGCGACAGCGGCCTGCAGTTCCCCATCTTCTCGGACGTCGCCATCAAAGTCGGCTTGGCAAAAATCTCAGAATGGTCGTTCCGCAACGTCCCCGACGAAGGCGCGATGTATCGGGAGCTGTTCCAGTGGATCAAAAAGACCAAGCCCGACCTGAAGACGGTCTTCGGCGGCGTCGAGGAGGACTTCGCTCACTCACGCGCAACCTGGTACGCCGTGATGAAGGAGGTGGCCGCGAAGGAAGGCTTCGAGGTCAAGGGCGAAGCGAAGTGGCTGCTGGCCGACACGAACTTCACCAACCAGGCACGTGAGGCTCGTCGTGCGGCTGCGGACATCGTGGCGATCTCTGCGCACCCCTTCACGACCTGCGGCATGCTGAAGGAAATGGCGCGCCAAGGTGTGAAGCCGAAACTGCTGATCGGTCTCACATCCTCGTCGAGCCTCGAGACGCTGCAAGGCTGCGCCGGTGAAGCAGAGGCCATCATTATCCCGACGAGCTTCGCGCCAGTGACGCCGGAAGCCAAGGCCGCCGCCGAGCGCGCCGCCAAATTCAACGGAAGTCTCGATCTCCACTCCGGCGCCGCCTACGAGATCATCGCCATCCTGAAGAACGTCATCGAAAGCGAGGGCGTGATTGCCAAGTCTGACACCCTGCAGGCCGATCGGATGAAGATCCGCAATGGCCTTGCAAAACTCACCGAGACCAACGGATTGATGGGTGTCTCCAAGCGGACGCCTGACCGAGAGGCTGTAAAGCCCTTCTTGTTTGTGCACGCCAAAGCCGGCAAATGGGAAGTCCTGCACAACCCGATGAACTGAGTACGTTCATCACGCAATCGCCGAGCCGGCGCCTCTGAACCCTGGGCGCCGGCTTCCCTTTCCCACATCCCGCGTGCGCCATGCTCATCGTTGATCTTGTCCAATCGATTGTCGATGGACTGCTGTTCGGCGCCACCTACGCGCTGATCGGCATAGGCTTCACGCTTGTCTTTGGCGTCATGCATAAAATCAATATGGCGTATGCGGCCGCCTCCGTCGGCGGCGCTTACGCGGCGCTGCACATCATCAACCTCATCGCCGGCCCGGCGTGGTCGTCTCTGCTGGTGGCCGCGCTGGCGGGTGGCATCTTCGGCCTCCTCATCTATTGGATCTGCTTTCGCTTCATCCCGCTCTCGAATCAGCTTGCGACCCTTATGTCGACCGTCGGCATGTTTCTGCTCGTCGACGAGATCATTGTCCACGCCACCGACGGCATGCCGCAGAACTATCCCGTCGTCGTGCGCGGCATTCTCGATTTCGGCGAGCTCATGATCCGCGGCGATCTGGTGTTTGTCTTCGTCTGCGCGCTTCTGGCGATGGTCGTGCTGCTTTACCTGCTCTATCGGACGAGACTCGGCATGGCGACACGCGCCGTCTCGCAGCAGCCGATCGCCGCGCAGCTCGTCGGCATCCGACTCGACCACATCAATGCTCTGACGTTCATCATCACCGGGATGCTCGGGGGCTTCGCCGGCGCTCTCATCGGCTCCGCAGTCGGCCTGCTGTCGCCGCTCCTCGTCGTGCCGCTGACCATCAAGGGCCTCATCGTGACGGTCATCGGCGGGCTCGGCAGCATTCCAGGGGCCATCATCGCCGGCCTTCTCGTCGGCATGGCGGAGAACGTCTTCCAGTATTTCCGCGGCGTTACCGAGCGCGACATCTACGTCATGCTGCTGCTGTTCGTCTTCCTCGTCTTCCGCCCAGGCGGCATCTTCTCGAGCACCGTCAAGCGCGATTGAGGCTGAGCAAGCAATGGATTTCTATCTCGGCCTCCTCCAGATCATGGGCGTGCACACGCTGCTCGGGCTTTCAGCATATGTCGTCCTCCAGACGGGGCAGGTCACTCTTGCACAAGCGGGCTTCATGGCGATCGGCGCCTATGTCGCGGCGATGATGACCGTGCTCGCCGGCTGGCATCTAGTCGCCGCCCTGATCGCCGGCGCGCTGACGGCGGGCGTAATGGCTTGCCTCGTCGGCTTTCCGGCGCTGCGCGTGCACGGCCTCATGCTCGTGGTTGCGACGATCGCTTTCACCGAGATTGTGCGGCTCTTTTTCTTCAACTTCGACTACCAGATCTCACGCGGCAACATCCAGGTCGGCCCGCTCGGCGGCGAAGGCTTCCGACAGATCCGTTACTTCCCGGAGAACGGCTGGACAACTCTGCACGTCGCCATCTTCATATGGGCCGTCGTGGCTGTCGTAATGGCTGCACTGTGGTGGATGGATCGCTCGCGCGCCGGTGCCGTGCTCCGCGCCGTCGGCGAGGACGAGGTTGCGGCGCAGAGCTGTGGCATCAATCTCACCGCAGTCAAAGTCTCGGCCATGACCGCAGGTGGCGCAATCGCCGGACTCGCGGGAGGTCTTTACGCCCACTACACGACGCACATCGAGCAGTCCAACTTCACCATCCTTCTCGCCACGTTCGCCATCGCCTATCCGATCCTCGGCGGATTATCGAGCGTGTTCGGCACGCTCGCGGCGGTCGTCTTCATCCAGGGCTTTCTGGTCGAGGGCCTGCGCTTTCTCGGTGACTGGCGCAATCTCCTCTTCGGCGCTCTCATCGTGCTCGTGATGAACATACGACCGAGCGGACTGCTCGATGCGCGGACCACGGCCACGCTGCGCCGTCTCTTCGGCCGGAAGGAGCGGTGAGCCGTGCTCGAGCTTGTGAACATCTCCAAGCATTTCGGCGGCGTGCGCGCCGTGGACAGCCTCAGCCTCAGGATCGAGCCCGGGCAGATCTTCGGTCTCATCGGACCGAACGGCTCGGGCAAGAGCACGACCGTCAACCTCATCGTAGGCCTGCTGGAGGCGACGCACGGCAACATAAGGCTAGCCGGCACCGACGTGACGACCCTGCCGACGCACGCGCGCCTCTCGAACGGCATCGCGCGGACATTCCAGAACATCCGCCTGTTCGGCCAGCTCACGGTCTGGCAGAATCTCTGGGTTGCCGAGAATTCGAAGACGCAGCGCGAGCGCACGGGTTTCATGTCGCGCTGGCTCGGCGGCGAGCGCGGCGCGCGGGCGCGGATCACACGCGCGCTCGAGTTCTCCGGCCTCGCCGACAAGGCCGACGAACTCGCTGCCAACCTCGCCTTCGGCGAGCAGCGCCGCCTCGAGCTGGCGCGCGCCATGGCGGCCGAGCCGAAGCTGCTGCTGCTCGACGAGCCGGCCGCCGGCATGAACGCCGAGGAGATCGCCGCGCTCGATGATCGCATCCGCCAGATCCGCGACAGCGGCATCACCGTGCTGCTCATCGAGCACCACATGGAATTGATCATGGCCATCGCCGATCGCATCGCGGTGCTCAACTTCGGCCAGAAGATCGCCGAAGGGACACCAGCCGAGGTCCAGGCGCATCCCGCCGTGCGCGAGGCCTATCTCGGCACGACCGAGCACTGAGGAGAGGCGTTTCATCGATGCTCGACGTCCAGGACATCGTCACGGCCTACGGCAAGATCGAGGCGCTCAAAGGCGTCAGCCTCGCGGCCGCTGAAGGGCGCATCACGTGCCTGCTCGGCCCCAATGGCGCCGGCAAGACGACACTCATGTACTCGATTGCCGGCGTCCTGAAGCCACGCCGCGGCACGATCAAACTCGCAGGCATCGACATCACCGGCCAGTCGCCGGCGGCGATCGTCGCGCGTGGCCTCGCGCTCGTTCCGGAGAACCGCCTCGTCTTCCCACAGATGTCCGTCGTCGAAAACCTCGAGGCCGGCGCCTACCAGCGCCGCGACAGTGCGGAAGTCGCCGCCGACATCGAGCGCATGTACGCCCGCTTTCCCCGCCTCAAGGAGCGGCGCACCCAGCTCGCCGGCACGCTCTCCGGCGGCGAGCAGCAGATGCTTGCGGTAGCCCGCGCGCTGATGAGCCGTCCGCGCATCCTGCTCATGGACGAGCCGTCGCTCGGCCTGGCGCCGCTCATCGTCGAAGAGATCTTCCGCATTGTCGGCGAGCTCAACAAGGATGGCGTGACCATCTTTCTCGTCGAGCAGAACGTGCACATGGCGCTCAAGGTGGCGCACCACTTCTATCTCATGGAGCAGGGCCGCGTGACCTTCTCCGGCGAGCCCGGCAAGCTCGCCGAGGACGAGGTCATCCAGCGCGCCTATCTCGGCACAAGTCGTAGCGCTTCCGAGCACAAGACGGGGTGACATGGCGGCCGTCGATTTCGCCCAGAATACGCTCGACGGGCTGATGATCGGCTCCTCCTACGCCCTGCTCGCCATCGGCTTCACGCTGATCTTCGGCGTCATGCGGCGGCTCAATCTCGCCTACGGCCCGACGATCATGGCCGGCGTCTATCTCGGCACGGCGGCGTTCATCTCATTCGGTGCGCCGATCCTCGTCGTGCTCGCAATCGTGATCGCAGGCTCGGCCATCGTCGGCCTCTATGTGGAACGTCTGTGCTTCCGTCCGTTCGGCGAGGCGCGCACGGCGTCCATGGTCGCGAGCTTTGCGCTGTGGATGCAGCTCGAGGAAGCAGCGACGCACCTCCTGCCGCGGCATATGAACCCCTTTCCGGCGCTCGTCACATCGTCGCCGATCGATATCGGGCCGCTCATGCTGCGCGGCGATCACCTCATCATGCTGGCTGCGACGCTGCTGATGGCCGCCGCTGTCACATACCTCCTCGCGCGCACGCGGATCGGCCTCGCCATCCGCGCCGTCATCGACCAGCCCCGTGCGGCGGCGATCGTCGGCATCCACGTCGAGCGCGTGATGATGCTGACGTTCGTCATGGCCTCTGCTATCGGCGGCATTGCGGGCTTTCTCATCGCGGCGACGGATGCCCAGGTCACGGCCATGATCGGCATGTGGGCGACGACGAAGGGGCTCGTCGCGATGATGCTCGGCGGTCTCGGATCGGTGAAGGGCGCGATCGCGGGCGGGCTTCTGCTCGGTGTGCTCGAGGCGCACGCCCAGTGGTTCCTCGGGCCGCAGGTGCGCGACATGGTCGCCTGGGGCCTGCTGTTCGTGCTGCTGGCCTTCTGGCCGGGCGGGCTCATGGGTTCGAAGGCGCTCGACCGCACGATGGCCGTCGGCCGGCGCGTCTGAGCGCCAGGGCACGCGAGGCAGAGGCGCGCATGGACGGCTATCTGATCACGGTCCTCAGCAACATCGGGATGATCTCCTTCGTCGCGCTCTCGGCTTACATTCTACTGCTTTCGGGCCAGATCTCCTTCGGCCAGCAGGCCTACTTCGGCATCGGCGCCTACACGGCCGGCATAGCCTCCGTCATGTGGCAGTGGCCGCTTGTCGCGGCACTCTTGCTCGGCGCGGCCGTGGCCGCCATCGCCGCCGGCATCGTCGGGCTCGCGACGCTGCGCTTGAGCGGCATCTACTTCGCCATGGCGACGCTCGCCTTTGCCGAGATCATGCGCATCGCCGCCGAGCTCTTCGTCTACCGCCGCGAGATCGACGGCATCGAGACGGGACCGGACGGCGTCGAGGGCTTTCGCGACATCCGCTACTTCTTCGCCAACGAAATATCGCCTCTGCAAACCTGCCTCATCGTCTATGCCGTGCTCATCGCGGTGCTCGCGGCCTTCTTTATTGCCGAGCGCACGCGCGCCGGTCGGTCCTTGCGGCAGGTCGGCGAGGATCCGCTGCTCGCCGAAGTGCACGGCATCGACGTCATGCGCGTGCGCATGATCGCGGCGCTTACGGCAGGCGCCATCGCAGGTCTCGGCGGCGGGCTCTATGCGCATCTCATGACCTACGTCGAGCCGAAGAGCTTCGACATCATGCTCGGTGTGCACGCCCTCGCGTATGGGTTGATCGGCGGGCTCGGCACCGCGCTCGGCCCTCTCGTCGGCGTGCTCATCGATATCGGCTTGCTGGAATCGACGCGCATTTTTCGCGGCTATCGCATGATCGTCTTCGGCGGGCTGGTGGCGGTGCTGCTGATCGTCCGCCCGCGCGGACTGCTCGACGAGGTTGCTGTGAGCCGCATCCGGCGCGCGCTGCGGGGAGGCCGCCATGCTGGAGATTGAAGGCCTCACCGTCCGCTTCGGCGGCATCGAGGCGCTGTGCGGCCTCACGCTGACGGTGCCGCGGGGCGCACGCGTCGGCGTGATCGGGCCAAACGGCTCCGGCAAGACCACGCTCTTCAATGCCATTTCCGGACTGGTCGCCGTCGACTCCGGCACGATCCGCCTCGATGGAACGACAATCTCGCGCCTCGCACCGCATCAGGTCGCCGCCGCCAGCGTCGCCCGCACATTCCAGACCGTGCGCGCCTTCGATCGCCTGAGTGTTCTCGACAATACGCTGCCAGTAACCGGTCCCGCCGCAGCCAGCGCCGAGATGGCGCGGAAAGCTGCGCTCGGCGCGCTCGATAGGGTGGGCCTCTGTGCTCGCCGCGACGACCTCGCAGGCGATCTCAGCTTCTACGAGCGCCGCCGCCTGGAGATTGCACGCGCGATCGCACAGCGGCCGCGCCTGCTGCTCGCCGACGAGCCGACCGCCGGCCTGTCGCTCGCCGAGGCCGACAACGTGATCGAGCTCATAGGCCGGGCCTTTGATGCCTCGACGACGATCCTGCTCATCGAGCACCGGATCGATGCTGTCGAGGCGCTGTGTCCGCGCGCCGTCCTGCTCGCTGAAGGCCGGCTGGTCGCCGACACCTCGACCAGCGATATGCGCCGAGATCCGCAGCTCGCCAGCGTGTATTTTGGATCGTCACTGACACCGTAGCGCAACAACTTCAGCCTGTGTTGCAGCAGAGTTTCTGCAAATGCACTGATAATCTCGAAAAGTGAATAAGTGTTCATGGCGGAATATTGCCGTTTTCACTTGAAACCAATGGCAGCAGCGACGAGTTTAATCGTTACGCCGGGATAATCTCAGAAAAGTCGAAGGAGAGTGTTCGTAATGCTCAGAACTCTCGCACTGTCCGCGATCGCGGCTGCCGGGTTGCTGCTTATGCCTGGACAGGCCTCCACGACGCGTGCCGCGCCGTCGATCGCACCTAAGATCGCCACGCCGGAGAATGCGGTCGAGCAGGTCAGGCGTCGCGGTGGTGGCGGGTTCCGCGGTGGCAGGAGCTTCCGCGGTCACAGCTTCCGGGGTGGCCGGAGCTTCCGCGGGGGCCGTTCGTACAGCCGCAGCTTCAGGAGCGGTCGCCGCTTCTATGGCGGACGCAGCTACGGCCGCCGCTGGGCCCACTACGGCCATCGGCATCGCCACCGCGGCTGGCGCCGTGGCGTCGTCATCGGCGCCGGACTGCCGTTTCTGTATGGCGCCGGATACTACGGCGGCTACTACAACGGCTGCGGCTATTACTATCGCAAATGGCAGCGTACGGGCAGCCGTTACTGGCGGAACCGCTACTACGAGTGCCGCTACTGGTAAGATCCGAACAGACGCTCAACAAGAAAGGCCAGCCCGAGAGCTGGCCTTTTTCTTTGGCCGCACGCATCAGCCGCGCGCGCCGATCGGCACATAGTCCCGCGCCTCGGGACCGGTGTAGAGCGTGAGCGGCCGGATGAGAATGTTGTTGTCGAGCTGCTCGAGAACCTGGACGGTCCAACCCGGCACGCGACCCACGGCGAAAATCGGCACGAACAGATCTTTCGGGATCTTGTGGAGGTAGTAGATAACGCCCGAATAGAAGTCGACGTTCACGTTCACGCCGTGCCGCGCGTAAGGCTTCATCTCGGCGACGACCGACTCGAGGATCTCGTACCACTTCGGCTCGCCCATTTCCTTCGAGAGCCGCTTCACGCCCTCGCGCATGTGCCGCGCCCGCGGATCCTCCGCGCGATAAACGCGATGGCCAAAGCCCGTAATGGGCTCCTTCGCCGCGCGCTTTGCCTTCACATACGCCGCCGTATTGGCCGGATCGCCGATCTCCTCGGCCATGCGCATGACGTCCTCCGCGGCACCGCCGTGGGCGGGTCCGGAGAGTGCCGCAATCGCCGACGTGATCGCCGCATGAATGTTGGCATCCGTGCCGATCACGACGCGCGCCGTGAAAGATGACGCATTCGACCCATGCTCGGCGTGGAGCACGAGATCGGTATCGAGCAGCTTTGCTGCATCCTCGGAGGGCTTCTCGCCCTTCAGCAGCCAAAGGAAGTTCGCGGCGTGGCCAAGTGCCGGGTCCGGCGCCAGCGGCGCGAGGCCATTGCGGATGCGCTCGTGCGCCGCGACGATCATCGGCACCTGCGAGGAGAGGCGCACGCCCTTGCGGATCGTGGCGGCACGCGAGGTATCCGCCGTCTCGGGATCGAAGGCGGCCAGCGCCGAGACCGTCGTGCGCAGCACATCCATGGGATGTGCACCCTGCACGAGGCGGATCACATCGAGGATCTCGACCGGCAGCACCCGCGCAGCCTTCAGCTCGGCGTCGAAAGCCTCGAGCGCGGCAGCCGTCGGCAGCTCGCCGTGAATGAGCAGGTAGGCCGTCTCCTCGAAGCAGGAGTGCGCCGCGAGATCGTGGATCGAATAGCCGCGATAGCGCAACTCGCCGGCCTTGCCGTCGATGAATGTCGTGCCCGAGCGCTCGAAATATACATCCTTGAGGCCCCGGTAGATGCGGGGCTCGTTGCTAGGTTCGGTCATGGTCTGCCTCCCGAGCCGTTTCGTATCATATCCCGGAACGGTACTTGCACCATTCCTGCCATCCCCTACAAGAGCATTCGAGGCCGCATTATCAATCCCGCGGCGATCTGGGGAGAGGCGGATGGACATCATTGCGTCGTGCAGGGCCGCCGTAAAAGGGCGTGGGCTGCGCGTTGTCCTGCCGGAGGGCGAGGATGAGCGTATTCTGCGTGCGGCAGCCGAGATCACGCGCGACGATATTGCCCGCCCGATCGTACTCGCCGATGACAGCCATGCAGTGCGGGAAAGGCTCGCGTCTTTCGGCGAGGGCTCGGGCGACGTCCTCGTCCTCAGCCCCGAGAGCGACCCCGCCGGTCCCGAGCTCGCGGCTCATGTCGCGGCGACGCGTGAGCGCATGAACGAGCGCACGGCGGGCCGCCTCGTGCGGAAGCCGCTCTATTTCGGCGGCGGCCTGGTGGCGGTCGGGCGCGCGGAGGCGCTGGTCGCGGGCGTTGCGAATCCGACGCGCCGCGTAATCGAGGCCGGACTGATGACCATCGGTCCGGCGCCGGGCATCGCGACGCCGTCCAGCTACTTCCTCATGATCGTGCCGGGACGTGATGGCGCCGCACCTCGGGCGCTGATCTTCGCCGATTGCGCTGTCAATGCCGATCCGAACGCGGAAGAGCTTGCCGATATCGCGATCGCCTCCGCCGCGAGTGCCGAGTCCTTGCTCGGTATTCCGGCGCGCGTTGCGATGCTGTCGTTCTCGACGCACGGCAGTGCTGCTCATCCGCGCGTCGAAAAAGTGCGCGACGCACTCGCCCTGGCCAGGGCGCGCGCACCGCAGCTCATGATCGACGGCGAGTTGCAGGCCGATGCGGCGCTTTCGCTCGCTGTTGCGACCAAGAAGGTGAAGGATGAGAGCGACGTCGCCGGCCGCGCGAACGTGCTCGTCTTCCCGGACCTCGATGCCGGCAACATCGGCTACAAGCTCACGCAGGAACTCGCGGGCGCGCAGGCCATCGGGCCATTCCTCCAGGGCTTCGCCCGCCCGGTATCGGATCTCTCACGCGGCGCGAGCGTCGCCGACATCGTGGCGACCGTTGCCGTGACGCTTGCGCGCGCAGTGCCGGCCGCCTAGCGCTTCCAGCCGATCCAGTCGCAGACGGCATCACCCATCATCAGCTTCTTGTCCGCCTCGGGAAGCCAATCGATCTCCTGGAAGTGCGTGACGCACTGCCGCCAGGAGCACGGCATCTTGGTGATGTCCGTGCCCCAGAAGAGCCGGCGCGGCCCGAAGGCGTCATAGAGCGCGCGATAATGCTTGTGCAGACTGCGGAAGGGATAGGCATCATCCGCATAGAATGGGCCACCGGTCAGCTTCACGGCGACGTTCGGCAGCTTCGCCAGCGCCGTCAGATCCTTCATCCCGGCAAAAGCAGCATCGCCGCCCTTGAAAATGCGCTCGGCACCCATGTGGTCGACGATGAGCTTCAATCCCGGATGTTGCGCCGCCACTTCGCCGAGACGCGACAGCCAGTGATCCGCGAGCAGCGCGACCGGCAATCCCGCCTTCTCGGCCGCGGGCCAGAGCCAGTCGATGGTGCCATCGACCGGCCAGTTCCGCCTCTCCGGCGAGTTGAAATAGAAGCGCAGACCCAGCATGCCAGGACGCTGTTTCCATGTCGGCACGAGCGCGCGGCTCTCGGGCCTTTCGAGATGAAAATTGCCGAGGATCGCGAAGCGGCCCGGATAGGCCTTCACCGCCTCGATCGCGAGCTCGTTGCAATTCGGATCCCACATCGGCGGATGCAGGATCGCACCATCGACACCGGCCTCGTCCATGCCGCGAATGGCCTCGTCGGCGAGATAGGGCCGCTCGAGATGCAGGTGCGTCGGCGTGCCCGTGGACCAGAGATGCACCTGCGCGTCGATGATTGCCATTTGGCTCTGCTCCCTGCGACATGACCCTTTTGCGTCAGATTAGGTCACGCCGGGAAGCCCGACAACGCAAATGCGCCCGCCGAGCGATCGGCGGGCGCATCGCGCGCTCACGTGCGTTGGATGACTAGTAGTACATCGGCACACCGTAGTGCTGATGCGTGCGGGTCTCCCAATTGCGATCACCCCACGCATCGTCGCTGAACTCGGGCGCATCGCGGAGCTGCTGCTCCGTTATGCCTGTCCGATAGCCGCCGACAGCGGGATCGTACTTCAGAGCCGCCCACGGCACGGGATAGTGGCTGTGTCCGAGGCCGAGGAATCCACCGAAACTCATGACGGCGTACGTCACCTTGCCGGAGAGCTTGTCGATCATGAGATGATCGATCTCACCGACCTTGGCATCGCCCGCGCCATAGACGTTCGTGCCTTCGACGTCCTCGCTCGAGATGAGCTGATGATTGGGATGTTGGGTTGCAGTAGCCATAACGTACTCCTTGAACATTTGTGTGATTGGGATCACCGGCCGCAGCCGTATCCAGAAGCAGAAGGGGGCGCTCGATGGCGCCCCCTTTGCTCAATTAGCGGGTCTGGCCGCCGGGAGCTGGCGGCGTGGTCTGACGCGCAGCCTTTGCCGGCCTCACGTAATCCGGCGCGGCCATCAGCTGGTCCTTCGTGGCGTTGACCGTGAAGTACGCCTGACCGTCGCTGTGGATCATGCGCTTCACCTGATCCGTCGACATCGAGACTTCCTTCTCGCCGATGCCGAGGAAGCCGCCGACGCCCACGATCACCGCCGTGATGCTACCGGCGTCGTCGACGAGAATGTCGTTAACGTCGCCGATGCGCTCGCCGTTCATATTGTAAACGCGGCTGCGCATGAAATCGCGAACGTTCCAGGCACCCTTCACCTCTTCCGTCGGCGCCTGCGACTTCATTTCGGTCCGTGCAGGCGGCGTGGCGGTCGGCGGCTGCGTCGCAGCAGGCGGCGAAGAGGGCGCCGGCGTTGTAGTCGTCTGCGCGATCGCCGTCGACGACATCAGAAGCGCGGCGCAAGCCGCAAGAACAGAGGCTTTCATAGACTTGCTCCTCGAAAGTTTGTGATGGGATCAAAACGATCGAGGAGGGTGATGGTTCCGCCTTGAACAGGCGAAACCGCATCGTGAATTCGAGAGTACAGTGTTGCTGCGCCGCTTGAAAATATGCGCCAAATCCGAATGAACGACCTGCACTCGGCGTCGCGCGGCCGTCAGGCGACCAGCCCGTCCTTGCCGTGCTTGGCGGCGAGGTCGGCGAAGGCCTTCCAGGTCTTTCCATCGACCTCGATGCCATTCTTGAGACGCTCCTGCTCGCGGCGGTACTCGACCTCGCCGGGATACATGACCTCCGAATAACCTTCGGCCGGCGGCGTCGCCTTGAGGTAGCGCGCGAAGTCGGCGACCTCGGCCTTGAACTCGGCGAGCGGACGGAAGGCCTCGACCTTGAACATGGCGAGGAAACAGCCGTCATTGTGCCGGCCCGTCGGATCGACGCCGAAGCCGAGCCCCGGCAGCACCGCCGAGAGAATTTCCACCACGGCAGAAAGCCCCGAGCCCTTGAAACCCTCCGCACCGCCGAGCGGCAGCAGCACGCCACCCTTGTCGTAGTCGAAGGGATCGGTCGTCGGCTTGCCTTCCTTGTTGACGATCCAGCCCTCGGGGATCTTCGTGCCCTTGGCCTGCGCGAGCTTGATCTTGCCGACGGCGACGCCCGACGTCGCCATGTCGAGCACGAACGGGCCGTCGAGATCGGAGGGAATGGCAATCGAGATCGGGTTCGTGCCGAGACGCGCCTCCTTGCCGCCGAACGGCGCCACGGCCTTCGGACTGCGCCCACTGTCCGCCGTCATGATCGCGATGAAGCCCTCGCGCGCCGCCATGAGCGGATAGGCGCCGAGACGGCCGACGTGGCTCTGGCGCAGGATCGTCGCCGCCGCGACGTTCGACTTCCGCGCCTTCTCCATGGTGATCTTTGCCGCCTTCTCGGCGACGACGAAGCCGAAGCCCCAGTTGCCGTCGACGACGGTCGTCGTCGCGGTCTCCTGCTTGATCTCGAAGGGCGCGCCCGGAACGATATGGCCCTTGCCCATGCGGTCGATGTAGGTCGGGATCGCGATCACGCCGTGGCTGTCGTGGCCCGCGAGATTGGCGGCGACGCAACCCTTCGCCACGGTATCGCCCTCCTCCTTTGAGGCCCCGGCGCACTGCAGCAAAGTGCTGGCGATGGCAGTCAGGCGGTCGGCGGGGACGATCGGCATGGTGTTTCCTCGGGGCTGGCGCCGCGGATTCGCGGTGTGGATGGGCACTCGTACGCGTGGCGGCGAACCACCATGCACATTCCGCAGCTTCATTTGCATGTGCGGCCAGTCTAAGCTCGCCGCAATCACGCTGTCACCTGTCCAGACATGAACATGCGGAGCCCCGAAATGCCCCAGATGCAACGCAGTGCCGCCGAGATCGAGCTTGCCGAGCGCGCACGGAAGGTTCTTCCGGCCGGCACATTCGGCAATACCGCCCTCGACATCGTGATCGCGCGCGGCAAGGGCGGGCATGTCTGGGACGTGTCCGGCAACGAATACATCGACTATCTGCTCGGCTCCGGCCCCATGCTGGTCGGCCATTGCCATCCGAAGGTCGAGGCGGCGGTGCTCGAGCAGGTGCCGCTCGGCACGACCTTCTTCGTGAACAATGCGCACGGCATCGAGCTTGCGGAAGAGATCGTGGCGGCCGTTCCCTGCGCCGAGCAGGTGCGGTTCGTCTCCTCGGGCTCGGAAGCCGATCTCTATGCGATGCGCGTCGCGCGCGCCTACAAGGGCCGCGACAAGATCCTCAAGTTCGAGGGCGGCTATCACGGCATGAGCGACTACGGCCTCATGAGCCTCGCGCCAAAGCGGCTCGCGAATTTTCCCGCGCCCGTACCGGATTCGGCGGGCATTCCGAAGTCGCTGCGCGAAGAGGTGCTGGTTGCACCATTCAACGATCTCGCTGCCGTCGAGAGCCTCGTCTCGCAGCACGGGAAGGAGATCGCGGCGATCATCGTCGAACCCTTTCAGCGTCTCATCCCGCCGAAGCCGGGTTTCCTCGAAGGTCTCAGGAAGATCACCGAGCAGAACGGCATCGTGCTGATCTTCGACGAGGTCGTGACAGGCTTCCGCTTCGCCTATGGCGGCGCGCAGGCCTACTACGGTGTGACGCCCGATCTCGCGACCTTCGGCAAGGTCATCGGCGGCGGCTTCCCGCTCGCCGCGATCGCCGGCAAGGCCGACATCATGCGCCACTTCGACAAGGCGGCCGTCGGCGAGGAGGGCTTCACCGTGCAGATCGGCACGCTTTCGGGCAATCCGGTCGCATCGGCAGCAGGCCTCGCGACCATGCGAATTCTCAAGGAGCCGGGCGCCTACGACAAGATCTTCGCAACCGGTCGCGCGCTCATGGAGGGCATCTCGGAACGGCTACGCGCGGCGAAAGTCCCGGCGCAGGTCATCGGCGAACCGCCGCTGTTCGACGTGCTCTTCGCGGAAGGCGATATCCACGACTATCGCGGCACGCTGCGCAGCGATGCGAAAATGCAGGGCGCGGTGAACCGCTCGCTGATGGCGTCCGGCATTCTCAAGGGCGAGAGCAAATACTATCTATCGCTCGCGCATACCGAAGCCGACGTAGCCAAGACGCTCGACGCCTGGGACGAAGCGATTCTCGCGCTCAAGAGCGCAAAGGCCGCGTAGTCTACTTCCCCCTCTCCCCATTGCCTTCAATGGGGAGAGGGTCGGGGGGGGGGGGGGGGGGGGGGGGGGGGGG
>JAEWIJ010000183.1 GCA_023387235.1 Pseudomonadota bacterium
CGCTGCGGTCGCCGATGAGCGCGTGCGCTTCCTCGACATGGCGCCAGAACTCGCCGCCGCCGAGCGTGGACGCCGGGATGAAACCATCGGCACCCGTATCGCGGAGGCGCACGAAGAGCCCCGAGCGCGTCACGCCGGAAATACGGCCCGAGAACTCGGCATTCACGCGGTCGGCGAGGAAGGCGCTGATGAGCCGATCGATGGTCTCGCGCTCGGCGACCATGGCGCGGCGCTCGGCATCCGAGATCTCTTTGGCAATAGCTTTGAGGCCTGGCTTTTCTTCCGCTGTCATGCCGCCGGCACCGAGCTTCAGCGCCGCGATCAGGGATCGGTGCACGAGCAGATCGGCATAACGGCGAATGGGCGACGTGAAGTGCGCATAGCGCAGCAGGTTCAGCCCGAAATGTCCGAGGTTCGCGGTGTCGTACACGGCCTGCGCCTGCGAGCGCAGGATCACCTCGTTGACGAACTCCGCATAGGGCTGGTCCTTGGCGCGGGCCAGCACGGTATTGAAGTGCTTCGGCCGCACGTGATCGCCCGGCGGGAAGCTGAGATCGAGCCCTTCGAGCAGCTCGCGCAGTGATTTCAGCTTCTCGGGACTCGGTTTGTCGTGCACGCGATAGACGACGGGCGCGCGCGCCTCCTCGAGTGTCTCGGCAGCGGCGACATTCGCCTGGATCATGAACTCCTCGATCAGCCGATGCGCATCGAGGCGCTCGGGCACATGCACACGGCGAACCATGCCGTCCTCGCCGAGCTCGATCTTGCGCTCGGGCAGATCGAGATCGAGCGGCGCGCGGCGATCACGTGCCGCCGAGAGCGCGGCGTAGGCGGCCCATAGAGGCTTCAGTGCCTTGTCCAGCATGGGCGCGGCGCGCTCGCTCGGTTTCCCGTCGATTGCTGCCTGCGCCTCCTGATAGGAGAGCTTGGCGGCCGAGCGCATGAGTGCGAGATGGAACGTGTGCCGACGCTTCTCGCCATCCCGGTCGAAGATCATGCGCACGGCGAGGCACGGGCGCACCTCGCCCTCGCGCAGCGAGCAGAGATCGTTCGAGATGCGCTCCGGCAGCATCGGCACGACGCGATCGGGAAAATAGGCGGAGTTGCCGCGCGTCTTCGCTTCGCGGTCGAGGCGCGTGCCCGTGCGGACATAGTGCGCGACGTCGGCAATGGCGACCGTCACGATATGCCCGCCCTCGTTCTGCGGATCGACGTCGGGCTCGGCGAGTACGGCATCGTCGTGATCGCGCGCATCGACGGGATCGATGGTCAGAAGCGGCAGCTTGGTCAGATCGAGGCGGCCCTGCGTCTCGATGGGCGGCAGGTCGTCCAGCTCGGCAAGCACGCTATCGGGAAAGCCGTCGGGCAGGCCGTGCGTGTGGATGGCAATGAGGCTGATCTGGCGCTGGTCCTGCGGATTGCCGAGGCGTTCGGCGACGCGCGCTTCGGGCACGCCCTCGCGATGGCGGCGCACGATATCGAAGCGCACGAGTTCGCCGTCCTCCGCTTCGCCCTCGTTGCCCGGACGGACCGGCCACTCCTTGAGGTCCTTGCGGTCGACCGGATCAATCATGCCCCCGCCGCCGCGCTTGGCCGCGCGGAAGATGCCGAGCAGGCGCTTTCGCTCGCGCGGCAGGCGCTTGATCGGCTCGGCCTCGTGCGCGTAGCCGAAGGGATCGGTATCGCGGATGCGTCCGATGCGCGCGAGAATGCGGTCGCCGATCGCGAGCGCGCCATTGCCGTCGGGGCCGATCGCGCGGCGTCCCTGCTGCACGAGGATCTTCGGGCGCTCGCCTTCGGATGCTTCCCAGTTCGTCGGAACGGCGACCAGCTCGCCCTCGTCGTCGCGCGCGACGATCTCGAGCACGCCGACCGGCGGCAGCTTGCCGCGCGGCTTGACGGCCTTGCGGCTGCCGACGATCGCACCTTCGCTCGAAAGCTCGGCAAGGAGCGTCTTCAGCGCGATGCGATCCTCACCGCGAATGTTGAAGGCGCGGGCGATCTCGCGCTTGCCGACCTTCTCCGTCGTACTCGACAGATATTCGAGGAGCTGCTCGCGCGTCGGCAGCGGCGCCTTCTTGCGTTCCGCAGGCGGCTTGCCCGGCCGGCTCGGCCGGGCGAGTTTTTCACGACGCTTCTGCTTTTTCGGCACGCGGGCTCTTCCGGTTGGCCCTATTCGGCAGCATCACGACGACGCGTCGGGCTCTTCGCGGCCGGCTTCGGCTTTGCTTTCGACGCCGGCTTCTCGGCGGATGCGGCTGCCGCCTTCTTCGCGGGAGCTTTCTTGGCAGGCGGCGCCTTCTTTTCCGGTGCCTTGTCGGGCTTGCCGGGTGCCTTCTTGGCGGGCTTCTTCTCGGCCGGCTCCTTGGCTGTCTTCGTCGCCTTGCGCCCCTTGGCCATCTTGCCGCCACCCTTGGCTGCGCGCTCGGCGAGAAGCGCGATGGCTTCCTCCACCGTCACGGCCGTCGGCTCCTTGCCCTTGGGGACATTGGCATTGATCTTGGCGTGGTTGATGTACGGGCCATAACGCCCGGACAGCACCTGGATGTTCCCGCCACCGTCAGGATGTGCGCCGAGATCCTTGAGGACGGTCGGCTTGCCACGCTGGAAGCGGCTCTTGCCGCCGCCTGCCGCCTTCTCGGCGAGAAGCGTCACGGCACGATTGATGCCGATGCTGAAGACCTCCTCGACGGACTCGAGGTTCGCATACATGCCGTCGTGCAGGATGAACGGCCCATAGCGGCCGAGCCCGGCCGTGATCGGCTTGCCCGTCTCCGGATGCACACCCACTTCGCGCGGCAGGCTCAGGAGTTGAAGCGCCTTTTCGAGATCGACGGACGCGGCATCCACGCCCTTGGGGATCGAGCTGCGCTTGGGCTTGTCCTCTTTGTCCTTGCCCTGCTCGCCGAGCTGCACGTACGCGCCGAAACGGCCCGTGCGCAGCGTCACCGCGAGGCCCGTATCGGGGTCATAGCCGAGCAGCTTGCCATCAGGACTGGCGGCTTCCTCGCCGTTGTTGTTCACGTCCGCGAGCTGGCGCGTGAAGCGGCACTCGGGATAGTTCGAGCAGCCGACGAAGGGCCCAAACCTGCTGGTCTTGAGCGAGAGACGGCCCTCGCCGCAGCTCGGGCAGGTGCGTGGATCCGTGCCGTCGCCCTTGTCGGGGAAGATGTGTGGCCCGAGCAGCTCGTTCAGGGCTTCGAGCACATCGCTGACGCGCAGCTCCTTGGTCTCGTCGACGGCGCCCGTGAACTCCTTCCAGAAGTCGCGCAGGACTTCCTTCCAGTCGAGCTGGTGATCCGAGATGAGATCGAGCTTTTCTTCGAGGCCGGCCGTGAAGTCGTACTCGACGTAGCGCTTGAAGAAGGCTTCGAGGAAGGCCGTGACAAGGCGGCCCTTGTCCTCGGGGATGAGCCGCTTCCTGTCGATCTTCACATAGCCGCGGTCCTCGAGCACCGCGAGCGTGGAGGCGTATGTCGAGGGCCGGCCGATGCCGAGCTCTTCCATCTTCTTGACGAGCGTCGCCTCCGTGTAGCGCGGCGGCGGCTCGGTGAAGTGCTGCTTGGCGTCGATGCCGCGATCCTTGAGATGATCGCCCTCGGCGAGTGCCGGCAGGCGGCGGCTTTCCTCGTCCTCCTCGTCGCGGCCCTCCTCATACAACTTGAGGAAACCGTCGAAGAGCACGACCGTGCCCGTTGCGCGCAGGCCATAGATCTTGCCGTCGCGACCTTTGACCTCGATCTCGGCAGTCGTCTGTTCCAGTTCGGCGGAGGCCATCTGGCTGGCGACGGCGCGCTTCCAGATCAGCTCATAGAGCCGTGCCTGATCGCGCTCGATGTGCTTTGCAACATGCTCCGGGCGGCGCGAAACGTCTGTCGGGCGCACGGCCTCGTGCGCTTCCTGCGCGTTCTTCGCCTTGGTCTTGTACTCGCGGATGAAGGGCGCGACGTAGCGCTTGCCGAGCGAATTCTCGATCGATCGGCGGATCGGCCCGATGGCCTCGGGAATGATCTGCACGCCGTCCGTTCGCATGTAGGTGATGAGGCCGACGGTCTCGCCGCCGATGTCGACGCCTTCATAGAGCCGCTGGGCGACGTTCATGGTCTGCTTTGCCGAGAAGCCGAGCTTGCGCGAGGCCTCCTGCTGCAGGGTCGAGGTCGTGAAGGGGGGCGCCGGATTGCGCCGCGTGGCCTTCTTGTCGACGGACTTGATGAGGAAGTCGCCGTTCTCGATGGCGGCCTTGATCGCGTTGGCGGAGGCGCCGTCCTTGATGTCGAGCTTCTTCAGCGCCGTGCCCGCAATGGCGGTGAGGCGCGCGCGCACCTCCTCGTTCCTGGCCGTCGCAAGCAGGGCCTCGATGGTCCAGTACTCTTCGGACCTGAAGGCCTCGATCTCCTGCTCGCGCTCGCAGACGAGACGGAGCGCGACCGACTGCACGCGTCCCGCCGAGCGCGAGCCCGGCAGTTTGCGCCACAGCACGGGCGAGAGGGTGAAGCCGACCAGATAGTCGAGGGCGCGGCGCGCGAGATAAGCCTCGACCAGCGGCGCGTCGATGGCGCGCGGGGACTTCATCGCGTCCAGCACGGACTGCTTTGTTACCGCATTGAACGTCACGCGCTCGACCGGAATGCCCTTGAGCGCCTTCTTCTCCTCTAGCACTTTCAAGATATGCCAGGAGATGGCCTCGCCTTCGCGATCGGGGTCGGTCGCCAGAATGAGCTTGTCGGCTCCTTTGACGGCAGCGGCGATCTCGCGCACGACCTTGGCGGCGCGGCCGTCGACGTCCCAGTGCATCTCGAAGTCTTTATCCGGTTCGACCGAGCCATCCTTGGACGGCAGGTCACGGATGTGGCCATAGCTCGCGATGACCTTGAAGGCAGAGCCCAGGTACTTGTTGATTGCCTTGGCCTTGGCGGCCGACTCGACAATGACGATGTTCATTGGATCCCAATGCCATTTAGGGGGCTCGGCGCCGGGGCGCCCACTGCCGCCGGGACCGGATGCTGGCCGGTGATTGCGCGAGAACATGGGTGATGGCGCGGGGACTGTCAAACGATCGGGGTGCCATCTCCCGCGTGCAGCTCTAAGTTCATTCGTATTATCAGCGCGTTAAGGCGGCGCACTTGGCTGTAGGCCCGATCCGCGACGACTGGGGACAACCCTCGGCAGCGAGCGTTCCGGGCCGCGGCGGGGATTGCAATGCAACCGGTGATTGTATAATATTCTCAGGACAACCATATTCAGAGCGGATGAAAACCGGAGGGCCTATTCTATCATGTCCGCAATTGCGCCACGCAGAACTTCCGAAGACGAAATCGGTTCGGTGAACCAGCTTTCGCGGTCCGATCAGCTCGAATACCTCGCGGACCTCACACTGGAGCTCAAAGAGATCGCGGACAATCTCGGCTGCGCCACGCTCGCGGGCGTTCTCGTCGTGGCCTACCGCGAGGCCATCATCCAGGCGCAGCGCAGGTGAGGTCGGGGCGCTCGCCTTTATTTATCTTTCACGGCGCCGTCTTCAAGGCCACGAGCTGCGCGCCCTGATGCTCGATGCGCCCCGCGAGCGCGAGCTCGATGAGCGCACCCCTCAGCGCCCGGATGGGCAGCCCCGTCGCACGGGCAAGTTCGTCGAGCGATACGGGGGCCGGGCCGAGGGCCTGGAGCACGACGAGCTGCGCGGCTTCGGGCGGCAGCGATGAGGGCGCGCCGGCATCTTCATCCTGATCGAACCGGGTGGCAGCCGACATGGCAGCGAGGCCGCCTGGTTCCCCCAATCCCATCTGAGGCCTGAGCGCTTCCAGGACATCCTCGGCCGACGTGACGAGCGTTGCGCCCTGCTTGAGGAGCATGTTCGTCCCCTCGGCGCGCGGATCGAGCGGATGCCCCGGCACGGCGAATACCTCGCGGCCCTGATCGGCTGCGCGCCGCGCGGTGATGAGCGAGCCCGAGCGCACCGCCGCCTCGACGACCACCGTGCCGAGCGACAATCCCGAGATGATGCGGTTGCGGCGCGGGAAATCGTTGCCGCGCGCCTTGAAGCCGGGCGGCAGCTCGCTGATGATGCAACCTTCGACCGCGATCCGCGCGTGCAGGCTCTCGTGCTCGGGCGGATAGATGTGATCGACGCCGCCGGCGAGGACCGCGATGGTGCCCGTCGCGAGCGACGCCTCGTGCGCGGCGCCGTCGATGCCGCGCGCGAGCCCCGAGACGATCACCATGCCGGCGGCGCCGAGCCCCAGTGCGAGCTGTCGCGCCATCGCGCGGCCCGCCGCCGAGGCATTGCGCGCGCCGACGATGCCGACGGTCGGCAGATCGAAGAGCTCGGTGCGGCCCTTCACATAGAGGAGCGGCGGCGGCACACCCGCATGCACGAGGATCGCCGGATAGCCGGGCTCGATCGTGAAGAGCGGCCGCGCGCCGATTTTCCGCGCGGCGTCGAGCTCCGCCTCCGCCTTGTCGCGCGGATAGACCTTGACGGTGCTGCGCCGTCCGCCGCGCCGCGCGAGATCGGGAAGTGCGGCGAGCGCTTTCTCCGCACCCCCGCAGTGATTGACGAGCTCGCGGAAGGTAACGGGGCCGACGTTCTCCGTTCGGATGAGGCGAAGGCAGGCAAGCCGTTCGGCTGCCCCAAGCTCCGCGATCGGCAGCGGCGCTACCGTCCCGCTTCTCGGCGCCTCAACCCTTGGCGCCAATGCGGCTCTCCTGACCTGCAACGAGGCGCTGGATGTTCTCGCGGTGCTTCCAGAAGATCAGCGCGGAGATGATGGCGACGATCGGCACCACGAGCTGGCCGCCGACGATCATGAAGTAAATGAAGACGACGAAGGTGCCGACCAGCGAGGAGAGCGACGAGAAGCGCGTGACCACGGCCACCGCGAGCCACGCGCCGCAGAAGACGAGCGCCGCCGGCCAGTACGCGCCGATGAGCACCCCGATATACGTGGCAATGCCCTTGCCGCCCTTGAAGCCGAGCCAGACGGGAAAGAGATGCCCGACGACAGCGCCGAGACCCGCCACCCAGGGCAGGAGCAGCACGCTCAGCAGGTCTTGCGTTGCCGCACCCGTGCCTCCGCCGAGCTTGGCGGCGCCGAGAAAGGCCAGCAGCACGGCCGCCGTTCCCTTGAGGCAATCGAACACGAGCGTGAGAGCGGCAATCTTCTTGTTGCCGGTTCTGAGAACATTCGTCGCGCCGATGCTGTGCGATCCGATTTTCCGCACGTCGCCGAGACCTGCCGCGCGCGTGAGGAGAAGGCCGAACGGAATGGAGCCCAGCAGATAGCCGAACGCGAGCGCCGCAATTGCGGGCATGATGAGCAATGAGGACATCTCGGGCAGATCCGGTCGGAAAGAGCAGCGGTGCGCCGCGCGCGGTCAAGAACCGTACTGGTAGACCATGCGCCCGGCAACCATGGTCTTGAGCACGCGGCCCTGGAGCTTCTGCTCGTCGAAGGGCGAATTCTTCGAGCGCGAACGGAGCTGCTCACGATCGACGACCCAGGGCAGGCCCGGATCGAACAGCAGCAGATCGGCTGGCGCGCCTTTTTCGAGGCGGCCGCCCGGCAGGCCGAGCAGCTTCGCCGGATTGATGGTCATGGCGCGCAGCAGCGGCAGCAGCCCGATCTCGTCGGCATGATGGAGGCGCAGCGCGGCGGCGAGCAGCGTCTCGAGACCGATGGCGCCGTCGGCGGCTTCCGCGAAGGGCCGGCGCTTCACGTCGGCATCCTGCGGATCATGGCTCGATACGATGACGTCGATATCGCCGGCGGCAAGCGCGCGCACCATGGCGACGCGATCCTCCTCCGAGCGCAGCGGCGGCCGCACCTTGAAGAACGTGCGGTACGAGCCGATGTCGTTCTCGTTGAGCGTCAGGTGATTGATCGAGACGCCGCAGCTCACGGGAAGCCCCCGCGCCTTCGCCGCGCGCACGACCGCAAGGCTCTCCGCGCACGAGATGGTCGAAGCGTGATAGCGCCCGCCCGTGATGCCGACGAGGCGCACGTCACGCTCGAGAACGATCGTCTCGGCGGCCTTGTTCACGCCCTTGAGGCCGAGCCGCGTCGAGACCTCGCCCGAGTTCATCGCGCCACCTTCCGTGAGGTAGGGATCCTCGGTGTGGTGGATGATGAGTGCGCCGAAATCCTTCGAGTAGTTGAGCGCATTGCGCATGACGCCCGTATTGGCGATCGAGGACTTGCCATTGGAGAAGGCGACCGCGCCCGCGCGCTGCAGGAGACCGATCTCGGCGAGCTCCAGCCCTTTGAGACCCTTGGTCAGCGCAGCGATGATGTGGACGTGGACGACCGCGCGCTCGCGGGCGCGGCGCTGCACGTAGTCGACGAGGGCGACCTGGTCGATGACCGGCTCGGTGTCCGGCATGCAGGCGATGGTGGTCACGCCGCCGGCTGCCGCCGCAAAGCTCGCGGTCTTGAGGGTCTCGCGGTGCTCCTGGCCAGGATCGCCCGTATAGACCTGCGCATCGATGAGGCCGGGGCAGAGAATATGGCCATTGCAGTCGATGACGGATGCGTCGGCAGGGGCATTCCGGCGCAGATGCGCGCCGACATCCGCAATGAGGCCATCCGTGACAAGCACGCCGCCCGGCTCGTCGCGTCCAGAGGCCGGATCGATGACGCGGGCATTGATGAATACGGTGCTGGTGCCGGCCTCGGCACTTGCCTTTGCAGCACCCCTGCCTGATGGCGGCCTCACGCTCCTACCTCGCATAGTGAATTGATCTGCACCACGCTCGCGCGCGTCACTCAATGGTTCGGCAGATGGCGCGCCAGGGCTTCCAGCACGGCCATGCGCACGGCAACGCCCATCTCGACCTGCTCGCGGATGACACTGCGCGAATGATCGGCAATGGTCGACGCGATCTCGACGCCGCGGTTCATGGGGCCCGGGTGCATGATGAGCGCATCGGGCTTGGCGCAGTCGAGTTTCTCCTGGTCGAGACCGAAGAAGTGATAGTACTCGCGCGAGGTCGGGACGTAGTTCCCTTCCATGCGCTCGCGCTGGAGGCGCAGCATCATGACGATGTCGCAGTCCTCGAGGCCCTTCCACATGTCCGTGTAGACTTCGGCGCCGAGCCGTTCGATGCCCGGCGGCAGCAGCGTCGAGGGCGCGACGAGGCGCACGCGCGCGCCCATGGCGTTCAGCACGTGGATGTTCGAGCGCGCGACGCGTGAGTGCAGGATGTCACCGCAAATGGCGACCGTCAGGCCGGCAATGCGGCCCTTGGCGCGGCGGATGGTCAGCGCATCGAGAAGGGCCTGAGTCGGATGCTCGTGCGCGCCGTCGCCGGCGTTGATCACCGAGCAGTCGACCTTCTGTGCCAGCAACTCGACGGCGCCCGCCGCATGGTGGCGCACGACGAGCAGGTCGGGCCGCATGGCGTTGAGCGTCATCGCCGTGTCGATGAGCGATTCGCCCTTCTGCACCGAGGAGGTCGCGACGTGCATGTTCATCACGTCGGCGCCGAGGCGCTTGCCCGCCAGCTCGAAGGACGCCTGCGTGCGCGTCGAAACCTCGAAGAACAGGTTGATGAGCGTGCGTCCGCGCAGGACGTCGCGCTTCTTGTTCACCTGTCTGTTGGTTTCGGCGGCCCGGTCGGCGAGATCGAGAAGGGAATTGATCTCTTGGGCGCTCAATCCCTCGCAGGTGAGGAGATGGCGCCCGGGGAAGTAGAAAGACGCGTGTGCCTGTGTGTTCATTAAAGCCGGTCTTCTACGCCCCTCTTTTTTGCAGCGCAAGGGGCCTTGCCGCGACACGTTCGCGAGACCCGTGGACAGGCGGGCGCCTAGGCGTAGAATAAGAATGATTTCGGCCACTTCGATGCCGGCGGGCCACACGGTTCGGCCACGCTTCGCCGCTACAACCACATCTCGTAACCATTGGGGAGCCAAACCCATGAAGCCGTTGAAGCTGGAGCGCGCCGGAGAGCCGCGCCCCTCCACGGTCGGCACCGGCGCGGATAACCCGGCGCCTGGTGCCTATCCGGCCGTCCGGATGCGGCGCAATCGCAAGGCTGGCTGGTCGCGCCGCCTCGTCGCCGAGAATGTGCTGACCACGGGCGATCTCATCTGGCCGATCTTCCTCATGGACAGCCCCGAAGCCCGCACGCCCGTCGCCCACATGCCGGGCGTGGACCGCCTCAATATCGCTGAAGCCCAGCGCGCGGCCGAGCAGGCGGCAAAGCTCGGCATTCCGGCCGTCGCCCCATTCCCGTATGTGGACCGGCCGCTGCGCGACCCGCGCGGCAGCGAGGCCGTCAAGGCGAGCAACCTCATGTGCCGGGCCGTGCGCGCCATCAAGGATGCCGTGCCGGAGATCGGCGTGATCACGGATGTGGCGCTCGACCCCTATACGAGCCACGGGCACGATGGCGTGCTTGACGATCGCGGCGTCATTCTCAACGACGAGACGGTCGGCATTCTCTGCCGGCAGGCGCTGGCGCTCGCCGAGGCGGGCGTGGACTGCGTCGCGCCATCGGACATGATGGACGGCCGCATCGGCGCCATCCGAACGGCCCTCGATGCCGAGGGGCACGACGAGGTCCAGATCCTCTCCTATGCGGCCAAGTACGCCTCTGGCTTCTACGGTCCGTTCCGAGATGCCATCGGCACCAACGCCACGCTCATCGGCGACAAGCGCACGTATCAGATGGACCCGGCCAACTCGGACGAGGCGCTGCGCGAGGTCGCGCTCGACATCGCGGAGGGCGCGGACATGGTCATGGTCAAGCCGGGCATGCCCTATCTCGACATCGTGCGCCGCGTGAAGGACACCTTTGCCGTGCCGACCTACGCCTACCAGGTGTCCGGCGAGTACGCGATGCTCAAGGCCGCCGCGCTCAATGGTTGGCTCGAGGGCGACCGGGTGATGATGGAAGCCCTGCTCGCCTTCAAGCGCGCCGGCGCCGACGGCATCCTCACCTACTTCGCGCCCGAGGCAGCGAAGGCACTCGCGGCGCAATGACGGCCGGGTGACTCCGCAGAGCGCCAGGACTATACGTGACGGCCAACCATGAGGCGCGCCAAGCGCTCGTTCGATCCGAGGAAACACCCCGATGTCCGAGACCCTGTCTACCGGCGCCGCCGACATTGCGACCGCGCTCGGCATTCTCCGCCAGCGCTTCGGCGACCGCATGCAGACCGGCGAGACGGTCCGCCGCCAACACGCGCATACACTGACGTGGCTGCCGAACCAGCCGCCCGATGCCGTCATCTGGCCGGACAACACGGAGGAAGTGCAGGAAGTCGTGCGGATCGCGTCGGCGCATCGCGTGCCGATCATCCCGTTCGGTGCCGGCACATCGCTCGAAGGGCACCTCAATGCGCCGCGCGGCGGCATCTCGCTCGATTTCTCGCGCATGAACCGCATTCTCGCGGTGAACGATCGCGATCTCGATGCGACGGTCGAGGCGGGCGTATCGCGCAAGCAGCTCAACGATCACCTGCGCGACATGGGGCTGTTCTTCCCGGTCGATCCCGGCGCCGAGGAGGCGACCATCGGCGGCATGAGCGCGACGCGCGCCTCCGGCACGACGGCGGTGCGCTATGGCACCATGCGCGAGAACGTGCTGAACGTGACGGCCGTGATGGCCGACGGCACCGTCATCCGCACGGCGCGCCGCGCGCGGAAGTCGTCGGCCGGCTATGACCTGACGAAGCTGCTCGTCGGCTCGGAAGGCACGCTCGGTATCATGACGGAAGTGACCGTTAAGCTGTACGGCATTCCTGAAAGCATTCTCTCGGCCGTCTGTCCCTTCGAGAGCGTCGAAGGCGCGTGCAACTCGGTCATCATGGCCATCCAGCTCGGGCTCGGCC
>JAEWIJ010000213.1 GCA_023387235.1 Pseudomonadota bacterium
CGCTCCCGACGCTCTCGAGAATGCCGCGCACGCCGGCTGCCAGCAGCGCCTGATCGGGCCCCGCGGCTAGCATGTTGAAGCCGAGCTTGCGGTATTGGCGCGCCCAGTCGGCGCTTGCCGCCATGAAGCCGAGGCCCTTCTTGTGCTTGCGTCCCGCGGCCACGATCCGCTCGACGGCCTTCACGTACGTCGGATTGTCGAACTCGCCAGGAATGCCGAGGAAATTCGTGAGATCGAAGTGGCCGACCCACAGCACGTCGATGCCGTCCACGGCAGCGATGGCTTCCACTGCATCGAGGCCGCGCTCCGTCTCGATCTGCGCGATGACGAGCGTACGCGCGTCCGCCATCCGCATCTTGTTCTTCGGGTCGCCCGACGCATAATCGTCGTGGGCAAAGCCGAACGCCGCGCCGCGCCGGCCACGTGGCGGATAGTGCGTCGCTTCGACGATGGCGCGCGCCTGTGCTTCGCTCTCCACCATCGGGATCATCACGCCGTAGCAACCGATGTCGAGCGCGCGTGCGAGGAAGTGATACTCGCCGCGTGGAACGCGGGCCATCGGCGTGATCGGCAGCCCGCGACAGGCGGCGATCTGCGCCTTGATGGTTTCGAGCGACGTGCCCGTATGCTCCATGTCGTAGATGACGTACTGGGCGCCCGCGCGCACGAGGATCTGCGGTACGCCCGGGCCGTACAGCTCGAACATCATGCTGCCGAGCACGGTTTCGCCGGCAAGCACGCGCTGGCGCAGGGATCGGGGGGCCATGTCTCGAGTTCCTCCCAGATGGCACGTTGGCCGGCATTCTTTTTTTGAAGCAGCAGCGGCGAACGCGCCGCTCAGCGCGCGCCAGCCAAGGCACGCCGGAAACGCACGCGATTGGCCCCACCGTCGAGGGAGAGCTTGTCCTTTTGTGGGTCGGCCGTCGAGACCTTCAACAGCACGAACGAGGTGCCATTGCTTTCGCGCAGCATGCGCGCGCCGGCCGCAAGCTGGTCCTCGCGCTCGACGGTCATGGTCGCGCCGATGCCGGCGCCGATCGCCATGCGCTCGAGATCGACGCCGAGGCTCGTGTGGCTCTTCTGGAAGCCGGTTTCGCCGTAGTGGCCGTTGTCGACGCACAGAATGGAGAGGTTGGGCGGCTGCATGACACCGATAGTCGCGAGCGCGCCGACATTCATCAGCAACTCGCCATCGCCCGTCGCGACCAGCACGCGCCGCTTCGGCTGCGCCAGTGCGAGCCCGAGGCCCATGGAGAGGGCGGCCCCCATCGCGCCGCCGAGCGCGAACAGGTTGTCGCCGTCGTTGGTGATCGCGGCAAGCTCGTAGGCCGTGCCGGCGAGGCCGGCCACCATGAGAAAATCGGCCGGGTTGCCGACCAGGGCAGGGACGGCATGGTTGCGGTCGAGGATCATGAGATCGGGTTCCTCCCGAGAGCCTGGGGCCATTCCGCCTAGGATTGCGCCATCACGCCTCGAGGGGCAAGCCACAGCCGCGCATAGCCCGGCGTCGAGATCGCGGGCGAAGCTGCCTCTGGCTCGGCGGCTTGACCTCGCCCTTCGAACCGCGCATGTGTGAGGCTTCCGGGAGGGCGAGCCGGCACAGGCCTACCCGATCCGGCCCCGTAGCTCAGCAGGATAGAGCGACAGATTCCTAATCTGTAGGTCGCAGGTTCGAATCCTGCCGGGGTCGCCATTCCGAATTTCGGTTGCTGATGTTGCTCGGCTTTTTGGCGCGTTTCCCAAACTCGTCGGGTAGGTTTGGGAAGCTGGGTTCGGTCATCGCGGCGCCAAGACGCGCAATCGCGGCTCCAGCGAGCTTCGTCTGCCCAGCCGCCTTCGTGTATCGGGACACCTCGGCAAGCGTGGCATGGCCCGTGATGGCTCGATCCTCATGTGGTTCCCCGGGCTGTGATGCTTAACTGAGATAGTGACCGCTTCTGCCGGGATTGCAGCCGTTTCAAGCGTGCGATCACAAGCTGTCGGTTCGAGCTTTCTGGTTTGTTGGTTTTGATAAAGTCTCCGGGGAGGGCCTACGGCTGGGCGTCATCTAATGTAGTGGCGTCGCCCGTTCGGCCAGGGTTCACCAACTGTACTGCTACACCCTTATGCACTTAGCTGCAGAGTCGCCTGCAATTCTGGACTCGGTTATTGGGGCGGAGCGGTGGCTTCCCGCGAATTCGGCCATCGGGTCCCGCATGCAAAATCTCCCGGAAGACAACTCTCCCGTCATCCATGACGCCATGACGGCGCCCATCATCTATATTGATGGCACATCAAACTGCGGTTTCGGGAACGGCGTCGTCAACGTTACGCTCGTCGTCAACCGCTTTCTGCCGAGGGCCGATGGCGGTGTGTCAACTGCTACGTTCGCGGCGGCTCACATCCGGTGTCATCTCGCTGCGGCGGTGGAGCTGCGAAATACGTTGGACAGGGCGATACTCATGGCAGCGGCACCGTCCGGCCGAAGCTGATCGGCGAACAAAGTGATGAGGCCACGAGCATAGCGCTCACGGCCTCAGCTTGCTTTGCAATGCGCGGAAGTGAAGAGTCCTTTCGGGCTACCACTTTTTTCCCACGGTAAGCATGAACGTCCTGCCAGCGGCGGGCGTGGCGCAAGGCTCTGGCCTCCGAGGGCATCTGCTCAATACCATTGGCTCGCGTTGGGGCCGGCAAACCAGCTAATTCCAACTGCGTCGAATAGATATCCGCGACATGATGATTGCGTTCGGATCGCACCTGTGTCCTCGATCCGAGCCAGCCAGTGCGCAATGAGCAGTCGATGTTAGCCCCGCGGTGCGTGTCACGCTTGTAGCGCCCAGCATTTGGGATAGTGAGAAACACCAGCGTATTGTCGAGCATATCGAGCGCAGGCAGTTCGCCGTTAAAGCGGCAGCCGGGCGACGTCCTCAGCGCACTCGGCCCCTCGCCGGAGTCGATCATGCACGGCCGCTCGGCCTCGACCTCGGGATCGACGACCGGAATGACGGCGAGGAGCGCCTGCGTAAGGGACGCAGCGGACGGGAATAGAGCTCGGCGCGCCGCGCGATCTTGACGATGCGGCCGAGGTACATGACCGCGATGCGGTTGGAGATATGGCGGACAACCGCGAGATCGTGCGCGATGAGTGGATAGGTAAGGCCGAGGCACTGCTGGAGGTCCATGAACAGGTTAGCACCGACCAGCTTGCCCTTGTTCCACGGCACGCGAGCGGGCTTGACGACTGAGTTGGCAGGTTCCTGTTCCATGGTTCGTCTCCTTGCTTGAGACAGACCAACTTGCGCCTACTTCAGTCTAACCGGCTGATTTGGCGACCGGAATTGGCCTCCATCTTCCATGGCGTGGTTAGCAGCCGACAAGGCTGACCCGGAGCGGACATCACGCCACCACATTGCAATAGCGCTTGCCGGCCCGACGATAAGACTGGCCATTAGGGCGTGGACACAGTGCTCATGGACGCGCACTATCGCGGCTGCGGAAAATGACACCGAGCAATGATCGAATATGTCATCTAGATCCCGAAGAAGCTGAACCGGCGGAGCGGACAATGACGATGCTAGAGAAGAAGAAATTTTACATTGATGGCGAGTGGGTTCGGCCCTCGTCTCGCACCGAGTACTCGGTGATCGATCCGTCGACCGAGGAGACTTGTGCCGTCATCATTCTCGGCGACGACAGCGACACCAACCGAGCCGTTGCAGCGGCCAAGCGCGCATTTCCAGAATGGTCGCGCACCCCTGCCGCGGACCGGCTGCGGCTCGTCGAGCGGCTACTCGAAATTTACAAGCGGCGAGCCCCCGACATGGCGAAGGCGATCAGCCTGGAGATGGGCGCTCCAATCGATATGGCGCTGCAAAGTCAGGTCGGAGCTGGCACTTACCACATTACGAACTTCATCACGGCGTTCAAAGATTTCAAGTTTCTGCGGCCGCTAGGACCCCACGCGCCCAACGACCGCATCCAGATGGACCCAATCGGCGTCGTCGGCCTGATCACGCCGTGGAATTGGCCCATGAACCAAGTGACGCTCAAGGTCGTGCCAGCGGCTTTAGCTGGCTGCACGATGGTGCTGAAGCCGTCCGAGGTCGCGCCACTGTCGTCGATGCTTTTCGCCGAATACATGCATGAAGCCGGCTTTCCGAAGGGTGTGTTCAACCTTGTCAATGGCGATGGCGCCGGCGTCGGTACACGCTTGTCTGGCCACCCCGACATTGAAATGATCAGCTTCACTGGCTCGACACGCGCTGGCATTGCCATCTCGAAAGTGGCGGCCGAGAGTCTCAAACGCGTCGTGCTGGAGCTTGGTGGCAAGGGTGCCAACATAATCTTCGCCGATGCCGACAGCGATGCAGTTAAGCGTGGTGTGCTGCACTGCTTCAACAACACCGGGCAAAGCTGCAACGCGCCGACGCGTATGCTCGTCGAGCGACCGATCTACAGCCGCGCCGTCGATGAAGCCAAGGCAGTAGCTGAGCAGGTGAAGGTCGACACAGCCCACAAGTCGGGCAAGCACATCGGGCCTGTCGTGTCCGATGTCCAGTTTCGCAAGATACAAGGTCTGATCGAGAAGGGCATCGAGGAGGAGGCGCGCCTCGTCACGGGGGGAGTTGGCCGACCGGAGGGGCACAACAAAGGCTACTTCGTGCGCCCGACTATTTTCGCCGATGTCAACAATCAGATGACTATCGCGCGCGAAGAGATCTTTGGGCCGGTGCTCTCAATCATTCCCTTCGACAGCGAGCAGCATGCGCTAGAGATTGCCAACGACACGTCCTACGGACTGACCAACTACGTGCAGTCGAGCGACGGTCAGAAGCGCAATCGCGTAGCGTCGCAACTTCGCTCCGGCATGGTGGAGATGAATGGAAAGCCGCGTGCGCCGGGTGCGCCATTCGGCGGCGTAAAAGCATCAGGTCGCGCTCGCGAGGGCGGCGTTTGGGGCATTGAGGAGTTTCTGGAGCCCAAGGCCATATCCGGCTGGGATACGCAGGTCTAGGCCGGTCCCCACGCCATCCAGCTCACCGAGCGCTCGAGGACATTTCAGAACAGAGGTGTCCTCACACTGCTTCAATTGATTGTCGCTAATCTCAACGTACGGCAGCAAAGAGGTGCTGCGGCCATTCCACCGCACCAATTTGGGGCTGAGCAGGAGGAGCGGCGCATGGCCGCTTCCTCTGCGTCGCGTTGTAACGCACGGCTTCCGCCTAGCCAGGTGCCGCACCTTGGGTATTGACATAAACGGCATATATCGACTGGCTCGCTGCCATGAACAGCCGGTTACGCTTGGGTCCACCAAAACAGACGTTACCGCAGACTTCTGGAAGACGAATGCGGCCAATGAGCTTGCCTTCCGGGTTAAAGACGATGACGCCGCTGTAGCCAACAGCGCGCCCCGCGTTACTCGCCGACCAGACGTTGCCGTCCACATCGCAGCGTAAACCGTCAGGCCCGCACTTGACGCCGTCGACCATACAATCGCTGAACAGTTTGCGGTTGGAGAGCTTGTTATCCGCCTCCACGTCAAAGACGTAGATCTCACCCTTGCCCCCTGGCCCGGCATCGCCAGGTCCCTTACCAGTGCTCACCACGTAAAGCTTTTTGTAGTCATGCGAGAAGCACAGGCCGTTGGGGTCTGGAACTTGGTCCTCCGTGACCACTAGATCAATGCGTCCGCTCGGATCGATGCGATAGCAATTCGTGGGGAGCTCACGCTTGGCTGCGCCAATCTCGGCCGACTGGCCGAGGCGGTTCTTAAGACGTCCCGAGGTATTGCTCGGACCGCCCGCCGCGTCGGGTGCGCCTTCATAGAGCTGGCCGCCATAGGGCGGGTCCGTGAACCAGTAGCTGCCGTCGGGATGAGGAACGACGTCATTGGGAGAGTTCAATCGCTTGCCCTGGTAGGCGTCGGCCAGAATGCTGACCGAGCCGTCAAGCTCATAGCGCACGACGCGGCGAGTGAGATGCTCGCAGGCGAGTTGGCGGCCCTGGAAATCGAAGGTATTGCCGTTGGAGTTGTTCGAAGGCAATCGAAACACGCTAACGTGCCCGTCGTCTTCGAGCCAGCGCAGCTGCCGATTGTTCGGAATATCACTCCAGACCAGATACCGGCCCTGCGCGTTCCAGGCTGGTCCCTCCGACCAAAGCGCGCCAGTCCAGAGCCGCTGGATCGCACTGTTGGGTTGGGCGTATTGCCTGAATGCCGGATCGACAGCAAGAACATCGGGGTCCGTGAAATAAGTGGTCGGAGCGCCGCCTGGGCCGAAGTCTCGCGGCGGGCTTGTGATAGTGCTGGGCGGCGAGGCTGGCGCCGTCTGCGTTTGTGCCATGCCCGCGTGTGCCAGCGCCATGGTGCCGACACCGGCGCCCATACCCTTGACGAGACTGCGCCGCGAAATGATGTGCGCGCCCTGGTGCTTCATGTGGAGCCTCCCTAGAATTTTGTTGAATTATTGGATAGCGATTACGAACCAGAATTCTGGCTGAAATGCGCGCAAGACTGCTCCGATCTACGACGCGCCGCTAGGCGATCCGCCACCATGCATGAACTCTGGCCGTCACCGGCATCGCGTGGTGCGTAATTGAATTAGATGCTGCTTTTTGCGCTTGAGCGGACCCCATGATCTAAAGAAGCTGTTCGATCTGGGGCCAGCTGTGTATGTCCGCAAACTCTTCGTTGGGGGCGCCAAGCCGGATCCACTTACGCTGCCTATGGCGACGTTAACGCCGTGGCGGAAAGGTTTGGGAGACGCTGGGAAAATGCAATGAGAGACTATGGGCAATTTGGAGCGGTTTGGGAGCTCTAAGTGTCTGTTCTGTCCGGCTCGCCAGGAATTTTCACAATCGGCTCATTGGCTTATGGGAATCGCGCCAGACAGGATTCGAACGTGCGAATTTTCTCCTGATTTTTCCAATGCTGGAAACAATCGAGCTGTGGCACGGTGCGCTTCAGTGACGACAACAGCTCGTCGCTCAATGAGCAAGTCGAACGTCAATGCCCTGCTGCGCTAAGAGGAGCCTCCGGCCAGCGCGCTGCGCGCCACCAGCGCCTCCAATGCTTTGGCCGAAAAGGTCACAATCTGCTGAGATGTTGACCATGCCAAAAGGCTCGCAACTCGCCGCCGACATCATCGTCAGGCACGCCACGATCGCCACACGCGATTCCGCGGGGCGCGTGGTGCACGCCGTTGCCATAACTTGGATCATCCCATGATCGATCACGCACCACGCTATCTTCATCCCGAGCAGATCGTATCGACCGAGTGGCTTGCATCGCACCTCGACGATCCGGGGCTGCGCATCTTCGACTGCACGACCTATCTCATCTACGAAACGGGAACCGGGCGACCGTACCGCGTAGAGAGCGGGCGCTCGGACTACGACAGCGGCCACATTCCCGGCTCCGCCTTCATCGATCTTCAAGAGGAGCTCTCGGACAAGGGCGCGAAGACCAACTTCATGATGCTGCCGATCGAAGAGCTTGCCCGCCGCGCCGCCGCGAAGGGTATTGGTGATGACACGCGCGTCATACTTTATTCGCGGAAAGCAATGCAGTGGTCGACGCGCATCTGGTGGATGCTTCGAGCGGCCGGTTTCGAGAACGCGGCCATCCTGGACGGCGGCTTCGACAAGTGGGTCGCCGAGGGGCGTCCCGTCTCGACAACGCCGCATGACTATCCCGCAGCGCACCTGACCGCCCGGCGGCGCCCCGAGCTGTTTGTCGGAAAGGATGAAATGAGCGGCGCGATCGGCGATCCACAAGTCTGCTCCATCAACGCCCTGGCGCCGGAACTGCACAGCGGTGCCTCTCCCCGCTACGGCCGCCCCGGACGCATCCCGGGGAGCGTCAACGTGCCGGCGTCGAACCTTCAGGACCCGGCGACCTTCGCATTGCGTCCACCCGAGCAGGTGGCGGCGATCTTCAAGAACATTGGTGCCGAGAAGTCGAAGCGCATCCTGATCTACTGCGGCGGCGGCATAGCGGCGACATTGGATGCCTTCCTGCTGCATCAACTCGGCTACAGCAATCTCGCCGTTTACGATGCATCGATGAGCGAGTGGGCGAAGGATCCATCCCTACCAATCGAGGTCGACTGAGTGAGGGCGAGGCGCATCATCTCCATCGACAGGGGATCGCCTGAACGACGCTTGCAGACTGGAGCGCACTTTGCTGCGCGGCAGCAGCGACAGGCTCACGGTGGAAACGTGGCCCATGTCGCTGCCGCCCTGACCGCAGGGATCGGACTTTCCGATCGACGTTGGACTCACACGATCTCCCAGCCTGCGCCGGCGGTGCCGTAAACCTCGAAGATCGCCGAACCGGTGTCCATCTCGAAGGCGCCGAACTGATTGGTCGACACTTCGCGCCACAGGATGTCGCTCTTGCCGTCGCCGGTGTAGTCGTCGGTGCCCGCGATCACCCAGCCCGCGCCCGCGGTGCCGTAGACGTTGAAGATCGGCGAGCCGCTATCCATCTCGAAGGCCCCGAATTGGTTGGTCCCGGTCTGAAGCCACAGGATGTCGGTGGTCCCGTCGCCGGTGAAATCGCCCATGCCCGCGATTTCCCATCCGGTACCCGCCGTGGCGTAGAGATCGAAGATCGCCGACCCGGTATCCATCTCGAAGGCGCCGAACTGATTGGTCGACACCTCGCGCCACAAGATGTCGGTGGTCCCGTCGCCGGTGAAGTCGCCCGTGCCGGCGATTTCCCACCCACCACCCGCAACGGCGTAGAGGTTGAAGGTCGCCGACCCGGTATCCATCTCGAAGGCGCCGAACTGATTGGTCGACACTTCGCGCCACAGGATGTCGCTCTTGCCGTCGCCGGTGAAGTCGCCAGTGCCGGCGATTTCCCATCCGGCCCCCGCGGTGGCGTAGAGATTGAAGATCGCCGAGCCGCTGTCCATCTCGAAGGCGCCGAAGGTATTCGTTGATGCCTCGCGCCAGAGGATGTCGGTGGTCCCGTCGCCGGTGAAGTCGCCCGTGCCGGCGATTTCCCATCCGCCGCCCGCAGTGGCGTAGAGGTCGAAGATCGCCGAACCGGTGTCCATCTCGAAGGCGCCAAAGGTATTCGTCGACGTCTGGAGCCACAGGATGTCGCTCGTCCCGTCGCCGGTGAAGTCGTTGGTGGGGACGGTCGTCGGAAGGATGACCTCCTTGTCCGTAAAGAGCAGACGCTCGATGCCGATGAGCGTGTCCGTGCCCTGCGCCGATATGACAGTCCAGCCGGTGCTGGTCCGTATCACCGTCGCTTCGCTGCTGTGCACCGCGAACCGCGCCGTGTCGGTGCCGCCGCGGCCGACGAGCAGGTCATCTCCTCCGAGGCCATCGAGAATATTGTCCTCGTTGTCGCCGTAGAGCGCGTCGCCCGAATTATTTGTGCCGCGCAAGTTCTCGATCGAGATGAAGACATCGCCGAGTGCGTGGCCGGTATTGTTCTCCGGATTGAGGAGATCGGCCGTGACAGTGAGTGGAACGGCATTGAAGCCGTCGACGCCGCCGACGGACCAGTAGTCGGCCCAGTCGGAGCCCTCACCGCCATCCAGGATATCCGCGCCGCCGAGGCCGCCCAGATAGTTGTCGCCGCTGTCGCCGATCAGATGGTCGTCGAATCGTGATCCCTGGAGACCTTCGATCGATACGTAGATGTCGCCCGCGGCGTCGCCGGTGTTTACGGAGGGATCCGCCAAGCTCGCTCTGACGGCCGAGGCCGCGACTTCATAGCGCGCGAAATCGAACCCGCCGCGGCCATCGAGATAGTCGCTGCCCTCCAAGCCTTCGAGGGCGTTATCGCCATCATCGCCATAGAGACTATCGTCGAAGTACGTTCCTCTTATGCGCTCGATCGAAACGTAGACGTCGCCCACGCCCTCGCCGGTATTGTTTCCGGGGTCGTGCAGGTCGATCGTCAGGCCAATTGGCGAGTCTCTGTAGTCGACCAGATCCACGCCGTCGCCGCCCTCGATGACGTCGGCGCCAAGCCCGGCCCGGAAGACATTCGGCCCTGCATCACCGCGCAGAATATCGTTGAAATCGCTGCCCCGAATGGCCTCGATGGAGATGAACGTGTCGCCCGCGGCCTCGCCGGTATTGTTGGATGGATTGGCGAGATCGACGGTTACACCGCCTGTCGCGTCGAAATAGTCGACCCAATCGTAGCCGGCGCCGCCATCGAGCACGTCGGCCCCGCCACCGCCTCTCAGGAAGTCGGCGCCGCCCGCGCCTATCAGGATGTTGTCGTCATCGTCGCCGATCAAGACGTCGTTGAACGATGATCCGATCAGACCTTCGATGGAATAGAACTCGTCGCCCGCGGCATGGCCCGTATTGGCGCCTGGATCAGCGAGACTGACCACCAGTCCTGGCCCGGCTCTGGAGTATCTAGCGAAGTCGAAGCCATCGCGGCCGTCGATGATGTCCCCCCCGGCCAAGCCCTCGATGATGTTGTCGCCATCGTCGCCAAAGAGGTCGTCGTAGAAATTGCTGCCTCTGATGTTCTCGATGGAGATGTAGGTGTCACCTGCGGCAAAGCCGGTGTTGTTCGCGGGCGTTTGCAGATCGACGATAACCGGGCCGGAAAAGGAATAATCTGCAGTGTCATTGCCATCGCCGCCGTCGAGTATGTCAGCGCCGGGCCCACCGTGAAGAAAATTGTCCTGCCCATTGCCGATGAGATGGTCGTCGAACGACGAGCCTCTCAAAGCTTCGATGGAAACGTACGTATCGCCGGCAGCTTCTCCCGTATTGATGCTCGAATCCGCAAGGCTGGCCGTGACTCCGACTGGCGCGCTATTGTAGCTGGCGGCATCGAAGCCGCCGCGGCCGTCCAGGTGGTCCGCGCCGCCATTACCTTGCAGGACGTTGTCACCGCCGTCGCCGTATAGTTCGTCATCGAGCGACGAGCCGATGAGGCCCTCGATCGAGATGTATTGGTCGCCGGCCGCCGTTCCGGTGTTCCTGCCCGGGTCCGCGAGGTCGGCGATGACCGGTACTTCGACAGTCGTGAAGAAGCCGTACACCGCGGAGTCGAAGCCATCACCGCCGTCGAGTATGTCGGCACCTTCGGCCCCTGACAGATTGTTGTCGAACTCGTTGCCGATGAGATGATCGTCGAATCCTGTGCCCGCCAGCGCCTCGATCGAGATATAGATGTCACCGGCTGCATCGCCGGTATTGTCCCCGGGATTGGCGAGGCTTGCGACGATGGGGCCGGCTGCCAAAAGATAGCGCGCATAGTCGAAACCGCCGCGGCCGTCCAAGAGATCGGCGCCCGCGCCACCCTCGAGTTGATTGCTTGCGTCGTCGCCGTAGAGTTCGTCGTCGTAAGCGGATCCGCGGATCCGCTCGATCGAGACGTACGTATCACCGAAGGCTTCCCCCGTATTGTTCGAGGGATCGGCGAGGTCCACGATCAGGCCGGTGCTGGAGCCGAGGTAATCCGCAAAATCAGCACCACCGCGGCCATCGAGGTGGTCCGCTCCGAGGCCACCCCGAAGGAAATTATTGAGGCTATTGCCGCGCAGAGTATCGTTGCCGTCACCGCCGCGAATGTGCTCGATAGAGATGTAGGTGTCGCCTTCTGCATCGAAGGTATTGTCGCCGGGATTCTCGAGATCGACGGTCAGATCGTCCGTGGAGCCGTCGTAGTCGGCCCAGTCCGAGCCGTTGCCACCGTTGAGCTCATCTGCTCCCGCGCCACCGTTGAGAAAATCGTTTCCGTCGCCCCCATTCAGAGTGTCGTCTCCGGAAAGGCCGAAGATCTCGTCATTTTGGGGTGTGCCGTCGAGTGTTTCGGGGTCGTTGGTCCCAATGATTGGGGGCATGGTAACCACCTCGATCGCGTCTGGAATGGAGAAAAAAACGAAGTTCGGAAATCGGCGCTGAGCTCGCCTAGTCGATCGAGCTAATGCGCAGGTAAATCATCGCCGCCGCAAGCGGGAAACTGCTGCAGTCAACAGAATGTTGCGCACAGTGCCGCGCTTGCAACGTATAACAAATGTTGGCTGCTCTCGTCGGCGAACGCTTTGCGCTGCGGTTGATCTGCAGTGCAGCAATACGCGAATGTGTTTCGCGTTTAGCGGCCTACGACCTATCTCAGACCACACGTCGCGCGCGGGCCGCCGCCGTAGGGCTGGTACGTGCAGGTTGCAGGATCGAATGAGCGGAAACGACCGGCGCACTCGTCGACATTGCAGGCGTATGCGGGGCTGGATGCAGGCGATAATGCGAGGGGGGCCGCCATGGCGCTCGAGCGGAAGTCGCAGAGGCGTCTCGGCCCCGCGTAGGGTTGGTACGTGCAGTCCTCGGCCCGGAAGGAAGAGAATGCGGCAGCGCAGGCCCTGATATCGCATCGAGCGGGCACGGGACCTTCGGAGATTTCCGGCTCGGTCGTTTCCATCGGTTCGTCGACCGGCTCGCTCTGCCACCCGCCTTCGCGCGTATCGGCAGATACGAATTCTTTCCAGATCTTTGCCGGCATGGATCCGCCGGTTACGTTCTTCATGGGTGTCTGGTCGTCGTTGCCGACCCAGACGCCGACGATGAGATTTCGGTTGAACCCGACGAACCACGCGTCGCGATAGTCCTGGCTGGTACCGGTTTTTCCAGCGGCGAAGCCGTCCGAGAGCGCGGCGCCGCGTCCCGTGCCGGATGTCACGACCCGTTCGAGAAGCTCGGTCATCTCGCGACTGTAGGCGAGCTGCTTTGCAGGGCCGGATGGCGCGGAGAGGCGCCGGAGACTGCTGCCCTCGGGGCCGAACGCAGATATGCCCCACGGCTCGAGCCGCGCGCGCGCCGCACGAACGGATGCAAATGCGGCGGTGAGCTCGAGGAGCGAGACCTCGTTCGTGCCGAGCGCCATGCTCGGCACCTCGACGAGCGGCGAGGTGAGGCCGAGCTCCCGCGCGGCGCTGACGACCTTGGGGAGCCCCACATCGAGTGCCAGCCGGATGGCCGCGGAGTTTGCCGATTGGGCAAACGCATCGCCGACCGTCATGCGATCGAACACCTGCCCGCCGTAGTTCTCCGGCCGCCATGACTTGATGGCAATGGGAGAGGCGTCGATCACGTCTTCGGCGTGATATCCCTGGCGCAGGGCGGCGTAGAACACGAACAGCTTGAATGCCGATCCTGGCTGGCGTCGGGCATCGACGGCGCGATTGAACTGGCTCTCGGCGTAGTCCCGTCCGCCGACCATCGCGACGACGGCGCCATCCGGCCGCATGGCGACCAGTGCTGCCTGGGATGCGCCGAGGCGCGTGCCGTCTCGCGCGAGGTTTTGATTTACGATGCGTTCGGCGATGCGCTGAAGCCTCGTGTCGAGCGTCGTGCGAACGCGCATCGGCCGCGTTGTCGTGCCCGCGACCTTGGCGAACTCGTGGCGGGTAATCCAATTGGCGAACCAACTCGCGGCCGGCTCCGTTCGCTTGGACAAGCGGAGAGCGCCGATCTTGGATCTCGCTGCGGTCGCGCTCGCGTCGTCGATCATCTTCTCGCCGAGCATGGCATCGAGCACCACGCCGGCCCGGCGCTCCGCGGCCTCGGGATTGCTGATCGGATTGTAGCGCGTCGGCGCTTGAATGAGGCCGGCGAGCATGGCGGCCTCGGCCAGATTGATGTCGCGCAGATCCTTGTCGAAATAGTGCCGGGCGGCTGCGGACATCCCGTGCATGCCGGCGCCGAGATAGACCGCATTCAGGTAGCGCGTGAGGATCTCGTCCTTGCTGAGTCGAGTTTCCAGCCAGAATGCCAGAAGCGCTTCGCGGAACTTCCGGCCGTAGTTGCGATCGTTCCCGACCAGCTGCATTTTCGCGAGCTGCTGGGTGATCGTGCTGCCACCCTCGACGATGCCGCCGGCCGACCAGTTGACATAGCTCGCGCGGGCGACGCCGCGAAGATCCACGCCGAAATGATCGTAGAAGCGGCGATCCTCGATGCTGAGCACGGCTTTCACGAGGATGTCGGGGATCTCGTCGCGCGGTACGGCATCGTCGAGCGCACCGACGCGGCCGAGCGGGCTTCCATCCGCCGCTTCGACAAGCACGGAGGGCCCGTCGGATGATGCACGGACTTGCAGGGGAATGCCGTGCAGGACCCAAAGCATGGCACCGGCACTCGTCACGAGAACGATCGTGGCGACGGCAAGAACCGCACGCAATGCGGATGCCGAGGGCCTGATGCGTTTGAGTGAGCTTCCGACGCGCTTGAGAGTGCGTCGAGAGACGGCCGCAACGTCCGCGGCAAACGAGGCCGCGAGCTGTTTCGCTGCGACCTTCGTGCCGATGTGAGGGCCATTGACCTGTGAAGGATCGTCCATCGACGAGGTCCTTGAAGGCTACTGCTTCTGCGGCGTCATCGTTGATCCGGGTGGCGCGAGCTCGGCGAGATTGCGGGGAAGCTGATCGAGGACGATTACCGGTGTGCCGGGGCCGACCCGTGCCGCCAGATCGGTGACATTTCCGTTAGTCATGCGAAAGCAGCCCGAGGATGTCGCGCGGCCGATCGTACGCTCGTTGTCGGTGCCGTGAATGCGATACAATGTATTACCGAGATAAAGGGCTTTCGCGCCGAGCGGGTTGCGTACGCCGCCGGTCATTTTTTCGGGCAGGCGCGGATCGCGCTCGCGCATTTCGGCCGGAGGATGCCAATCGGGCCAGTCGGCGACGCGGCTGATCTGCTCGGTGCCCGTCCAGGTAAAGCCCTCGCGCCCGACGGAGATGGGGTAGACGAGGGCCTCGGTGGGCGATTGGACCAGATAGAGGCGCCGCTCCGATGTCGCGATCACGATCGTGCCGGCGGCATAGGTGCTCGCGAACGCCGTTCGTTCCGGGGGAACGGGCGAGACGGCGGGGCGCGCGCCCCCGTCGAGAATTGCGGGCGCGCGCTCGAGCGGGGCGGGTTCGCGAGCCTCGGGCGTCACGTAGCGAGGTGCCGTATACCCCGGCTTGTTCCAGGGCATCCAGTCCATGCGGTCCTGGGCGTGCGCCGCCTGGGGAGCGGCCCAAAGAGCCAAGGCCATTACGCTTAAACGATACTTCAACTCGACCCCCGACACTTGCGCTGTACAACAATGGTTCGTCAATGCACAAACGCATGTCGATCCATGTGGTTGCGTTGGGGAGCTATCAGCGGCGCCTAGGGAGATTTTTCCGCCCGCATGGGCGCGGATCTGAGGGCAAGGAAGACGATGATGACTGCCTGCGCGGCCACCATCGGGACAATGACGCCGTAGAGGCCGAGCAGGGGGATCAGAGCGACGCTGAGCGCCACCCCCGCGAGCAGCGACAGAAGATGGCTCTGCATGGTCCAATGATCCAGGCCGCGCGCGAAAGCCGCGTTCTTGGCAGCATCCGCCCAGATGCGGACCTGCAGGCTCGCGAGCATCAGGCCGAGCAGGGGCAGGTACTGCATGGCCAGCGGCTGCTTGGAAAACGGGATGAGGATGTAGGCGGCCGGAGCTACGATCAGCGACAGCAGCACGCTCGTCACCTGGCTGCGCAGGAGGCTCTCGCGATAGAGGGACTGAAAGGCGTCTGGATCACTGCCGCGTGCGGCCCGGATGAGGCGCGGACGATAGACCTGCAGCACGCCGGCACCGACAAGGTTCGCGACGGCGCTTGCCATCTGCCAGAAGAGCACGAAGACGCCGACGCGATCCAGGGAGAGAAAGAGCGTCAGCAGATAGCGGTCGATGTAGAGCGTGAGGACCGCCACGACCTCGATCAGGTAGAGCCGCCATGATGCAAGGGCATTCCTCGTGAACCACGACCACTGAAGAGGTTTCCTGAAGGCGTCGGCCCACGGCCATGCGCGCGAGAGCCAGGCGGCAAAGCCAAGAGCCAGCAAGCTGCCGCAAATCCAGAACGCAAGCAGCCAGTCCAATGTGCGCAGCGACGGAAACACGTAGGCTGCGACGACGTAGAGATAGATCCAGGCGGCCGATTGGAATGCGTAGAGCATGTTCGCCGAAGTCGGGCGCTCCAGATGCGTCATGAGGACGAAGACGTCGGCAATGGCGTGCTCGACCATGATGACGATCACGACGAGCAGTGCGAGATAGGTGTTTCCGAAGTACCACCCTACAGCGCAGGCGGCCGGCAAAAGCACGCCGTACAAAATGAGCGTGCCGCTCCCGTAGTGCCGCAGGTCATTGGTCAGGGCGGGGAGATCATTGTGTACGGCATCGCGGCTGAGCTTCGAGAAGACGCCGCAGCGGAGCACGATCTGCAGCACGGCGGCGGCGCCCGAGATGAGCCCGTAGATGCCGAGCTCCTCGAGGCCGATGAAGCGGGCGATGAAGAGGGCGAGCAGGAAGCGGGCGGTCAGCAGGCCACCGCGCAAGCAGATGATGAGCACCGTCGTCGCGTCGCGTCTCGGAGCTTTCGCAGGGACTTTCGTGGCCGCTTCATCGCCATGCCGACCGATGTGCGCGCTATCTGCCGGCATTTCAGGCGGCATATCGGGATGCGCGCGCCGGCACCTTGTTGATCACCAGTCCGAGCACGCGGTCCACGATGGTGCGGGCATCGGAGAGCGCCAGCTCGACATCGTCGAGCGAGGTACGTCCCCATTCGGTGACGACAATGATGCACGACAAGGCTTCCGCCACGGCGGCGACTTCCACGGCTTTCAGCATGGCAGGCAGATCGAGCACGATATAGTCGTAGCCGGCGCCGATCTGCTTCAGCCGATCTGCTGTCGTCGCATTGTGCAGGATGTCGCTCGGATGGAGAGGCGCCGCGTTGTCGTCCGAGGACCTCAGGACGGCGAGATTCGTCATGCGCAGGCCAGATTGCTCCGCGCATGGAGCTTGCGGCTGATCGGGGTCGGCGTTCGGGGGCTGTTCGGCCGAAGGGTTCGGCCGCGTCGCATTCGCATCGATCAGCAGGACGCGCGAGCCACCTGACGCGCAAGCCCGTGCGATGTTGTGGGCGATGGTGGTCTTGCCTTCGCGCGGTGATGGCGACGTCACGCCGACGATGGCGCGTGCATTGCGCGGCGTGCTCTCGTCGATCGAGAGCCGGATATGGCGTATGGCCCTTTCGGCTGGTCCTTCCAGCAGATCCAGCGGGCGCCCGCCGCGCGCAAAAAGCCGTCGACGAACCCGCGGCACGCAGTGGAAGGCGCGCAATCCCAGCTCGCGCTGGATCTGCGATCGCGATCTTATGCGCCGCTCCATCGCTTCGCGCGCGAACGCACCGCCGATGCCGAGCACGCCGCCGCCCATGAGGGCGAGAAGAAGCACTTGTGATGTCTTAGGGGAGCTGCGCCTGTCCGGTGTGCTCGCGAGCGTGAGCAGACGCGCCTCGGTTGCCGGCACCGCGAGTGTCTGAAGCTGGATCGACTGCGTGTAGCGCGCCAGAAAGGCCTCGTAGTTGGCTTTCGTGATCTGCGCCTGTGCTTCGAGCTCGCGCCTCTCCGCGGGCGGCTTCTGCCCGGCGTCGGTCTTTACTGGTGCCTCGCTCGTCGAAGTCGCCGTCGTGGTCTGCAAAGCGGCGGCGGCCCTGTCCGATTGATCGCGCAACTCACGCAGCTTCTTTTCCATCCAGTCGTTGGACAATTGCCGGGAAGCCTGTCGCGCACCGAGCTGCTCGGTGATGTACCCCTCGGCAATAGCGTTGACGATGCGGGCCGCCATGGTGGGATCACGCGACGTATAGGTGATCTCGGCGACGTAGCTGCGGCCGATCCGGCGCACGCCGAGCTTTTTGACGAGAGTTGCCAGAGCCAAGCGCCGCTGCAGTCCGCGATCGCCCGGGTCCTTCGCCGATGCAAGCCCGAGGACGGACATGACGAGCGTGCCTATTGCCGATCTCTCCGCATTGAATTCCGGATGCTCGGCGAGACCCAGTTTGTCGACGACACCAAGCGCGAGCACCTGCGAGCGGATCGCTTCGATCTGCGTCTCGACCACCGAGGAGTCGACGGGCACATCACGGCCCGTGTCCTGGAGCTCCGGCGAGCGCTTCGTGTCTGTCAGGAGCACAGCGGTCGCGGAGTACTGGGCGGGCATCAGCGCAATATAGGCGAGCCCTGCGGCGAGCGTCGTCGTCAGCGCGACGAGAACGATCTTCTTCCGCCAGACCAGAATATTGTACGCCCGCTGCAGAAACTGCTTCAGGCTGTCGTGGGAGCCGTGCCTCTGCTCGCGAAAGGCAAGGTCCTGCGGTTCATGGGCATCGTTTCGAGTCACGTCGCTTCGGTCCCTTAGTGGTTTACCCCTAGTGGCCGGAGTGTTTTGGCGTCGGAGCGCTCGTCTCAGGGAGCTTCTTCTGCAGAGCGACGTCGATCACATCACCGGGTCGAAGCTCGGTGTCTTGCGTCGCATCGAGCTGTTGCGTGTCCTCCGGACCTTTCCGATGGATGACGATGCTCGGCTCTGAATCCTTGCCGCGTACCAGTCGCGAGCGCACGAGGCCGGTGTAGATCATCTTGTCGCCGACAGCCTGGAGGCGTGAACGGGTAGCGGCGAGATCGATCTCGGCGGCTTGGAGCTCCGCCAGGATACTCTCGCGCCGCTGGTCGCCGAGCTTCGTGAGCTTGGCCGCCAGCTCGGCGCGATCCTGCTCCGACTTGCCGCGCTCGGCCATCGTCTGCAGATAGCGCGTCGAGGACAGCAGGATCGAACGGCGTGTATCGATGAGCCGCGTGATCGGCACGGTCTTTCGATCGAACAGCTCCTGAACGCGATCGAGCTCTTCCTTGTCGGCGTCGGCGCCCGCTTTTTCCTTCTCCTGTTGCTCGGAGAGTGCGGCAATGCGCTCGTCCTCCCGCGCGATTGCCGCGGTGAGATACGCCTTGTCTTTCTCGTGAAGACTGTTCCGCGTGGCGAGCTGGGCATTGGCGGTGCCGACAATGCGTTCCGTCATGTCCGCGGAGATGGGTGTCTCTTTTAGAGAGGCGGCATCGATCTGCCGTGCGCCGGCCAACTCTGCCTTGAGGCGCAGGATTCTCGCCTGTTGCTCGGCGAAGCGCGTCCAGTTCTCATCGTAGCTGGCGCGAAAGTCCGCTTCTTCTAGGAGGGGGTTCTGAGTGCGGAACCGCATGACGTCCAGGCCGCCTGCCAATGCAATCGCCTGTCGCGCCGACATGCCCGGTCGATAGGTCTGTTGCCCAGGTTGGGAGACATCGCCATTCACGTAGATCGGCCGATACTCGATGATGACGACGGTGACCTCGTCCGGAGCGATCATCACCGAGATGTCCCGGCCGTCGTCCGATTTGCGCCGCAGGACCTTGGACGCCATCTCTCGGCGCACGGCATCTTCGAGCTCAGGCGCCGTCAGGCCTGTTGCCCGGACGGCGCCGACCAGAGGCAGCGTGATCCGGCCGTCGATGCCCACGGTCGAGCGTGTTCTCAGCTCGGGCACCGAGGCGGCCGCAAGCTCGATCGCGTCGCCGGTCTGGATCTTGTAGGCATCGGTGGCGTGTGTGCTCGTTGTCAGGATGGCGAGCGGCATTGCAAGCAGAACGGCACTCGCACGTATGAATCCAAGAGTCATGATATCCTTCCGATCCGCGATGGGCCGTGACGGCCTAGAGGCCGCTGCCGCGGAACACTTCGGTTTTGAACGTGAGCCAAAGAATGCGTAGGTCGAGCAGGAGCGACCAGTCGTTCGTATAGGCGATGTCGTATTCGATGCGGGCCTTGGCGAACTTCGCGTCCGACGTGCTGCCGCGCAGCCTGTTGATCTGGGCGAGACCCGTCATCCCCGGACGTATGCGATGCCGCAGGTGATAGTGCGGGACCAGGTGCTCGTACAGCATGCCGGCGGCCCTCATTCCAGGCACGTGCGGACGAGGCCCGACGAGCGACATGTCGCCGCGCAGTACATTGAAGAGCTGAGGCAGCTCATCGAGATTGAGGCGCCGCAGTATCTTTCCGAGCGGTGTGACGCGGGCGTCGTTCTTTCGTGTTTGTGCAACACCGGAGCGATCCTGTGCCTCGATGCTCATGGTGCGAAACTTGTAGATCTCGAAGAGCTCGGCGTTCAGTCCGTAGCGCGGCTGTCTGAACAGAACAGGACCGGGGGACGACAAGCGGATCGCTGCGGCAACTGCGAGAAGCAGCGGGCTTGCTGCGAGGATCAATACTGACGCGCCGAAGATATCGATTCCGCGTTTGAGTGCGCGACCGGTGTCGGTGCGCGTTCGTCCGCCTTTGCGGTGATAGGTCGTGTCGCCCGTCCTGGTGAGGACGAGAGCGTGGTCCGTATCGAGATTGCCTTGTTGCTCGGCAAGAGCCATTAGGAACTCCCGGCATTGAAACGCCATGATGTTGTTCGCGCGCGTGCATGACGACGCGCGATGCGTTCTTTGGGCGGGTCTCCTCGAGTGTGATTATTTTTTGTTCGTAGCGAGATCGAAGAAGTGGCAGCGCGCTCTCACTTTTTGCAGGAACCAAACTCCACGCCGATTCGCTTCTCTCAAAATTCACTCGAATTGGATGCGTTCCATCAAAACGTGGGTGCGGTCCATTAAAAGGTGAGCAGCGGGGTTTGAATCTGGATCACGATACATCTCAAGTGTGGCGAGGGCGCGAAGTGCCTCGGCAGGGTGCGGCGACGCCAGCCTGGAGGTCGGCCCTCAGGTGGCGAAGAACAGCGATCATTTCCTGGACGTCCGCCATCGTGTTGCCAGTGGCGGTGTGGCTTTACTTCTCGCTGCCGAAATTCGTGGCGTCTGCGGAGGTCTTGCTTCCGCTGTCGTCAGCGAGGATCGCCGATCCGAATAGTGGCGCCGGACTTGGCGCCGAAACCTTCATCGATGGCCAGGTCAAGTTCCTGGCCAGCGATCGCGTTCTCCAAAAAGTGATCGAGCGAATGGGCTTGTGGCACGATCCGGAAATTTCCGATCGCAGGTCGCTTGGCAGCCTGGTCGCAGGCAGCAGGGTCGTCTCGGATGGGCGCGACGGCTATCGCAATGCGCGGATCGCCGCGTTCCGCGAGCGTCTCGAAGTGCAGTCGCTCAGCCCGGCGCCTGCTGTGCGCATATCATATGCGTCAGCCGATCCGAAGAAGGCGGAGGCTGTCGCGACCGCGGCTGCGGAGGCATATATCGAGACTTACGCCGCAGAGCTGCAGCAAGAGACGCGAAAGGCGGCGAGCAAGCTTGCGCAACGACTGACGCGCTTGCAGGAGCACGCCACTTCCGCCGCGCAAGCAGCAGCCGAGCGGCCGGGCTCTCAGAATGATCCGAACGCGCCCCGCCGCCAGCTCGAAGCCGCGCTTGCGGCATCCCTGTACGGCAACACGCTTGCGCAGTATGCCGACACGCTGGACGGCATCAAGCCGGCTTCCGCTGAGCCGCGCATCGTGCGCGCGGCCATCGCATCGCGCGACGGCACATCCTCGATCACGATACTTGCGCTCGCGCTCGGTGTCGGCGGCCTCCTGGGGCTCGGCCTAGCGACGCGCAGCGAGGCTGCCAATCGTCCCTTGCGATCGGCGAGCGATCTCGGTGCACAGCTCGGCGTGGCTTCCATGGGTAGTGTGTCGCTCGTCTCCGGGCGCAAGCTCATTCCGAAGCAAACGCGTGCGCCGCCGCTGCTGCTGCACGATGACCGCGACCAGCTTCGCGCGCTTCTGCTGCGCCTGCGCCGTGGCGGAGCGGTGCGAGGGCCACTGGTGCTCGGCATCGCGTCGGCTCTGGATGGCGAAGGAAAATCGACCATCGCGTTCAATCTCGCCGTGCTGGCGGCGGAGGACGGCGAGCGCGTGCTGCTGGCCGACATGAATTTGCACAACTGCACGCTGACGAACGCAGTGACGGCGGATGGCGAGAGCCATCTTCTCGAGGCGGTGAACGGCACGTGCGAGCTCGAAGAGGCCATCACAGAGACCGAGTATGGCTTCGACGTGCTGGGTCAGCGAACGGTCGATGATGTCGTGCGGCCCGTGTCCGTGCTGGCATCGGAGCAGATGGAAGCGCTCCTCGAACGTGCGCGCCGGCACTACGATATCGTGATCTGCGATCTGCCGCCGGTGCTGGATCACGGCGATACGACGGCGATGGCCGATACGCTCGATCGCCTGGTGTTCATTGCGGAATGGGGGCGCACTCCGGCTCCCGCGCTCGATCGCGCGCTTCGAAGCTCGCCGCTGATCGAAAGTCGCCTCGTCGGCGCGGTGCTGAACAAGACGCCGGCCCAATCGTAGCTTCGGTAGCACGTCTAGTGAATGAGGTAGGCATGCGCGTCTTGCATGTGGTCCGTCAGTTTCATCCGTCGATTGGTGGCATCGAGAGCGTCGTCTCGGGTCTTGCCAGAGAGCAGCGGCGCAACGGCATCGACGCGGAAGTGCTGACGCTGGACAGGCTCTTTACCGGTCCGGGCACCCGGCTACCTGCGATCGATGCCGTGGACGGCATTCCGGTGCGCCGCATTTCGTACACGGGATCGCGTCGCTATCCGATTGCGCCGCGCGTCGTGAAGCATCTTCACGGCTTCGACCTCGTTCATGTGCATGGCGTGGATTTCTTCAGTGATTTCTTGGCCGCGACGCAGCCATTGCACGGACGCCCGCTGGTTCTCTCGACGCATGGCGGATTCTTTCATACGTCGTTCGCGAGACGCCTGAAGAAGGTCTACTTCCAGACGGTCACGCGCACGGCCATGCGCCGCTACCGCCGCGTATTCGCGTGCAGCGCCAGCGACGAGGCGCTGTTCCGCAGCGTTGCGGGAGATCGCGTGGCGCTCATCGAGAATGGTGTCGACACGCAGAAGTTCGCCGGTTGTGCGAGCAGCGCTCACTGCCCTCGCTTCGTGTACTTCGGGCGATTTGCGCGGCATAAGGGCTTGCTGGAGCTGATCGCAGCCTTCGATGTCGTTCATCGGTATCGCCCTGACGCCGAACTCGTGCTGATTGGAAATGACTGGGATGGAAGTCTGCCCGCAATCATGAGGGCGGCCGAGCGCGGCATTGTCGAAGGATACATATCGATCGAGAGCGATCTCGACGACGCGGCCGTGGCCGAGCGCATTGCCGGCTGCAGCTATTTCGTCAGCGCGTCGAGATATGAGGGGTTTGGGTTGACCGTGGTCGAAGCGCTCGGTGCAGGCCTATATCCGGTGACCAACGCGATTCCGAGCTTTGCCAGGATCATAGGCGACGCCGGAATCGGCACGCTCACAGATTTCGACGATGCCGAAGAGGCGGCACGCGCGATGCTCGAGGCGATCGCTGCCACGGAGCCGGTCTATGACATGCGCAGAGACGCCGCGATGCGCGCCGTGCGCCGCTATGCGTGGCCAACGGTAGAGCGGCAGTTTCGCGATGAATACGAGCAAATACTCGGTGTCGGGCGGCGAACGCTGCTCGGTGTGCAGTTTCAGGTCCTCACGCGGGATGAGGCTGTCGCCGCCCTCGATACCGCGTTGGATCACGGCCAGACGACCCGCGTGACGTTCGCGAATGCGCACACTCTGCGGCTCGCGCGGCGAGATCGCAGCTTGCAAGAGATGCTCAATACGTCGCTCGTTCTCAACGATGGTATCGGCATCGACATCGCGAGCCGGATGAAATTCGGAAAGCGCTTTCCGGCCAACCTCAATGGCACCGACTTCGTGCCGCACTACCTCGACGTGACGCAGCACCGTCTGCGGATATTCCTGTTGGGTGCGCGCGATGACGTCGTCAGCAAGGCGGTCGACGTATTCCGTGCCCGCTGGCCGCGCCATGCGATCGTCGGCGCGCGAGACGGATTCTTCCAAAGCAGCGACTCGGACGCGGTCTGCGAGGAGATCAATCGAGCGCGGCCGGATTTGCTTCTCGTTGCGCTCGGCAATCCGAAGCAGGAGGAATGGCTCGCGCGTCACGAGCCGGTCTTGAGCAGCCGACTGCAATTCGGCGTCGGTGCCCTCTTCGACTTCACTACCGGCCGCGTGCCGCGGGCGCCGCCATGGATGCGGCGCGCGCGCATGGAATGGATGTACCGGCTGGCGCTCGAGCCGAGGCGCATGTTCGGCCGATATGTCGTCGGTAACGCCGTGTTCCTTTGGCATGCGTACTCGGACAGGCGGCGGGGGTTCTCGCCGTGATGCGTGCCGCCAGACCCGATGTCTCGATCGCGATGCAGGCGCCGGTCGCCGTGCGCGTCGATGTGACTCGCATGATGGCTGCGGGCATCGTGCTCGGCGCAATGTTCTTCAATGCCGGTCTCGCCGTCGTGAACGCTCATGTGATGCCGCTCACGGCGGCGCACGTCATGATGTCCGAAGGTCTGCTCGTTGCTGCTGCGCTGGTCGTCGCGCTCAAGGCCTGGGACGATCGCATGACGCCGGCGGTCGCGCTCATCGCCTTCTTCCTGCTGTTTGCGATTCTGCGTGGCGTGGCGACCGGCTCGGTCGAGCCCAAGTACTTCCGCGATGTGCTGATCATCCCGTTGTTTCTGATGCTGGGTCTTGCTTTCGACGGCGGCTCGCTCACGCGCCTCGTCCTCTTTGCGCATGCCGCTGTCTTCGCCGTGTTCGCTTTCGAGATGGCGGCGCCGGATCTCTACGCGCAGGTCTTTCAGATCCAGGACTACTACATCAACACCCGTGGACTGTCGCTCGAGGATTTCTACGACACGAGCTCGGAGCTGTTCGTCAGTGCAACGCGGCCGAACGAGCGCTTCATTCCGTTCATCGATGCGCCGCGCGCGTCCTCACTGTTTCTGGAGCCGGTGTCGCTCGGCAACTACTGCAGCATCGTGACGGCCTTCATGGTGGCCGGCTGGCATCGGCTTGGGAGGGGCGCTCGTCTGCTGTTACCTGTCAGCACGGCCCTGCTGATTGTCGGATGTGACGGGCGCCTCGCGCTCGTCGCATGTGCTCTTATTCTGGTGATTGCACCTTGGGTCACGCGCTTGCCGCGACGCTCGACGCTACTGTACGCGCCTGTCGTGGTTCTTTCGGCATTTGCATTGGTGCATTTTGCCGGATTGAGCTCCGGCACCGACGACTTCGCCGGACGTCTTGCGAACACGGTGGAGCTGCTTGGACGGCTCGACGCTGCCGATCTGCTCGGCCTCGCCGACACGTTCATCGGTCCGGCTGTGGATAGCGGCATCGCCTATCTCATCATTACGCAGTCCCTGCCGGGTGTGCTTTTGCTGTGGCTGTTCATAGCGTGCAGCGGTGCGGATCATACGCCCGAGCAGGCGCGCTTCACTCACGCTCTATGTCTCTATATCTCGCTGTCCATGCTGGTCAGCTACGCGTTCCTGACGATCAAGACCGCGAGTCTCGCGTGGTTCATTCAGGGCGCGCTGCAAGGTCGGATCGGCTTGGCGCCCGCCAGACAGACGAGAGGCTGACGCTCGTGCAGACCGGATCGACACGACGAATGTTCCTGAGTGGTGCGGTGGCGGCAGCAACTCTTCCGGCATCTCGGCGCGCCGCGGCTCTTGCGCACGATACGCGATTTGCCGGTATCAATCTGGCGGGCGGCGAGTTCGGCACCGTACCCGGCAAGCTCGATACCGACTATGCCTATCCCAACCACGCCAGCATCGATGTCTTTGCGAAGGAGGGCTTCAACCTCATTCGCCTGCCATTCCGTTGGGAGCGTCTGCAACCGGATCTCGGCGGCGAGCTCGTGCAGAAGGAGCTTGCGCAAATCCAGGAGATCGTGTCGTACGCGGCCGGCAAGGGCATGACGACTGTGCTCGACACGCACAACTATGCCAAGCGGCGACTCGCGAGCGATGGCTGGCGCACCGATCACAGTATCGGCTCGCGCGCGGTGCCGGCGGAAGCGTTTGCGGATTTCTGCGCTCGCCTTGCCGGCGCGTTTAAGACAGACGCCTCGGTCATGTTCGGGATCATGAACGAGCCGGCGGATATCGACGCGCGCACGTGGCTCAATGCGGCCAATGGCGCCGCAGCCGCCATGCGCGGTGTCGGCGCGGAGCAGACACTCTGTGTGCCGGGTGTCAACTTCACTGGCGCGCACTCGTGGGCGAGATCCGGCAACGAGATCATGAGCGCATTCGTAGATCCGGCCGCGAATTTCGTGATCGAGGTGCACCAGTACTTCGATGGCAATTCATCGGGTACGTCCGGGCAGGCGGTCGATGCGCGCATCGGCTCGAAGCGCATTGCGGCTTTCGCGGAGTGGGCGCGATCGAAGCGCGTAAAGGCTTTTCTCGGCGAGTTTGCCGGCGGTCGCGATCCGGTCTCTCTCGCGGCGCTCGACGATATCTGTACGACCATGCGCGACGATGCCGACGTCTGGCTCGGATGGGCAGCCTGGGCCGGTGGCGGATGGTGGCCGGATGACTATTTCTTTACGCTCGAGCCCGCGAAGGATGGGACGCCGAGACCGCAGATGCAGGTGCTGTCGCGCCACGCCAGGGAATTGCGCGGCATCGCGAACCCCTAGAGGCTTATCCACCCAAGAATGCAATCCGCCCCGCGGCGACCATACTTTGGCTCGGATGCGAAATAACCATTAGCGGCGTTAAGCAGTTGATAGATGCGCTTGCTCCGTGCACGATGCACCTCAAGCCGCTGACCATTGCGACCGCAGTGCTTCGTAATCCGAGCTCACCGCTGGAGACCGGCGCCGTGCACAAGTTCCGTGTTCTTTCGTTCTTCGTCTGCGCACTCTCGGCATTGTCGATTGCGCCCACCGGCGCCAGTGCCCAGAGCTTCTTCTCCTTCTTCTGGGAGGGCGGATCGCGCGAGGTCGTCCGCTTCGATCCGCGCCATCGACCGGGCCAGATCATAGTGAGCTTCGGGGATCGTCGCCTGTATTGGATCCAGCGTCCGGGCGTCGCGGTAAGCTATCCCATTGCGGTGCCGCGCGAGAAGAGCCGCTGGCAGGGCACATCCGTGATCTCCGACAAGCGGGTCAATCCCGGCTGGACGCCCACGGCCGAAATGCGCCGCGAGAACCCGCGCTTGCCCGTGCACGTACCCGGTGGGCATCCAATGAACCCGCTCGGTGTGCGCGCCCTCTATCTCGGCTCGACCATGTATCGCATTCACGGGACCGATGCGCCCTGGACTATCGGCACGGCGGCCTCGAAAGGCTGCATCCGAATGTATAATCGGGATGTGCTGGACCTCTATCCGCGCGTGCCGGTCGGTACCCGGGTGACCGTCACCTGGCAGCGCTTTCGCGGCTGATCGCGGCAAGCGGTAGCGAACGGTCTCGTGCCGCGGCGAAGCCGTCGGAACATTCTATAGAGTGATTGCGTAAATCGCCCCCTGCAGCGGCACCGCCGCTTGCTGCTACGCGGCGAACCCCAGGCCGCGACATGCGTCCCCTCCAGGGTGAGATCAGCGTGGCGATCGTCGATATCGGCTTGCCCGATAGAATGGGCGACGTGCTCGTGAGCGAGTTCCGCGTCGTATTTCTCGACAAGCCTTATACGCAGGAAGGGCCGCTGGCGGCGGTCCGCTCGCTGCTCTGAACTGACGCGTCTCCCGCTGCGGCATGGTGGCCGGGAGGGAACAATCCGGTTCGCCCAATAGTTGAATAGCAACAAGAATGGTCAAGCCGAAGGAGCGTAAAATCATGGCTATTAGTGCATCCGAGATCCGTGAGCATATGAAAGTAGTCGGTTCTGACGGCGGTCACGTCGGCACGGTGGATCGCATAGAAGGCGATCGCATCAAGCTGACGAAGAACGATCCGGCGGCGAAGGGCGAGCATCACTACATCGAGCTTTCGGAGGTCGGCGCCGTCAAGAATGACGAGGTGTGCCTCTCGCAGAAGGCGGACGAGGCGAAGAAGCGCTTCAACTAACTGAACCCATACGAACTGGCGCCCAGCGAGCGGCATGACGCACCCAATGGGAATGCGGCATGTCGCTCGCGCGCGGGCGTGCGCTCAGGGGATCATCACGATGGGGCGCAGGACTGGGGAGCTCGCTGAGCGCAAGGATCTGCACGACGGTCGCTCGATCTGGCATGATACCAACAGACGCCGCGTACGGACGCGGCAGCTCAAGGGCGACGAGACATTCGATATTCTGATCGTGGGCGGTGGCATCACGGGCGCTATTGTTGCCTTGAGCTTGAGCGCCGCCGGCCACGACATCGCGGTTATCGATCGCCGCCCGCCCGGTGAGGGTTCGACAATCGCCAGCACGGCGATGATACAATTCGAGCTCGATACGCCGCTGATCCATTTGGCGAGGAAGATCGGGCGGGAGAATGCCGAGCGCGCCTATCGACGTTCGGCGCGCGCTGTTCGCGAGCTGAAGGATCTCATCAGCGATCATGCGCTCACGGCCTTCTGGGCTGATCGCAATGCGCTGTATCTGGCAGGGAGCAGGCTCGGTCCTCGTTCCATGAAAGACGAGGTCGATGCGCGTCGCGCGATCGGTCTCGATTCCCAGTATCTGACGGCCGCCGAGGTTCGCGACATCTACGGCATCGAGGCTTCGGCTGCCATTCTCTCGGCGGGTTCAGGGGAGCTCAATCCGGCCAGCACGGCTGCGGAATGCCTGCGGGCGGCGAAGCGCCTTGGTGCAACAACGCTCATATCTCCGTGTGATATCGTCAAACTGGAAGGCGCAGGGTCGCGCGTTCGGCTGACGACGGCCGAGGGCAATGTGCTCTCGGCGCGGCGCGTGATCCTGACGACGGGCTACGAGGTCGTCCCGAGCCTCCCCAAGGATGCATTCGAAATCGTTTCGTCGTGGGCGATTGCAACAAAGCCTCTGCCGGCTTCGGCTTTCTGGCCGGGGCGCTGCTTGATCTGGGAGGCGGCGGATCCGTACCTCTATCTCCGTACGACGCATGATCGGCGCATCCTCGCAGGGGGCGAGGACTCGGGCCTCACGGCTCCCGAGCGGCGCGCCGAAGCCGTGCCGGCAAAGGCGCAGCATTTGATCAGCAAGGTGCGCAAGTTGCTCGGCAAGCCCGACCTCGAACTCGACTACGCCTGGGGCGGCGCATTCGCGGACAGTCCGAAGAGCTTGCCGATATTCAAGCCAGTGGACGGCGTCGCGGGAGCCTTTGCCGTCCTCGGGAGCGGAGGGAATGGCATCACGTTCGCCATGCTCGCCGCTGCCGTTGTCCGAAGCTGGCTCACCGGTCGGACGGACCGCGACGCGCATCTCTTTCGCGGCGACTAATTTCTAACGCTGCTGATCCGCTGTCCGATTGATGCGAATCCAGCCCGAGCGCGATTCGATGCTGTAGACGGCGTCGAATGGCTCGTCTTTTTGCTCGCCCGAGGCGACGCGGCCATGCAGCTCGAAGGTAAAGCCGTCGGCCCCTTCTTCCATGCGCAGGATCCGGGCGTCGAAGGCGTCATCCTTCAAGCGGAAGCGTACGTGGTGATCGGGCGCGGTCAGCGACCACTGCAGAGCCGGCTTGTCCGGTCCATCGACGATGGCGTTCTTTCGCGTGTCCATTGCGACCTCCTGATCATGGAAGAACGCAAGGGCCATCGGATGGTTCGAAATATCGGGTTGTCGTCGATCGCGGCGAGTGCACTACACCAATGGCTGCCGCCGTGGCGCCCTGCGCGATCTTTCGCGGCGCAATGATTTGGCTTTGCTTTCGACCTGCGACCGGGCCTTGGGATGCAGTTGGACAAGCCTCAGCGCCAATGCCAGCAATGCGGTGCACAAAGGCAGCAGGAGGAACGTCGCGATCTGCTGCCACGACATCTCGGTGCGGGGAACCTGGAATGCCTCGAGAGCGATCCGCAAGAAGAGCACCAGCAGCACGACGATGATCACCTCCGCGACCACCTGCTTCAACTGCCCGATCTGACCGACGCGGAGCCAGGCCGGCAAGGCGAGCTCCGTCTCATGCTCCTCGGGATGGATGAAGAGGGAATAGACGCCATAGGCAAAGTAGAGGAGGACGATTGCGATCAGAAAGCGATCGAGACTTTCGATGACGCTGATCATAGATGCCGTGCCTTTGGATGCGGAGTCGGCAACGTCTGACGCGCGCCAGGAATTCACGTAGGCGTCATAGATATTGCGAAGGCCTTGGGCGAACATCAGCACGGAGCCGCACAGGGACCCAATGACGGCCGGGATCGTCAGGAAGCGCGATCCGACAACAATGTAGCGCTCGACTCTTCTAATCCTCTGGAGATCCAATTTGATGTCTCGCTTTCAGATCGAAATATGTGCAGCGCCGCGCCGGCCTGAGAGCAGGGGCAATCAGATGAATAAGATGGGATCGCCCTAATTCACGCAGGTCCGCGCGGCCGCTTCGCCAAGTCACAGCGGAACGCTGTCGCAGGACCGATCGTTCCGTGTTGCGCGGTTTGTGCGAATGCGCGCGGCCGGAACCCTCTCGCTCATTGTGCGCGTTCTGCTCTCAAGCGGGCCAGAACGTCAGAAGAGGCAACCATGAATCGCAAGCAGGGTACGAAAGCGCATCACCCCTATACGCAGGGCGGACGACCGAAGAAGGACGCCCCGCTCGAGCCTGCGTCCAAGCCTGCACGGAACGACAAGAGCTGGCTGCCCGGCCGCAAAGGGCAGGGCGGCGAAGGGCTGAGCGAAGGCTATGGCGGCAGCGAGGGCGACGGCACCGGCGCCGCGGGCCCTGAAGACAAGGAGTAGGATGCGGAGGTCCGCCCGGCGGAGCAGGTCGGCGTCGGCACTATCCTCGCCGCTTGATCGAACAGGGGCTCGGTTCCTGTCCGAAGGCGTCCGCTGCACGATCAATTTTCTCGTGACGTTGATCGAGGAACATACACAGTGAATACGCGGATCTCCGGTTGGCGCCTGCTTGTCGTCGAGGACGAGCATCTGATCGCGATGCTTCTCGAGGATATGCTGGTCGAGCTTGGTTGCGAGGTTTCCGGCGTCGCTGCAAGTCCCGCTCAGGCTCTCGAGCTGCTGGAAACATGCGAGATCGATGCGGCGGTGCTGGATGTCAATCTCGACGGTACCGACAGCTTCGGCATTGCGGCCGCACTCAGGGAGCGCAAGAAGCCCTTCCTGTTCACGACCGGCTATGGCGAAGCGCGGCTCGCTCCCGAATTCAAGGGCACGCCGGTCGTCCAGAAGCCCTATCGCATCGAGGAGCTGGCGCGTGCGCTTGATCGACTGCGCGCATCTGCGGGCGATCCGCAATAAGGGAGGTCACGAGCTCTCGTGCAGCGGAAACGAGAGGGAAGCCCGGACACCCTCCCGGCCGAAGGAGATTTCTGCGGCGCCGCCGAGCTGCGCGGCGCTCGCCGAGATGAGGCGGCTGCCGAAACCTTTGCGAGGTGGTGCCTCCACACGCGGTCCGCCGACCTCCGACCAGCGCAGCAGGATCGTCGAGCCTTCCACTGTCCAGCCGATCGAGACGCGGCCCGTGCTCGTTCCGAGCGCACCATACTTGGCCGCGTTGGTCGCAAGCTCATGGAGCACGAGGGCGAGGGTGACCGCGCCATTGGGCTTGATCACGACCGGCGGACCCTGGACCAGTATCTGCCCCTTGAAGCTCTCGAACGGGCTCAGCGCCGTCGCGACGAGCTCGTCGAGCCCGATGCCTTCCCAGAGTGCGGTCGTGAGCAGAGAATGCGCGCGGGCGAGGGCATCGAGGCGACCCGAAAAAGCCTCGTTGAAAGCCCTCGGCTCGGCCGTTTGCCGGAGCGTTTGTGCCGCGATGGACTGGACGATCGCGAGCGTGTTCTTCACGCGATGATTGAGCTCATCGATGAAGAGGTTCTTCTGGCGATCGGCCTGCTTGCGCTCGGTGATGTCGGTATAGATGCCGACGCAGCCGCGCACGTGGCTCCTGTCGTCGAAGAGCGGCGAGACCGAGGCGAGAAGCGTCTTTGCCGTGCCGTCGTCGAATACGACCTCGATCTCCTCGTTGCGGATGGTTTCGCCGAGGCGTGCGCTCCTCTGCATCGGCAGCTCGCCGACGTCCATTTCGCGGTTGCCCGCGTAAACCCGATAGGGAAGAGAAGCGCCGTGCGGTCCCGTCTTGGACGCATTGCTTCCCTCCGGCAGGTTGAGCAATTGCGCGCCGAACGGGTTCATGAAAATCTCACGGCAGTCCTGATCGCGCGCTATGAACACGCCGATGGGAAGAGCGGCGAGCAGCGCTTCCTGCTCTTCGAGCCGGTTCTTGAGGTCTGCATTGAGGACCGCAATCTGCGCCTCCGCGGCCTTGTGGTCGGTGACGTCGATGGCGACGCCGCCGGTGAGAAAGCTGCCGCGGTCGGGATCGGGAATGGTGAACTTGCTGACGATGGACTCGCGGAGCACGCCATCGGGATGCGGCAGCGTTTCGAACACGCGTATGCCGCCCGGCCCTTCATGCGCGCGCACATCATTGGACCGGAACCGCTCGGCAACGTCGGCCGGGAACAGCTCGGTATCGGTCTGGCCGATCAGGCCGTCGATCGTCGTGCCGAAGGCCTTGGTCGCGGCTTCGTTCGCGAACAGATAGCGGCCGGCCTCGTCCTTGATCCAGGCGAGACCCGGGAGATGCTGCATGAAGCGCGCGAAACGCTCCTCGCTGCGGCGGAGAGCTTGATTGGCGCGCGCCTCCTCGGTCATATCGATATTCACGCCGATGAGGCCCAGGAAGGCGCCTGACGATGCGAAGTGCGGCTGCGCGTCGGTACGTATGATCCGGTACGCGCCGTGCTTGTCGCTGAGGCGCATCTGCATGCTGAGGCCGGACTTGCTCACCAGCGCATTCTCGACGGCCGCGCCGACGCGGGGCATGTCCTCGGGGTGGACTGTCGTGCTCCAGTCGAAATCACCGAGCCCATCCTCCGCGATGCCCCAGAACTCCCTGAGCCGGCGATTGAGATGCACGCACTTTCCGGCGGCGTCGCTCATCCAGATCATGACCGGCGCGCTCTCCGAGAGCAGCCGGACACGATCCTCGCTCTCCCTTAGCGCGGCCTGGCCGAGCTTCTGCTCGGTTATGTCGATGCACGAGCAGATGTACCCGCTGAATTCGCCATCCGGCGATAGGAGCGGCACGCCGGTGTCCAGCACCCAGCGATAAATGCCGTCATTGCGCCGCAGGCGGTATTCGATCGCGAAATCCTCCCGCGCATCGAAGTGTGCCTCGTACTGGCGCAGGAAAGTCTCCCGATCCTCGGGGTGGATGTTCTCGGACCATCCCGAGCCGAGCTCGCGGTCGATCGATCTGCCGACGAAGTCGGTCCAGCGCTTGTTGAGCCATATGCACTTCTTGTCGGTGCCGCTTGCCCACATCAGTACGGGCGCGGCGTCTGCCATGCGCTGGAAGGAGAGGCCGCCGGGAGCGTCCGGCCAACGGCTAGCCATGACGAGCCCCCAGGACTGCCGCCAGGAGCGAGCGAAGCGTCTCGGGATTGCAGGGCTTGTCGAGGACAGGGGCCGCAATGCCGTGAGGCAGCGTCCGCTGCCCATAGCCCGTCACGAAGACGATGGGAATGCCGCGCGCCGCGATGCGGTGTGCGACGGTGTCGATGCGCGCACCGTCGAGGTTCATGTCGAGGAGCGCGAGGTCGAAGTCCGTCTCCGCAAGCGCGAGGGCGTCCTCCAGCCGTCCTGCAGCGCCCACGACGAGATAGCCCATGTCCTCGAGCATGTCCTGCATGTCGAGTGCCAGAAGAGCCTCGTCTTCCACCAGGATCAAGCGTGCCGGCTTAGCTTCCATCAGTGGCCCCCCGTGGACCAATACATCACAATGCTGCCCACCAAAGGCACCTGCAGGCCATATAGGGACGAGACCAGAAAAGACGCCATCGGATTACCGGGTAGGCCCTCAATCTTGCGGCAACACAACGCCTGGCGCCCGAATTGGTTCCGGGGAGCCGGAAGTGCCGGATTCGAGAAGAAATTTCCGGTAGGGTCCCGCCGTCAGTATCTGGCTTGTGGAGATTGCTCAGCGATGCCTGCGTCGCCTCGGCTCACTCTTGTCATCGGTGGCGCGCGCTCCGGAAAGAGCCGGTATGCCGAGGGTATCGTACAGGCGTTGCCGCCGCCCTGGATCTACGTGGCGACGGCGGAGGCGCTGGACGAGGAAATGCGCGCGCGCATCGCGCACCATCGCGAGCGGCGCGATGAAAGATGGCAGACCGTCGAGGTGCCCCGCGATCTTCCGGAGACCGTTCGGCGTCTTGCGGAAGCGCGCCATCCGATGCTGATCGACTGTCTGACGCTCTGGCTCAGCAATGGTCTACTCGCGGATCTCGATCCGGACGAGATGAGCGAGCGGCTCGTCGCCTCTCTGGAAATGGCGGCGGCGCCCGTGGTGATCGTATCGAACGAGGTGGGGCTCGGTATTGTGCCGGATACGCCGCTCGGCCGGCGATTTCGAGATGCGCAAGGGCGGCTCAATCAGCGCATCGCCGGTATTGCCGATCATGTGGTGATGATGGTTGCCGGCCTGCCGCTCACGGTGAAGTAGCCATGCCGATCGCGATGGCGAGCAGCAACAGGCTCTCGGTCACCTCGACGCTGGCACCGAGGCAGTCGCCGGTGATGCCGCCGAGACGGATCTTCCAGTAGAGCGCGAGCGCTGGAATGACGAGCAGCGCCGCGAGCAGGGTGGGCGCCATCCAGAGACTGAGCGCCACGAGCGCGATGCCCTGCGCGATCGTCGCCGGTCGGCTGATCTCCCAGGAAAAGCGCTCGCCTGATCCGCTTGCCAGAGGCGGAACCGCAAGGCTCCACACGAGCGTGCCCCAACGCGCCCATGCCGGCACGAGCACGAGGGCGAGCAGTTGCGTCGTCGTCGAGATTTCCGCGAGCAGGACGAGCTTGGCGATGAGCTGCAGGCCGATCGCCATGGCGCCGAAGGCACCGACATGAGGATCGCGCAGGACTTCGAGAAAGCGCTCCGGCGCGCGATGGGCTGCGGCGAGGCCATCGGCGACATCACCGAGGCCGTCCATATGCAGGCCGCCCGTGATCCACACCCAGACGATGAGGCCAGTGAGTGCGCCGATCCAGGGCGAGCCATGGCCGCCTGCCCAGGTGGCCGCCGCGACGCCACCGCCGACCAGGATGCCGATCAGCGGAAACCATATGGCCGAGCGGGACAGATCCTGCGGATCGAACTCGGCGAAGCGCGGCGCCGGCAGGCGGGTCAGGAATTGCAGGGCATGGCTGAAGCTGCGCAAGCTCATGACAGTGCGATCCCCGCCAGCGACATCACTGTGCTTCCGAGATGCTGGCTTCGGCGAAGGTCGCCATCTGCGTGTGCAGGGCACAGGCCAGTCGGATAATGGGCAGCGCCAGCGCCGCGCCGGAACCTTCGCCCAGACGCAGCTTCAGATCGAGGATCGGCTCGGCGCCGAGGGCCTCGAGCACCAGCCGGTGCCCTTGCTCGGACGAACGGTGCGAGTAGATCAGCCAGTCACGGCATGAGGCATTGAGACGGATGGCCAGGAGCGCGGCGACGGTCACGATGAAGCCGTCTATGAGGACTGGTACGCCGCGCTGAGCAGCGCCGATGATCGCGCCAGTGAGCGCTGCAATCTCCAAGCCACCGACATGGATCAGCACTTCGAGCGGGTCGGCGTCCGGTTGCGTCAGGCCGTGCAGTCGCAGGGCATCGGAGATGACGCGCGCTTTATGCTTGATGCCGTCGGCATCGAGACCGGTGCCCGCACCGACGAGATTGACGGGCGGCCGTGCCAGCAGTGCGGCGGCGATGGCGGCGGCCGAGGTCGTGTTACCGATGCCCATTTCGCCGAGGATCAGCAAATCGGCGTCGTGCTCCGCTGCGCGACGGCCGGCGGCGAGGGCGTGCTGCGTCTCGGTCATGCTCATGGCCGGCTCGCGCGAAAAGTCCCGCGTGCCGCGGCACGGCTTGTCGGTCCTGACGCCGGCGATCTCGCTTGCGGCGAGCGTTCCGGCGTCGATGACGTCGAGCGGCGCGCCGAGTTCGCGCGCGAGCACGGAGATGGCCGCACCGCCACGCGCGAAGTTGGCGAGCATCTGGACGGTGACGGCGGAGGGATAGGCGGACACGCCTTGCGCCGTGATGCCGTGGTCGCCCGCGAACAGGACAATGCGTACGTTATCGGCGCGCGGGCGATCGGTCTGCTGGCGTGCCGCGAGTTGAATGGCGAGGCGCTCGAGCACACCGAGCGCGCCTCTGGGCTTCGTCAGCGCGTTCTGGCGCGCCTCGGCCAATGCGGCGTGCGCTTCGGAAAGAGGCGGGCATGGCGCCGTGTGCCAGTCATCGGTCACGCGCGGCTTCCTATTGGAAGTAGAAGGGCATGGTGAACCGAAGCTGGCCCGGTGAAGCACCTGCTGGTGGGGTCGGGAACGGCGCGGCACTGCGGACGGCGGAGAGCACGGTGCGGTCGAGCCCGGCGTCGCCCGAGGAGCGCGAAATGCTGGCGAACGCGAGCCCGCCCGAACGCGATACGCCGAATTTGACGACAACCGTGCCCCGCATTCCAGGGCCGACAGGCCGGCGCGAGGCGACGCGGGCGCGCACTACGGCGGCGTAGTTGATGACCGCGCCCGGGCTTGCCGAGACGCGCGCGCTGGACGATGCGGATGCCTTTGCCGCTCGCGATGGCGCGCCACCTTTTTTCGAGGGCGCCTTGTGCGCTTTCTGCCGCGGAGGAGGCGTGGCGCGCTTTGTCGTCTCAGGGGGCGGAGGCGGTGATGCCTCTTCGGGCTCCGCGGCGGTGGCCTGCTCGGGGGCGGGCTCCGGTGATGTTTCGTCGTGGGCTTCGGCGGGAAGGTCGCGGCTTTCGGATGGCGTGTCGGGGAGCGTCGCCGCACGAGGTTCGGTCGGGGCGGGCTCCTTCGGCGGCTCCACGGGCTCCGTCTGCGCCGTAGAGGCCGCCGCAACATCCTCGATGGTGCCGGGATCGGATTGGACGGCGCTCGCGGAGGCAGAGACTTCGGGCGCGGGTGAGGTGTGGGCGGCCTCCAGAACGTCGCTCGGCACGATCTCGATGGAGATGGCTTCGGTCGGATGGGTATTGGCGCCAGGTGCAGGATCGATCAGCAGGAGCATGGCCGCGAGCACACTGCCGTGCAGGAAAAGCGAGATCGCCGAGCTCAGCGTGATCGCGAACGCGCGAACGGACGTGCGCTCGACCGCTGTCTCTGCCGCCAAGAACAAAGGCAAGGAGTCGTGCGCCACCGCCGCCTCGAAGTTCGCGCCGTCTGGAATGTGTGGGTCTCCTCGTCGTCCCTGGTTGGATGCGAATGGCCATACGATGCGAGCGCACGCGCTGCGCGGGAGGACTGCCACGGCAATCACGCTCCGCGCGGCCAGCGCCTGTCTTCAGATTGTCAGCGGGTGATAGAGACCCTGGGCATTTCTGACGTAGCTCCCCTGCGGTTGCACATCAGTCGCCACTACGGGTAACCGTTCCACCGAGCGTCCCGCACGGAGGATGGGCGACTCGTGCCGGTCGGTCTCCTGGCTCGCGGCTCAAGCGTTGCTCCCCAGCCTTCCCGACCGTCGCAGCCGACGATCAGTGACATCTTTGGAGGCAACTCGCCGCTTACAGTTGCGGGCGCAGCCACGGAATTGATGCGCGGACCCGTACAACGAGCCGTCGCACCTCACCGTGTTCCCAGTGTGCCCCTGCGTCGCCGCATAAAGCACCACCGTCACAGCGCTAATGCGCCCCAATTGCCCCGGGCTGTCAATTGCAAACAGAGGGCGAACGCGCGGCGGGGCGATTTGATACCCGCTTTACTGCGGACGGGGCTCAGCGAGGCCGGGTCAGTGCCATGACGGCGCCGGCGTCGGCGGTCTGGTCCAAGGCCCAGACGGCCGCGATCAGCGGCTCGACGTCGAGGGCGGGGCAGCCGAAAGCGGCAAGATCGCGGACCTTGGTTTCGATCTCGCTGTCGGTCAGCGGCTTGGTGGGGCTGCCGCGTGCGTCGTCGATGCGCGCGATGTGGTGGCCACCAGAGGCAAGCTCCAGGCGGACTTGCGCGGCGCCTACTGGGATTGCGGTCGTTTCCGCCACTTCCACCCGATCGGCGAAGGCGCGGATCTCGGGGTCATTGACGGCGGCGTCGCTGTATTCCCGGACACCCGCGGCGCCGCGAAGAAGCACGACGGCAACTGTATGCTGGGCGCTGACCTGTGCCTCCCTGCCGGTCGTCACGCCGGGCCGGTCCGCGCGCTGGCGAAGCAGCGGATGGCCCTCGACGACGATGCGTGCAACTTGATCGGCCGCAAAGCCTGGGCGCTCACGCAATTCGAGGCAGGCGTCGATGACGGGATTGAGGACCACGCCGCACGGATAGGGTTTGTAGGCGTTGTCGAGAAGCTCCCAGCTCTCGCCGAGCCCCGTCGTCAGCTCCACGAGGTTCGCGCCCTCGGCCATGACGCTCGTGAACCCGCGCGGGCCGCTGATGGGTTCGGCGGGGCCCGCGACACCGGCCTCGGCGAAAAGCGCCGCGAGCAGGCCGCCGCGGGCGGCATTGCCGACGCTGATGCTCTTCGCCATGGTGCCGAGGTTCTCGATGAGACCTGCCGATTGCGCGGCGGCATTGCCCATGGCCCAGACGATCCTCTCGACGTCGAGCCCCAGCACCTTGGCGGTCGCCGCCGCCGAGCCGAATGGGCCGCACGTCGAGGTGATGTGCCATCCGCGGCTGTAGTGCCCGGGCGAAACGGCATTGCCGATACGGCATTCGATCTCGACGCCGAGCACGAAGGCGTGGAGCAGGTCGGTGCCCGAGAGCTGTTGCCGCTCCGCGAGCGCGAACAATGCCGGACTCACGGGGGCGGTCGGGTGGATGATCGTGCGATAGTGCGTATCGTCGAAATCGAAGACATTGCCGGCGATGGCATTGAGAAAGGCGGCATCGAGCGTGCCGGCCCGTTCGGCGCGTCCGACGAGGCTGGCCTCGGGCTTTGACGCGAACCGCGCGAGAACGGCCGTCGCGGCCTCGGTCGCCGGGTCCCGGCTGCCGCCGAGCGCGGTGCCGAAGAAATTGAGGATGGAGCGCTTGGCTTCGTGTCGCACGCGGGCAGGCACATCCGCCCATTGCGAAGTTGCGACAAAATTGGCAATGCGGTGCGTGGCGCCGGAAGCCGCGGGCGATCGTGCGGTGGCTGGCAAGGGCAGGACCTCCTCGCGGGGAGCAAGCGTTCTGTGCGGGACGAGACCGTGAATTCTTGTCGTGCGGTCTTACATGACATGGACGGGCGGTCAAACAGGCCTCACGTTCAGTGGGCTGCCGGAGGAGGATGGAAATGAGTAAACGCCCGACGACGATGCTCGTCGTTCTGGATGGCTGGGGCTGGCGGGAGGACGAGGCGAACAATGCCGTCCGCCTCGCGCGTACGCCGAATTTCGATCGCCTCTGGAGCAGCCAGCCGACTGCTTTTCTGCGGACGTCCGGTCTGGATGTCGGTTTGCCGGAAGGGCAGATGGGCAATTCGGAGGTCGGCCATCTCAATATCGGCGCGGGGCGCGTCGTGCTGCAGGATCTGCCGCGCATCAATGCGGCAATCGCCGATGGCAGCATCGAGAAGCTGCTGGACGATACAGGCCTGCTGCGGGAACTCGCGGCCTCGGGCGGCACGTGCCATCTGCTCGGCCTCGTGTCGGATGGCGGCGTGCACGCGCATCTCGATCATGCCGTCGCGCTCGCGCGCATGGTGACGCGGCGCGGCATTCCCGTGGTCTGTCACGTCTTCACGGACGGCCGCGATACGCCGCCCGGCGCAGCGGCAGAACAGGTGCGGGCCTTCGAGAGGGCGCTGCCGGCGGAGGCGCGCATCGGCACGGTCTGCGGGCGCTACTATGCCATGGACCGCGACAAGCGCTGGGAGCGCGTGCGCGCGGCATTCGATGCCATGGTTCACGGGAAAGCGCCGCGCTACCCAGATGCTCAGGCGGCGATCGCGGCCGGCTACAACTCGGGCAAGACCGACGAGTTCATTCCCGCGGCCGTGATCGGCGACTATGCGGGCATGCGGGACGGCGATGGTTTGCTTTGCTTCAACTTCCGCGCCGATCGCGCGCGTCAGATCCTCGATGCGCTGCTCGAGCCGTCATTCGACGGTTTCGATCGCGGGACGATGCCGCGCATTTCGATCGCGGTCGGCATGACGGCCTA
>JAEWIJ010000216.1 GCA_023387235.1 Pseudomonadota bacterium
GATGGCCCACCAATGAGAAAGCAGGCCGATCCCCCAGCCCATCAGCACCCATAGAAACCAATAGGGTGCGCCAGTCCACAGGTTGATGATCAAAAGCAGCGCCATGACGATGGCGAATACGATCGCATGGATACGTAAGCCAAGCTTCATCTGCGGTATGGTAGCGCTCTTCATAGTGCTCTCCGATGCAGGCTAGGTTGGACACGAAGCGTGGTCGCCTGCGCGGCTTGTGCCGCTACGCAGTCATTTTGCGGTGTCGACAGCCGCGAAGATCGCATTCGCGACCTCTTGCGGTTTCGACAACATCGCAACGTGGCTTGATATGACCTGGACGATTGTCGCCCTCATCTTGCTGGCAAAGGCGAGCTGCAGCTTCGCGGGGATGATGCGGTCGTCCTCGGCGACGACGTACCAATTGGGCTTGTGCGAATAGGCCGCCGAAGTCACCTTCCCGTCGAAAGCTCCCGCGGAAAATGGTGCTTGGGTTGCAGCAAGTAGAGCTGCTTCCTGCGCAGGCAGATCGGGGGCGAAGTACTTCGCCATTCCTTCGGCTGACCACGTCAGCATGCCGCCCGAGTCGGCGCGGAGCTCACTGAACCATTCGGGTGTCCCGGACGATCCAACGATCGTGCTGATCGATTCGCCATCCGATGGTGCGAACGCGGCAACATATACGAGGGCGCGTACCTTGCTGCTGGTACCGGCTTCTGTAATCACCGCGCCGCCATAGGAGTGGCCAACGAGGATAACGTCCTTCGCCTGCCCTTCGATCACGCGCCGTGTCGCTGCGACGTCCGCCTCGAAGGAGGACAATGGGTTGTGGACCGCGATGACTTCGAGCCCTCGTGCCTGCAACAGAGGCACGACGCGCGCCCAACTGGATCCGTTGGCCCAGGCACCGTGCACAAGGACGATGGCTGGCATCTTGCGCGAGCCGGACGCCGCCCCGGCACCCACGGCGTTCAGGGCGAGGCTCAACCACGCCGCCGCGGCGCTGACGATCGCTATTCTCATCGCCATCAGCAGTACTCCTCGTCAGCGACCACCGAACTCGACGATGTAGGGAGTACCGGCGCGCGTGATCCTCGCCCGCTCGACCGGCACGGCATGTTGGGTGAACTCCGAAATCTGGCGTGCTTCGCTGACGGCCAGGTCGTTGACCGACTGGATGATGTCGTTAGCACGCAAACCAGATGCGTAAGCCGGACCATCAGGTACTACGCCCGTTATGACGACGCCACGCACTTGGCCGTACAGTGGGGAGCGAGGTGAGATGCTCGTGACCGTCAATCCGCCGAGCCCTATCACGTCTCGAGACACCGTAATCGGCGGTGGATCGGTCAGCTGATCTGTCACCGTCAGGCGGAACGTCTGCGAGCCCGTGGACTTCACGAATTCGATCTCGAGCTCATCTCCGACAACGGCGCTGCCAAAGTGGGCAATGAAGTCGTTGCTGTTGCGGATCGCTGCACCGTTGACCGCGACGATGACACAGCCTGGCTTGATCCCTGCACGGTCCGCCGGAGACTGAGGTGCGACGCGCGACACGAGTGCGCCACGCCTGTTCGGCAGGTTGTGCTGCTTCGCCAAGGCCGGTGAGAGATCGCTCGTTTCAAAGCCGAGAGATCCGCGGCGCATGCGGCCATGCTTGTAGAGCTGAAAGCCCACTCGATGCGCCATGTTGATGGGGATTGCGAATGCGATGCCGACGGCACCGCCGCGCTGGCGCCCTACGGCTGTGTTGATGCCGATGAGTTGGCCGTCGAGATTGACCAGCGCCCCGCCGGAATTGCCCGGGTTCACGGCTGCATCTACCTGGATAAAGCTCTCGTAGATGTCGTATCCGATGCCCGACCGGTTCAATCCGCTGACAATGCCAGCACTGGCACTGCCCTCGAGGCCGAAGGGGTTGCCGATCGCGATGACAAAGTCGCCGACACGAAGTTGAGACGAGTCTCCGAACGGCATGGATGTCAGGCCTTTGAGATCGATCTGGATGACGGCAACATCCGTGCCTGAATCGACACCAATAAGCTTCGCAGCCGTTTCCCGGCCGTCGTGAAGGCCGACCTCGATCATGACAGCGTCGCGGACAACGTGATGGTTCGTTGCGATCAGCCCGAGCTCGGCATTGACGATCACGCCGGAGCCGCCGGATCTGAACGGCCGCCGGGACGGCTCAGCAGGTCCGTCGCCCTGCCGCAGCTGAACAGGAACAATCGTTTCTCCGGTGACCCTGATACTGACGACCGCAGGAAGCGCTCGCTCAATGAGTTGGGCAAAACTCACCATCGGAAGTGGGAGGGCTTGAGCTACGGCACGCGCATCGCCCTTCGACGACGGGGAGGCAGCCATCGCGGCGAGAGAGGGAGTCAGCGCTCCGAAGATCGCAGACATCAGCGATACGTGCTTCAGGTACCGCATTGCAGCCTCCTGAGGATCGATTACCCGACACTGCTCACGCTCGCGTCGGGCCTTCCCGGCGCGAGGCGCGGATGCGCAACGCAATGTGCGCATCCGATCATCATCGTGGGTCAGTTTCTCGGCTCGGCGATTACCGGCGGCATCATCCCTTCCGAGCGAACTTTGTTCATGAAGCTTTTGCTGTCGAATGTAGTGGGAACCGAGGCGCCCTCAGCGCGCAGCTTCTCGAAGAACTGTTCCGCGCTCAGCGGCTTGGAACTGCTTGCACCCTCAGCTTGCAGCTTGTCGAAGAAGGCACGGGCGTCGAGACTTGACGGCACAGACGCGCCCTCGAGCCGCAGCCGCTCGAAGAACTTGCTGGCTTCGAAGTTTCCAGACTGAGCTCCTGCCGTGCCGGCCGTAAGCGCGATGATTACGCTCGCAATGATGGCTGACGACTTCATGGAAGTATCCTTTCCTTGGACGCTCGAGGCTTGCAGCTCGAGCTCGCTGTTCGGCTTGGTGTGCAGCACCGGACATCGGCGCCGCTACAGAGCTAGTCCCCGCTCAGGCCCGCAGCCAGTTATCGTTCGTTTGAAATTGTTAGATCTCGCAAAGCGCAGCAGAGGGTGAGCACGCCGTGCACCTCGATCTTGCCGCAACATCGATTAGCAAAATCTATTCCGCATTAACTTGGTGGTTCTCGGACGCGCCACTATCGATGGGATCGGAGCAGACCAATGAGAGGCGGAAAGTGCAATGAGGACCGATACGCACACGGAGCCGTCAACGCACGGATTGGGCGGCCATCAGGCCAGCGAGTTTCTAAGTGCGCTCCTTTGCATCGCTGCGCATGATCTGCGGCGGCCCTTGCAGATCATCCAAAGCACGCACGAGTGGCTTGGGAGCCGAACGAGCGCGGACTGCGAGAGGAGTCGGGTGACGCGAGGCGAGCGAGCGATCAACGAATTGACGGATCAGCTCGACACGCTTGTCAGTGCGCTGCGGCTCTATGAGTATACGCGCGGCATGGAGATAGGGGAGGTATCGCTGTCTGGATTGCTGTCAAGACTCGCGCGCGACAATGCCGAGGCAGCAGCCAGTAAGGACGTCAAGCTTAGAATATATCCTTCCAGCTACAGAGTGGTCAGCAATCCTGTTTTGCTAGGCGGCATATTCCGCAACCTTCTGACCAATGCGGTAAAGTATACCCACTCAGGCGGACGCATACTCGTCGGATGCCGCAAAGTCGACGGTGAAGTTCGTATTGACGTCTATGATACTGGCGCCGGCATGGCTCCCGAGAAGCTTCCGAACATCTTCGAAGCTTTCCAGCGCCTCGACTCGAACAATGAGGACGGATTGGGACTCGGACTGTTCGCAGTCCGGCGTGCCATCGGACTACTCGGACATCGCATCGAAGTGAAATCGATGCCGGGTCGAGGCTCAAGATTTTCCGTGTATGCACGTACTGCGTCAGCGCACTAAATCGCTTACGTTCTGCCAGTACCGAAGGGGCGGCACGTCGGCACGTTCCGAATATCAGGACGCATCCTGAGTAAGGATACATTCATGTCGCTCAAAGACATCCTCCCCAGCCAGCTTGGCTTCGGCGCAGCGCCGCTAGGCAACATGTTTCGCAACATTCCCGAGCAGGAAGCCCTAGAGACTGTGGATGCTGCGTGGAACGCCGGCATTCGCTACTTCGACAACGCGCCATTCTACGGCGCCGGACTCGCGGAACTCCGCATGGGCGAGGCCCTCGCAGGCCGGGCGCGGGAGGAATATGTGATCAGCACCAAGGTTGGTCGCCTTATCCTCGATGAAGTCGAAGATGCCAGCGCGCGAGATCTTGGGCAGAAGGGTGACGTCTTCAAGTTCGGGCGGCCAAACAAGATCGTGAATGACTACTCGCACGACGCCACGCTGCGCTCCATCGAGGACAGTTTAGGGCGTCTAAAGACTGATCACATTGAGATCGTCTGGGTCCATGACGTCGCACAGGATTTCTATGGCGACGAGTGGCTCAGCGTGTTCGAAAGCGCGCGGAAGGGTGCCTTCAAGGCATTGGATCGGTTGCGCGACGAAGGCGTCGTCAGAGCGTGGGGTCTGGGGGTCAACCGGGTCGAGCCAATCGAGTTGGTGTTGGCTCTCGAAGAGCCACGCCCCGACGGCTTCCTACTCGCAGGACGCTACACGCTGCTCGACCATGAGCGCGCGCTCCAGCGTGTCATGCCGACCGTGGCTGAGCACGGTCTCGGGATTGTCGTCGGCGGACCGTACAGTTCGGGCGCGCTCGTCGGAGGCCCGAACTTCGAATATGCGCCTGCCAAACCCGAGCTCCTTAAGAAGGTGGCGAATATAAAAGCGATTGCAGAGCGTCATGCCGTCAGCATGAAAGCGGCGGGCCTTCAGTTCGCACTCGCCAATCCGGCGGTTGCTGCCGTCATCCCTGGCGCCAGCAAACCAAGCCGGATTGCCGAGGATCGTTCGGCGCTCGATGAGGTCATCCCGGTAGCGTTCTGGCGCGAGTTGAGAGATGCTGGGCTGGTCAGTCGTGAAGCGCCACTCCCCGATCGCCTATGAGTGGTCGTCATGCAGGCTCCATGTCAGCCCCTGCTCAGCTCCCGATACTGACCCGGCGTGAAGCCTGAAATCTTGCGGAAGGTCCGCGCGAAATTGGATTGCGATCCGAAGCCGGTATCGAGCGCGATCTCCGTGATCGATGAGCGGCCTGATCGAAGCATCTTCTGCGCCTCCTGAATTCGCCGCTCGATGAGGTATCTGTGTGGAGGCCGCCCGGTCGCTTCATGAAACAGGCGCGAGAAATGGTACGGACTGAGGCACGCTTCACGAGCGAGATCGTCGAGAGATATGTCGTCGGCCAGATGCGCCTCTATGAAATCAAGCACCCGCCGCAACCGCTTCGGATCAATCGACGGCATTCGCGTTGATGGTCGGCGCCAGCGATCTATGGTGTAGTTTCCAATGAGGTGCGCCGAGAGCGCAGTCTGCAGGCCCTCGACGAACACTCGATCGAGAGGCTGTGCGTCGCGCTCCAGAAGACTGTGCAGCGCAGTGCCCATTTGCGTTAACGTGGCATCCGCAAAGCCTCCAGCATAAATAAGCTGTGCCTTACTCGGATCGATATCGTAGTCGGCGAGCGCGCTCTCTCCGAGCAGCTTTTCGGGCAGAAAGATCATGAGGCACTCGGTTGAGCCGTCGAGCTCGAGCCGCGTCTCGTGCGTGCCAACAGGGACCAGCCAGCTTGTCCCTGGGCGCGCGATGCCCTCTTGTGTCTGGCCGTCGCCCGTGCGCAAAACCTTAGCCTGACCGGATAGTATGTAGACCAGTTCGTTGCATTCCGGCCTGACGCAGTTTTGAGCGCCGGAGTCGATCTGGCGGCGCTCAACTCGCAGCTTGTCCCACTCGGCGGCACCACCGAGAAGCGTGCTAGCCTGATACTTCCGATCTCCATGAGCCGGCAGCGACATCGTACCCTCGGTGTCACACTCGCTCCGGCCCGATCGACCGGCTGGGCACAAACTGGCCGATCTTGTGCGAGCTTCTATCCGTCTGGCGAGTTAAATGCGGTTAAGCGCTCTGACGTAGGCGGATCGTTGCCGGCATAGGTTCCGAGCGGGCTAAACGCGTGTTATCTATGACTTAGTCGTGCCTGGACTTCCTGAACATCAGAGATCCGGCTGATGGACGATGTTGGCGTAGCCGCTCCCCGATCCTTTGCTTTCGGACCCTTTGTGCTGGTCCCGGGGCGTCAGTTGCTTTTGAAGGGCGATGACCCGGTCCGGATCGGCAACCGAGCACTCGATATCTTGACGGCCTTGGTCGAGCGCCCTGGCGAGCTGGTGAGCAAACGCGAGCTGCTCGCGCGCGTCTGGCCCGATACGTTCGTCGATGAGAGCAATCTCAAGGTCAACATGGTTGCATTGCGCCGCGTTCTCGGCGCCGGCGCCGGCGCTCCAGAGTACATCGCGACCGATGTCGGCCGGGGCTATCGGTTCGTGGCTCCCGTCCAGTCGCGCGACCGAACTGTGCCGGCGGCTGCGATCGCTCCTGCGCCGGTGCGCAATCACGGTCTGCCCAGCACAACGACGCGCATCTTCGGCAGAGCTGACGCAATCTCTACCATTATGAGAGACTTGGATCGAGCGCGCCTGGTGACGATTGCCGGTTCCGGTGGAACCGGCAAGACGACGGTTGCGATCGCAGTCGCTCGGGCAGCAGCGAAGCAGTGTGCCGACGGTGCTGCATTCATCGATTTCTCAACCATAGACGACCCGGGCTTCGTACCCGCCACAATCGCCTCCGCGCTCGGCCTCGGCGTGACCGGTGGCGATCCGCTGTCAAGCGTCGTTCACGCCTTGAAGCAGCAGCATAAAATCCTCTTGTTTGACAATTGTGAGCACCTTCTACCTGCCGTTGCCGCTGCGGTGGACCGGCTTGCTCGCCACCTCGACGGCGTGCGCATCCTGGCGACGAGCCGCGAGCCGCTGAGGATTCGCGACGAGCGCGTGTTTCGCCTTCGCGGCCTGGAATGCGATCCAAGCGAAAGTCCCGCGGCGGACGAAGCCCGCAGGTTTCCCGCCGTCGAGCTGTTTGATGCGCGCGCGTCCGAGCAGACGGGCTTCCAACTGACGGACGCAGATGCTCCAGCCGTGGCAGAGATCTGCCGGCGGCTCGATGGCAACGCGCTGGCCATCGAGCTTGCGGCGACGCAAGCCGCCGAGTTCTCCCCGGCGCAGATCCTGCAGATGCTCGACGACAGGTTCCGCCTCCTCGCGCCAGGGCCTCCTGGGGCGCCTCGCCGACAGCAATCGCTGCTGGCGACACTCGACTGGAGCTACAGCTTACTGTCGGAGAACGAGGCTACGCTACTGCGCGCGGTCTCCACGTTTGCAGGCGCCTTCAGCATAGATGGAGCGACCGCCGTATCAAATGGCGTTGCAGCCGAGGTGGTGGATACGCTGACCCAGCTTGCCGCGAAGTCGTTGCTGACGATGGACGCGAACGCCGACGTGGTCACCTACCGCCTTCTGGAGACGACGCGTGCCTATTGCCTCGAACGGCTGCGGCTCAGCGGCGAGAACCAAGCGGTCCGGTGGCGCCATGCGGAGCATGTCTGTGCGGTGCTCGAGCAGGCGGCGAACGAGTGGTCGCAGCGCCCTGCCCGCGAGTGGGGCGCTGCCTATGACCACTTTGTCGACGACCTGCGCGTTGCGCTCGCCTGGGTCGGCCAGAACGAGGCGCACCGGACGCTAAGGATCAGGCTGACCGTGGCAGGGCTCCTGCTCTGGAACCATTTCTCGCTCATCGAGGAATGCCACGCTCATGTTTCGCATGCGGTCGAAGATCTCGACGCTTCAGGACTCGCCGGAACAGCGTTCGAGATGAAGTTCAAGCTGTGGCTCGGTGGCTCCACCATGATTACGCGTGGTCTGAAGCCCGAGGCGATGGAGGCACTGCAACGGGCTTGGCAGATCGCCGAGCAGATCGGCAACACTGACTATCGCCATCGCTGCCTGATGTTGATCGCAGCATATGAATTGTTTACGGGCAAGCACGACGCCGGAATGCGCACAATCGAGACCTTCGCATCAGGAGCTGCCGCGGATGACCCTTCCATCCTCCCAGAGGGCGAAGTGCACTTAGGCATAGCCGAACTTTTTCTCGGCCGTCTGAGAAACGCTCAGCGGCGCCTCGAATCCCTTCAGCAGCGCGATCTGCGATATTTCAACGGATCCTACAGTGTCCGATACATGGCCGACATCGCCGTGCTGCTGGACTGCGCGCTATCGCAGGTGCTGTGGTTGAGGGGGTTCCCCGAATCTGCTGCACGCACCGCGGCCGCCGCATACGAGCGCGCACGCCCGGCCCACCATCACCTTTCGCTGAACAATGCCCTCACGTACTCCTGTCCGGTTTTCTATTGGTGCGGGCGTTACAAAGAATGTGATCAGTACGTCGAATTGCTTGCCGAACATGTCGCAAGGCAGGGGCTGGTTACGCGACGCCCGATTGCCAGTTTCTATCGCGCCGCACTGGCGCAGGCGCAAGGCCACCCCGCAATCGATACCATTGACGGCCTCGAGCGGGCCATCGACGAGTTCCGAGACTTCAACTATCTGGCACGGATGCCCTACTACCTCGCCGTGCTGGCCGATGCTCTCGTCGCCCGGGGTCGGATCGGCGAAGCCGAAACCACGATCAAGAACGCCTTTGACTGCGCCTCCGCTCAGAACGAGCGCTGGTGCATCCCGGAGCTGTTGCGCATTCGGTCCTCCATACTGATCGCCTCGAACCGGCCGCACGACGCTGAGGCGCTCCTCGCGGATGCGATGGCGTTTGCCCAGCAGATCGGCGCCTTGTCGTGGCAGTTGCGCTCAGCGACCGATCTCGCGAAGCTCTGGCGCGGCCGATCACGGGCAGACGCCGCGTACAACATGCTGATGCCCGTCTATAACGAGTTCACCGAGGGCTTCGAGACGCACGATCTCGTGATTGCAGCCGGCCTCCTCGCTTCCCTGGAACGGCCCGGCAATGGCGAGGTCGCTTAGCTCGCCCACTCCCAGGGCTTTCCGGCCGCCTCGTAGGCTAACCGCCCCTCATTTAACCGCAATTAACCGGCGATCGCCGTCCGGCAGCAAGATCTGCGCATGACACCGCAAGATCCGAGAATACCCGCTTCCTGCGCCAGCGTAGGCTCGACTTATCTCCGACGCCAGTTGGCTCGGTTCGCTCCAGATTTTCAAAGGCCAACTGTGCGCATTTCTTGATGCGTGAGGAGCGTCTTCAAACTCACTGAGTCAATATGGGAGACCGGTCGAAATGGATCACAACGAGAAGACTGATGAGGTGTCGGATCTCAATCGGAGGGACGTCATCCGCGCGGCCGGTGAGACGATGGTCGCTGGTGCGGCAACGCTCGCTTCGGTAGCACCGGCTGGCGCACAAGGCCGAGCCGTGAGCAACGACGCTCCACTAGGCAGGCGGCTTCAGGGCGTGCAGCACTTCGGTCTGACCGTGCAGCGAATGGACCGAGCGTACGAGTTCTACACGGAGGTGCTTGGTGGCACCGAAGTGATGCGAGACGGGAACTTCTACGGTGAGCGAATTCATAACACGCTTCTGACCGATCAGGAGATCGAGGCCCGCGTCCGCCAGGTAAATCCACGGACCATGGGCATACCGGACCTTCGAGGTGGGGCGCAGCGCCTGGATGTCCGCTTCATCCAGTTCGACAACGTTGTGATCGAGCTCCTGCAGTACCGTGATAACGAGCAACCCACGGGCACTGGGACAGCCTTCGCAGAACCGCTGAACCATATGAGTCCTGCGTTCCCGCGCATGATGCACATCTGTTTTCACATCCGTGACGAGGTCGACTTCAACAAATTCATCGCGGATCTCGAAGCTGAATCGGCGCGGCGCGGCATGACGCAGGTCAGAGCTAATCGCGTCATCACGGTGACCACCGAGAAAGAGCGGTTAGCAGCGCCGATCGAGGCGAACAGCAATGGCATCACCGAAGGCCAATCGAACGGATGGCGGTTGATCTATTGCAAAGGCCCCGAGGGCGAGCAGCTGGAGTTCGTTCAGGCCCTCGGCCCAGTTAAGCAGGTCTTCGCGAGTGCCCTGGAGACGCACATGCGCACGCGCATTGGCGGCTAGGAGGGCTCGGCATGAACCGGATGAATACGGCTCACTTTATGAAAACGCTGCGACTGATCAGCGGGTCGGCACTCCTATCTGCAGGGCTTCTGCTTGGAGCGTCAACGTCAAGGGCAGATGACGGTACTCACATCGCCTACTCGAAGTTCCCTCCCAACGCGATCTCCGTCGTGGCCGAGATCAGGGCGAAGCCGGGCAAGGAGGATGAGCTTCGAGCCGCGACGCTCCCGCTCATCAACATGGTTCGAAACGAGCCCAACAATCTCGTCTATTTTCTGCACGAGAATCGAGAGTCGCCAGGACACTTCGTCTTCTACGAAGTGTTTGCGTCGGAGGCGGACTTCGAAGCCCACAACGCTACGCCTCACGTCAAGGCTTGGTTCGAGAAGCTTCCCCATTTGGCCGAGGGAAGCGTCAAGGTCATGAGGATGCAGATACTGCGTTAGCCTTTCGACAAGCTGCATCGCACTTGATCCAGGAGTGGCGAATGCGAGGAAGTGTCCGAAAGAGGGCTCTAGCCTCGGCCTTCCTAGCCCTTGTAGCAGCCGCATCGCTGCCAGCAAAGGCGCAGGACCGCCCGATCCGCTTAGGTCAGGTCAACCTGTCATTCTATGCGGTCATCGGGGCAGTCGTACACGAGCTGCTGGAAAAGGATGGATACTCGGTTGCCGTCACGGCTGGCAGTCACGGAGACATCTTTCCGAAGATCGGCGCGGGCAAGGTCGACATCCTTGCTGCGGCGTGGCTTCCAGACGCGCACGCCCCACTCTATGCCAAGGTTAAGGACGTAACCTTTGTCATCAGCGAACTCTACGATCAGGCACGACTCTTCTGGGCGGTTCCTGACTACGTGCCATCGGATATCGTGCGTTCAATCGATGATCTCAAGAAGCCGAGCGTCCTGGCACGAATGGATAGAAACATTCGCGGGATCGGCGCAACGTCAGGCCTTATGGTCGGCGCTGAAAGGATGCGCCAAGCATATGGCTTGGATGCCTTGGGCTACCAAGTCGTTCCGGGTGCAGCGAAAGACTGGATTGAGAACTTCAGGCAGGCGGTCGCTCAGCAGCGGTGGCTCGTGATGCCGCTGTGGCAGCCCCAATGGTTGAATGCGGCCTACAAGGTTCGGATCCTCGATGATCCTAAGGGTATATATGGCAAGGGTGACACTGCGGTCCTGCTCGGGCATCAGTCGCTGAAAGATAAACTTGCGCCCAATGCACTCGATCGCCTTGCAAGCATCAAGCTCAGCGTTGGCGCGGTCACGGAGATGGACCGACTTGTCAACGTGGAGGGCCTCACGCCTCGCGACGCGGCGCGGAAGTGGCTCGACTCGAACTCAGTTCCAGCAGCTCGATGAGACCGCTTCGGGTTCGACACTGGATGGAATTCACGTGAGGAGAAGCATCCCGTGCCATTCGCAAACGACATGGCTATGCAGGCTGGTCCACAACGTTCCTCGGTCGAGACGTCGGGCGATCCACCTCGAGCTGCGGATGCGTTCGCTTCTGCCCCGGGCTTCCGAACTTCTCAGCATCAGATCGCGTTCGGTCCATTTCTCCTTTCCCCTAGTCGCCGCACACTGTCTCGTGACGGTGAGCAAGTAGCGCTCGGCGGTCGCTCGTTCGACATACTTTGCCTGCTGGTCGAGCGAGCCGGCCATGTCGTGAGCAAGGATGAAATTATCGACCGCGTATGGCCCGGCATCTTTACGGCTGATGGCAGCCTGCGCGTGCAAATTTCGGCGCTTCGAAAATCCTTGAGAGATGGCCAGGAGGGACATCGCTACATTCTCAGCATCTCCAATCGCGGCTACAGTTTCATCGAGCCGGTCCGGCCGTTGGCGAGTGAACTTGCGCAGCGGCAGCCCAGCGCAGTGGCCAACCAACCTTCCTCAAACATGCCGATTATTCAGGACCGGATCATAGGTCGCGATGTCGATCAGTCGACTTTGGTCGCTCAGATTGTCAAGCATCGGCTCGTCACTCTCGTGGGGCCAGGCGGAGTTGGCAAGACCACGCTCGCTGTGTCGGCCGTGGCCCATCTTCTCAAGCGGCCTGAAGCAATTTCCTGGCACGGTGTCCATTTTATCGATCTTGCCGCTCTCTCCGACGCTCGTCTGATTTCCAGCACGATTGCCGCGACACTCGGTGTTAGCTCCAAGGTCAACAGCACGCTGAAATGCGCTCTGTCGTGCCTGAAAGACAAGGAGCTGCTTCTTGTAATCGATAACTGCGAGCATTTAGTTGAGGAGGTAGTTCGTGTCACCGAAGCAATTCTCGGCAGTGTGCCGAAGGCGCGCGTGCTGGCGACGAGCCGAGAACCCCTGCGCATCGAAGGAGAGCAGGTCCAACTGCTCAGGCCCCTCGCAATCCCTACCACTGAAGGGCTCTCCGCAGAGCAGGCGATGACCTACGCCGCGATCGAGCTGTTCGTCGAACGAGCACGCGCGCGTGTGGCGACGTTTACGCTGCGCGACGAGGATGTCAATGCGATCGTGAGCGTATGCCGACGTCTGGATGGCATTCCTCTTGCCATCGAGATGGCGGGCGGCCGTATGGACTGCTTTGGCCTACGCGGATTGGCCACCGCGCTTGATTCCATGTTCGCAGTCCTCACCAAAGGTCGACGGACGGCGCTGCCTCGCCACCAAACGCTTTCCGCCACGCTCGACTGGAGCTTCAATCTGCTCGGGGCTCGCGATCAGATAGTGCTGCAACGCCTATCGGCTTTCTCCGGCGCTTTCACAATCGAGGCAGCGGTAGCGGTCGCCAGTTGGGGGGATCTCAGCGCACACGATGTCGTGGAGAGCTTGTGCGATCTCGTCGATCGATCCTTGGTCACATCGGACGTAAGCCGAAACGAGACCTTCTTCAGGCTGCTCGAGACCACTCGCGCCTATGCACGTCGGAGACTGGCTGTGCAGCCCGAGGTGGCGGCAGTCTCTAGGCAACATGCAGAGTACTGCGAAATCGTTCTTACCGAAGCCGAAGCGGCGCTGTCCGGTGATAACGAGATCGCATGGCGCGATAAGCTTGGTTGGCTCATAGGCGACGTTCGCACCGCCTTGAACTGGGCTTTCTCGAGCCGGGGCGACAGCGAATTGGGCATGTCGCTCACGCTGGCTGCTCTACCACTGTGGTTTGAACAGTCGCTCATCAAGGAATGCGGCGAGCAAATTGATCGCGCGCTTTCGACTTCGAGCTCGATCGACCAAAGGCACGATCGTACGGCAGTGCGGCTCCATACGGCGCGAGCTTGTGTACTGAGCGCGACGCCGGGAAAATCCCAGGAAGCCAAGCTCGCCTGGACAACCGCTTACCAATTCGCCGAGCGCCTTGGGGATACAGACTACCTACTCCGCAACCTCTGGGGGTTATGGGCGGCCAAGATGATAGAAGCGGAATTTCCGTCCGCTCTTAGTCTCGCTGATCGCTTTCGCGCGCTGGCTGCTAACTCTTCCGATCCCTGTGACGTCGCGGTCGGTCACCGACTGCTGGCGGCCCCGCTACACTTCCTGGGCGACCAGGAAGGCGCACTGCATCATGCTGAGCGGATGATCAGCGGCTACCGTGCTGCATCCCGTCGCGCGCACATCGCTCGCTATCAATTCGATCAGCTCGTGACGGCCAGCATCGCCCAATCTCGCGCGCTCTGGGTTCTAGGACGATGCGATCAGGCTCTGAGGACACTTGACGCAAGCGTTGATGATGCCATTGCGACGGGGCACAAGCTGTCCTTATGCAACACGCTCATGCAAGCAGCCTGCCCTATTGCCCTGCTTGCGGGTGATCTTTTGCGGGCCGAGCGCTTCACAGAACTTCTTCGAAAGGAGGCTGAGCGCGGCAGCCTTGGCGTTTGGCACCTTTTTGCAGGATGCTTCGAAGGACAAATCCTTGTGAAGCAGGGGAAAGCATCAGAGGGGGTGGCGCTCATCTTGGCCGCTATCGCGAGACAGCGATCCGCGGGCCACCATCAGTACACTGCCTCGTTCAATCTCGCCTACGCCGAAGCACTTGCAGCAGCCGGCTTGATGGCGGAGGCAAAGGCTGCACTGGATGCGACCTTGGCTCAGACCGCGCGCAACAAGGAATACTGGGCCAAACCTGAATTGCTTCGCTTGAAAGGCGAACTCGCTCTCTGCTCACCAGACGCCTTTAGTCATGAACAGGCGGAGGAGCTTTTCAGCACCTCGCTCGAACTGGCAATCGGCCAGAAGGCCCTGGCGTGGCAAATAAGATCGGCGACCAGCCTCGCTCGGCTTCGCCTGGCGCAAGGGCGCCAATCCGAAGGCAGGTCGCTCCTGCTGCCAACATACAACGCTTTCAGCGAAGGTCATGCGTTGCCTGATCTCATGGCTGCTAGATCTCTGCTGGATCGGCTTGGGTGATCTATGACGGTGGCGTAAGCCTCGCACGGATTGAGCGGCGAATCAGGTCGCAAATTCTGTCGACTGGCGCGCAACTCCCGCTTCTGGCATCGAACCCGTTGACGTCCGCTTCTGGGATCGAGAGACATCTTCGATCAGCCACGGACGGGTCGGGCCAATGATTGCTTCTGGCCCGTCGCAACTCCGGCATCAGCCCATCGCAACGTCAGCTCATGATGGCTGAGCTGCCAAGCTAGGCGTTATTCGGAGGCGGCACCGATGACCCAAAGCCGCACTGAGCGGCTGCAGCATACAGGGTACGCCGTCGAACGCACGGCAGAGTATTGCCGACATCGCTGAGCCCAGCGGCCAACGAGGGGCATCAAATCCGAGCTGCGTCCGTTGTGTCTCCAACAGTTGACATAAGGCTCCTGTCGAAATGGGCCAGAGGCGGTCATCTTTGCCACCGATCTCATGTTAGTCGAAAGCGTCGCTCGGTCCCCCAAAAGCGACATTGAGCATGAGTGATTGGCTAAGCGGAAAGCGCAGTTGCTGGATCTCTGCCGTGCCTCAATCCTGATGCCGCGCGGGCGCCAACACGATAGCGACAGCCCAGCCGGCAACTGTCACGAAGCCAAACCAGATAAGAAGCGCTACGGCGGATCCCGCAGCAAGCAATAGCGCGCCCGGCAGTAACGCGAAGATGGCAGCGGTGCCCCGTAGGCTGGAAAACACTCGTCTGGTTGGCCTTTGCGCCGTGCGTCGCGATTTCGGATCGTTGAGACCCAGCAGAACAATCATCGCAAGCGACCACGCGCAGGCGACGAGTGATATCAGCCCGTTGAACGCGTCCATTATTCGGCAGGGCCCATCTGCGACTTGCCCGATGTCGCAGCAGGCTCCGCATCGGACAAAGTCGAGGCGTCCGAGATGCCCCACCGCCGCGCCAATCGAATGCAGAACGCTCCACCGAGCAAGAGCGCAAAATCAATGAAGAGCGTCTCGTGAGCTCCCGTGGCAAACGCCTCTTGCCAGAAGATCCCGCCCGTCGCGACCCGTGCGATCGGCAGGCCGACGAGTGTCAGGCCCAAGCCGGCCATGAGATGCGCATTGAGAGTCTGCCCGGTGCTTCGCAGTGAGACAAAGGCTGCATAACTAATGACGAGCACCGCTCCGGCCAGGAAGGCTAAGGGCGTGACGGTCACCGCGGTTTCGGTCGGATAACTCAGAAGGAAGCCGTACGCCGAGGCCGCAAGAGCAATCGGGAGACCGAAAATAACTGTCTCATTGATGCAAGCAAAGACGCGCCAGCGCTGATCCCCGGCGCGGCGCCTAAGCCACAACGACATGCCTGTGGCGATCATAAAGCAAGATGCGAACCCAAGAGCGCCCCAGACTAGCTTGGAAATCACGCCGCCGAAGTTGCCGAAGTGCAGGGGGCCAATAATGGAAAACAATGTCGAGCCGAGCGAGGGTTCAGTGCCGATCCGGGTTTTGCGCACGACGAATGCACCATCGGGCGCTTTGTAAACCAACCGGGAGGGCTCGAGCTCTCCCGGAGCGGGATCAAGCGCGATCGTCACGTGACCGTCCATGCGTCCGTAATCCGATATGCTCAGGCGATTGACGCTCCCGCCCACGCGGGCTCGCGCGTCGCGGATCATCGTGTCGAGATTGGCGAGCTCCGCCGGCCGCGCATCTACTGCGGGCCGGGCGCCCACTAGTGTGTCCCTCAATTTGGCTTGGTCGCCGCCGAACGCCACCAGGCTCATAATTGGCAGACCGAAGGAAAGAGCGAAGCTGAAGAACGCGCCAGTGAGTGCGAGAAGAAACGCGAAGGGCAGCCCCCACGTCCCGGCAACGGAATGTTCGTCACGCGCAGCGACCAGCGTCTTCTTGTGTCGTCTGAGCGTAAACGCGTCCTTGATCAGGTTCGGATGCATCAGAAGACCCGACACGGCGGCCGCCATCATGGCGAGACCGAGGATGCCGGTCACTAACAAGCCCCAAGGGTTTGGCAGATGCAGCCGCACGTGCACATCGATCAGAAAGCGTTCAAGTGCGGTACCTGTTTCCCGAAACACCTCATTCGACCAGCCCTCCCGCCGCACAATCTCGCGCCCCGATTGAGGGTCAAGTTCCAGAAGCACTCCGAAGTCTGCAAGTTTGCCGTTGGGGCGTTTCTCGTGCGTATGCGCCCACACCATCAGATTACCGTGCGGGCTGGTGGAGATGGAAACGTCGTGGCGAAACCTGGGTTCAACCGAGTTGATCGCCTTCCGCACGTGACCATCGATGGGATGCTGATAAGCGCTCGGCGCTTCGCCTCTCCCGGTCGACCAGTGCCCGATCTCGTGCGCGAACACCGCGATGGTGCCAGTCAGCACCACGGCATAGAGCAGAAACCCCAGCACGACGCCCGACCAGCCATGAACGGCGACGAGAATCTTCGTTTTAGCTTGGCCCAGATTGAACATGCGCAACCATATCGAGCCGCCTCGATGAAGTCAGCCCCAGAAGCGTGCTGCGAGCAGGGCCAGATTGGCCCCAGCGACCAGCGCGCCGACCAATGCAACGCGCGTGAGACTACTGTCCAGGATGGCGTGAAAGAACAGCAAGGCCCAGACTATCGGCAACAGCAACAGTGGAATGACGAGATTATCCACGCCGCCAGGACCAGCCGGTATGTAGATCGGCATTCCCATGAGCACGATCACTGCAATGATGGCGGCGATCGGCCCGGCGAGTAGCCAACGGATGATCCTGCGCGTACCGCCGCTTTCGTACCTCGCCTTCATGGCAGTAGCGGTCTAGCCAATTACCCTGTCCTCGAGCGCGACCGGATCCCGCTCAATAGGCGAACCTCGTCTCATGTCCGGCAACTCACACCCAGCTCAGAAGTTGAACGTGCTCGACACCAGATAAGTCCGCGGCGCTCCGAGCGATACGATGCCGTCAGCTGAGTAGGATCCGGCATAGTAGTTCTCATTGGCCACGTTCTCCACGGCGAACCGGATCGTGATGGGCTTGCCGTTCCACGGCGAGTCGAAGGTGTAGCGCGCTCCCACGTCAAACCGGGTCCAGTCCGGAATCGAAAGCGTGTTCGCTGCGTTGATATATACACCGCTCGTATAGATCATGCGCCCCGTCAGCGTCAGACCCGGGACGAAGGGCGTATCCCACTCGGCGCCGATATTGACGTTCCATTTGGCAACGCCTTGCGCTCTGTTGCCGTCATTGGTTCCACCCGCGGTTTTCTCCAGCCGCCCATCAATGTAGGCTACGCCTCCGAGCACGCGAACACTTGGCGTCAGTTCGCCGAACACGTTGACTTCGACGCCGCGATTGCGCTGCTCGCCGTCGAGTTCGAGGCTGGTTCCGGCCGGCGTTACGACATTCACGAACGCAGGCTGCATAATGTCGAACGCAGCGACAGTGGTGCTGATGCGGCCGAAATCGACCTTGACGCCGACCTCCTTCTGCTCGGTTTGATAGGGCGGGAACACCTGGCCGGGATTGATGAAGGTGCCGTCGCTCGGAACCGTGCGTCCGACCTTAAGCCCCTCAATATAGTTGGCGTACAGCGAGACATTCTCAAACGGCCTCACAAGCAATGCATAGGCCGGACTCCAAACCGACCCTTCGGTCGAAGCCACCGTATTCGTGTTGAAAAGAAAGTTGGCAGTCTCGCTGTCGAGGCCGGCCTTTTGGCGGCGCACGCCCGCAGTGAACTGAATGCGGTCGTTGAGGATCGACAAGGTATCAGCGATGCCCACACTGGACATCTTCGTTTCCGATGTCGTTGCGAGCGCCGCACTGAAAGATGTCGGTTTGGATTGACTGATGGGATTATAGAGATTGGAGAAGAAGAAGGGAGGGGTTGGGACACTGATCCCACTGGTGTAATCCCTACTGATGGACGAATAGCTTACGTTCAGCTTGTGATTGACCGGACCAGTATCGAACGTCGTGCGAATTCCCGCGACCCCAGACCAAGTCTCATACGTATCTTTGCCGTCGCCTAGGAGACCCTGCCAGTTTCCATTGACATTCGTGACAGTGGGTGACGCATACAGGAAATCGATCTCGCTTTTGTGCCAGCCGATTGCCGCATACGCTGTTACATATTTGGTAAGATCGACTTCGCCCTGCACCATTGCGAACGTGTCGGTCGGCCGCCAGAACATCCACGGCGCGCTGAAGTTAGATCCTGCTTTCGGAGGCGGCGGAACTGATCCCAACGCTGATGGTATAGTGATGAACCGCAGTGGCCTGTTCAGATCCTGTGATTGATATCCAACATCGGCGGACAGGCGCACGCGTTCGCCGCGATAGTCCATATTCAGGACTGCATTTCCAAGCTCTGAATCCTGGCCGTCGATACTGGTGTCGCCGGCGTGGTAGCCGCCGTTGAACCGTATACCAAACTCTTTACTGGCGCCAAAACGCCGAGCTACGTCCAGATCCGTTCCCAAATACCTGTCCGACACGAAGCTCGTGGTAACCTGCGTGATTGGGATGTCGGGCGCCTGCTTGGTAATGAGGTTGATGCTGCCGCCCACCGCGCCGGCTGGTGGCATGCCATTCAACAAGGCATTCGGCCCTTTGAGAACGTCAACGCGTTCGACGAAATTGGGAGCCGTCGAATATTGAGGCGCCAAACCGTAAAGGCCATTCAACGCCGAGTCGCCGTTCTCGTAGTAGAAACCACGGATGTTGAAGACGTCGAAGCCGTAACCTGCGCTGGCGCCTAAGACCGAGCGCACTGACGGGTCATTCGCCAGGACATCGCCGACAGTGCGGGCTTGCTGGTCTTGAATGGTCTTCGACGTGTAGCTCGTCTGGCTGAATGGCGTCTCCATGAAGCTGCGATTCCCCAGCAGCCCGAGCCCACCTCCAATCGCTACCTGCCCGCCCGCGTATTCCGGCGGAAGATTGCCGAGTGCTCTTGTAGGCGTCGGGTTGCCGATCCTCCTCCACGCTTCTTCGAACGCTGCCTCCTCTTGGGCCGCGATTTCGGCGGGAGTAGGCTGCGCCGGGGGCGTGGGTGCCGGGGGGCGGTTCGGGCTAGGGGCCCTCGTGCTTTTTGGTGG
>JAEWIJ010000223.1 GCA_023387235.1 Pseudomonadota bacterium
ACGTGCTCGGCCTGGGCGATGAGCCGCCCCTCCGGATCGCACAGCGCCGTCGAGAAATCGCGGCTGGAGTTCAGGATCTGCGAATAGGACGTACGCAGCATCGCCTCGCCCATCTCCTCGACGATGGCGCGAAGACGGTGCTGGATCACGGAGACCGTGATCGGATCGACGGCTTGGCTCATGCGAAATTCCGTTCCGGGACTGAAGGCTTGGCCGCTCTGGCCCTTCGCGATCGAGAATAATGCAGCGCCGGGCTCCGTCAACGCACCGCTCGATTGACTTGGCGAGCGCCCCCCGCGTGATATGTTTCGACCTACCGCATGGCTCCGCAGGGCCGTGACGGCCGACGCCAGATCGGAAACAGGGAGAACGCACGATGATCGCTCACAAGGCCAAGGGAGCGTCAGCGCTCGCCCTGGCAATGCTCCTTTTCGCCCCTGCCGCGCAGGCGCAGAAAGCGGGCGGTATCCTCAAATCCTATGTCTGGGATACGCCGCCGAGCGCCTCGATCCACGAGGAGGCCACCATCTCGACGGTCTTCCCGTTCATGCCGGTGTTCAACAACCTCGTACTCTTCGACCAGACCAAGCTCGAGGCGAACCTCGACACGATCGTCCCCGATCTCGGCAAGAGCTGGAAATGGGACGACAGCAAGACCAAATTGACCTTCCAGCTCGAGCAGGGCGTGAAGTGGCACGACGGCAAGCCCTTCACGGCCAAGGACGTCAAGTGCACGTTCGACCTCGTGTCGGGGCTCGTGAAGTCCGACGACTTCCGCAAGAACCCGCGCAAGATCTGGTACCATAACGTCAAGGAGATCACGACCAACGGCGACAACGAGGTGACCTTCGAGCTCAAGGTGCCGCAGCCGAGCTTCCTCGCGCTGCTCGCCTCCGGCTATTCGCCAGTCTATCCCTGCCACGTCGAGCAGAAGCAGATGCGCGTGAACCCGGTCGGCACGGGACCGTTCAAGATCGCCGAGATGAAGCGCGGCGACTCGATCAAGCTCGCGAAGAACCCCGACTACTGGAAGAAGGGCTTCCCCCGTCTCGACGGCATCGAGTACCGCGTCATCAACAACCGCTCGACGCGCGTCCTCGCCTTCATCGCCGGCGAAGTGGACCTCACCTTCGTCTCCGACATCACCGTCGCGGGCCTCAAGGACGTCGAAGCGAAGGCACCGAAGTCCGTCTGCCAGTTCGTACCGTCGAACAACACGATCAACATGATCGTGAACTCGTCGGCCCCGCCCTTCGACAACCCGAAGATCCGCCTCGCCATGGCGCTCGCCATCGACCGCGCGGCCTTCAACACCATACTCGCCGAGGGCAAGTCCTCGATCGGCGCCGTCATGCTGCCCGGCCCCGAGGGCAAGTGGTCCATGCCGCCCGAGGAACTCGCCAAGCTGCCGGGCTACAGCCCTGACCGCTCCAAGGATCTCGCCCAGGCGCGCAAGATCATGGAGGAGCTCGGCTACAGCGCGGCAAAGCCGCTCAAGGTCAAGGTCGCGACGCGCAACATCCCCCTCTATCGCGATCCCGCCGTCATCTTCATCGACCAGATGAAGGCCGTGTACATCGAGGGTGAGCTCGAGAACGTCGACACCCCGCTCTGGCACGCCAAGGTCACGCGCAAGGACTACGCCGTCGGCCTCAACACGACCGGCGTCGGCGTCGACGATCCTGACGTCGGCCTCGTCGAGAACTTCAGTTGTGCTTCCGAGCGCAACTACACCGGCTACTGCAACAAAGAGGTGGACGAGCTGATCTTCGCCCAGTCACGCGAGACGGATCCGGCCAAGCGCAAGCAGATCCTCTGGCAGGCCGAGCGCAAGATCGTCGAGGACGTCGCGCGTCCGATCATCCTGCACAACAAGGCCGCGACCTGCTGGGCCCCCTACGTGAAGGGCGTCACCAGCCACATCAACTCGCTCTACAATAGCTGGCGCATGGAGCACGCGTGGCTGGATAAGTGATCACGAGCGAGAGTGTCCCCAAATCGACTCTTAGTCCCCCTCCCCCTTGTGGGGAGGGGTTAGGGGTGGGGGGAATCCCTACGCCAGCGTTCTGCAATCCCCCTCCAACGGCTTGCACTCATAAGGTTACGCCGCAGTCGGACGCGATGAGGTCCGCTGTGAAGCAATGACGTCAAATTCAGGGACGCTTAGCGAGGTCCGAGATGGGCCAAGAGCAGTCGTTGCGTCTGGTTGGGGTAAAGTGTCGGCGATCAGATGTGACCTCGGCGATCTCGTTGGCGTCATCGCCTCCTATGCCGAGTTGCCCAACGCTCAGGTCGTCAAGTTATTATTCTCTCACCTCGAACTGCGGTTGCCAGCGCAGAAGATAGGCCTGAACACGGCGCACGATGAACGCCAGGATAATGCCGACGATCATCATCACGAAGATCGCGACCATCATCTCCGCCGCGTTGGCGCGCGCCTCAGCCTCGATGATGAGCTTGCCGAGGCCGCGCTCGGCGCCGATGAACTCGCCGACAATCACGCCGATCAGCGCGAACGAGACGGCTGGCGTGAGCGACGCGAACACCCAGGCGAGCGCCGAAGGGATGACGACTGTGCGCAACACTGTCAGCTCGCTGGCGCCGAGCAGGCGCGCGGCCGCGATCTGGTCGCGGTCGACCGAGCGCGTGCCCTCGAAGGTATTGAAGAATACGACGAAGAACACGACGATGCCGGCGGTCACGATCTTCGACATGTCGCCGAGCCCGAACATCAGAATGATGAGCGGCACCAACGCGATGCGCGGAATCGAGTTCATGGCGACGATGTAGGGCTCAAAGATCTCAGAGAGGTACTGCGAGCGGCCGAGCGTCAGACCAGTCAGCACCCCGAGCGATGTCCCCCACAGGAACCCCCACGCCATGTTCTTGATCGTGACGGCAGTCGCCAGCCACAGGTTGTTCGCGTTGCCGTTGAAGCACTCGGCGAAGCCTGCCGGATCTGAGAAGCAGCTGAGCTTCATGAAGCTGATCCAGATCGCGCTCGGCTTCGAGATGAAATAGGGATCGAGGATCGATGGCACCCAAGCCTTCGGCAGGTACGCCTTGCAGATATCGAAGCCCCACTGCCAGATCGATAGCGAGATGGCGAGAATAACGATCTGCCAGAGCAGGACTGAGAAACGGCGGTTTCGCATAGCTCACTCGGCCTTGGTCCGTCTGAATTCCTCGCCGAGCGAGTGCCAGATGTGGGAATAGAGGCGCCCGAACTCAGCGGTCTCGCGCAGGCTTACGGCGTCGCGCGGACGCTCGAAGGGCACCTCGAAATCTTCCTTGAGCCGCCCTGGGCGCGCAGACAACAAGATGATGCGGCTCGACAGCGTAAGGGCCTCGCCGAGGTCGTGCGTCACGAAGAGCACCGTCTGGCGCTCGCGCTCCCAAATCTCGAGCAGCGTCTTATGCATCTCGAGCTTGGTGTGAGTGTCGAGCGCGCCGAAGGGCTCATCCATGAGCAGGATCTCGGGCTCCATGATGAGCGTTCGCATGAGGGCGACGCGCTGGCGCATGCCACCCGACAGCATGCGCGGAAAGCTGCGGTCGAATCCGGCAAGCCCCGCGACCTCGATCGCGCGGCTTACCCGCTCGTGGCGTTCGCCTCGCGGCACTCCAGCAATCTCCAGGCCGTAACCGATGTTGTCATGCACGGTCCGCCAAGGAAACACGGTGTCGCGCTGGAAGACATAACCGACTTTGCGGTTGACGTACCCGTACTGCACCTCGTCACTGTCGATGCGCATCGTACCTTCGGTGCTGTCAAGCAGGCCGGCGACCATGTTGAGAATGGTCGACTTGCCGCAGCCCGACGGTCCGAGCAAGGCGACGAATTCGCCCTGCTGGACGTCGAACGATACATCCTCGACTGCGTTCACATCGCCACCGGGCGTGCGATACCTCTTGTGGAGGTTCGCCACCGTAATCCGAGCAGTCTCCACCGCTGCGCTCACTTGTACTTGGCGTGGGCGTTTTCGAGGAAGCTCATGTCGACGAGGTCGCTATATTTGGACTCCGGGATATCGGAGCCCTTGCGGTACCAGACCCGGCCGCCACGCTCGAAGGAGGCCGCGTCGATCTTGCCATCATAGGTCCAGGTCTTCTTGTCGAACTCGAGCTCGGCCTTCACCGCGACCGGATCGACGCCCGCATAGTGCTTCTCGACCAGCTTGTAGACCTCGTCTATCGGAGTAGCCCTCACCCACATCATTGCCCGGTACATGCCGTTGACGAACGCCTGCACCAGTGGCTTGTTGTCGGCCGCCGTCTCGGCGAGCGTATAGACCACGAGCACCGGCACCGTGCCGCCGAACGCGTCTGTGAAAACGCCTGGAACGGACGTGTCATAGATCACCTTGCCGAAGCCCTTTGCCTCGGCTTCGATGACCCAGCCGGGCACCGCCATGATCGCGTCGAACTGCTTCGTCTCGAGACCCGGATACATCGTCTTCGGCCCGCCACCAGCAACCCAGTTGATACGGTCGCCGAGCTTCTTCGCCTCGAACACGTAGGTGCCGTACATCCACGTTCCGGAACCGATCGCCGTCGCTGCCACTATCGGCTTGGCGCCGTCCGGCCGCTTGTAATCGGCGAGCTTCTCGACCGTATTGATCCCTGCGTCATACAGATCCTTGCGCACGACGATATTCGAGATCGACGCAATCATCTGCGACGCCATGATGATCTTGCACGGCTTGCCGCGGGTTGAGAGCTGCAGCGGATGGCTCGCGTCGCCGTGCGCAAACAGTGCCTGACCGGCCGCGAGCGCCTGTCGTCCATGCGTGCCGGCGTTGCCGATGACGAGCTTGAAGTCGAGCTTCTCATCCTTGAAGAAGCCACGTGCCTCCGCGATGGAGCCGAGCGCATAAACCGCAGTTGCCGGCCCGTAGGCGAGCGTTGCGCTCTGGGCTTGGGCCTGCGCGATACCTGGAACAAATGCCGCACCGACCAGAGCACCGCCGCCGGTCAGAACCTCGCGCCGAGATTGTGCCATTTTCTCCTCACCGTTTCCTCGTCTGTTGTCGTTCTGATTGGGTATCAGCCCTTGTCATGCTGCTAGTATCGTGGCGCGGCCGCAGCTACCGCACCCTCCGCGATCAGAGCCTCGATCTCTCCATCACCGTAACCGGCCTCGGCCAACACTTCCCGGCTGTGCTCGCCGACGAGCGGCGGATCGAGGCGATTGCCGAGGCGCTCGCCGTCGACCGCTATTGGCAGCGCCGGCGTCTTCGCCATGCGGCCGTCGGGCAGACGCACATCGAGGAGCCCGCCAGAAGCATTGAGGTGGCGATCGGCAAACAGATCTCCAGGCTTGGCGACGGGCGCAAACGGGAGCTCGAGCGCCTCGAGACGCTGGGTGAGCTCTGCAGCCGTGAATGCCTTCATGAGTGCAGCGATCTCTGGGATAAGCCAGCGGCGCGCCTCAACACGTCCCTGCAAAGAGGCAAGCCGCCCATCCTCGAGCCATGCCTCGCGGCCAAACGAGCGGCAGAATGCAGCCCAGTGTTCTTCGCCGACGATCGTCACGAACAGCTTTGAGCCATCGGCAGTATTGAAGAGATCGTAGACCGGCCAAGGACTGTCTTTGATCGAGTAAGGTACAGACGGCGTACCCGTCACGGATTCAAACATCATTGCCTGGCCCATCAGGAAGACGTTGTTCTCGAACAACGCACTCTGGATGTATCGGCCGCGGCCGGTCCGCAGGCGCTCTGAAAGCGCCGCTTGAATTGCGATCACGGCAAACATGCCGCCCATCACGTCATTGACCGAGGCGCCGGTACGCATCGGGCGGTCCGGCAAACCCGTCATGTAGGCAAGTCCCCCCATCATCTGCACGACCTCGTCGAGCGCGAGCCGGTTCTCATACGGGCCTTGCAAATACCCCTTGAGCGAGCAGTAGATGAGACGCGGGGCGGTGTCGACCACGGTCTCGTAATCGAGATTGTGGCGCTTAAGGAGACCTGGGCGAAAGTTCTCGATCAATACATCGGCGCGGTCGATTAGTCGTCGCGCCACTGCCTGCCCCTGCTTGGTGGCGGTGTCGAGTGCAAGGCTGCGCTTATTGCGGCAGTAGTTGGCGAAGAAGCCCGCGGCAGGTCCCTTGAACGATCGGGTGCGATCACCCTTGGGCGGTTCGATCTTGAGGACGTCGGCGCCGAGGTCAGCCAGAATGAGGCCGCAAGTCGGACCCATGACCATCTGACTGAACTCGATCACGTTCAAGCCGGCGAGCGGTCGGAAGGGCGCTTTCATGGTGCCGCGCTCCGCAGGCCCTTTGGAAGGCAGGCCTCGTGGAGGCGCCCGGTCAGCGGTCTCGACGCAATGCCGCGGGCCAGTTCGACTGGATCGCATTTGATCGAAGTCGGAACGACAACTTTGAGGTGCTGCAAGCTTGCGCGCGGCCTAGTCTCACAAACGTGGACGTCACGCGCCATGCCCGTTCCCTCAAGAAGCCCGCCATTGATCGACAGATCGTGGATTGTTCTTGTATACTACAAATAACAATCGCCATCGCAGCGATGTCAAGTGCGTCGTGGGGGGGCGCTCCTTCGACATTCGAGGACCGCGCACCCGAGAGCCACAATCATGCGCTCGCGAAACACGGATCGAGGAGAGCAGGTTGCTGGCCAGATCCTTGTGATCGCGCGCCGGGATGGCCTCGTCCCTGGCGCAAGACTAGTCGAGCAGCAACTAGCCGATCGTATCGGCGTTTCAAGGGGGCCAGTGCGTGCAGGGCTCAAGGCCCTGGAGCAAGTCGGCCTTGTCACTGGTCAGAAGAATCGCGGTTACGTACTCGCCAAGAGTCCGACTTCCCATCTCGCGCGCCGAACAGTAGGCGCTTTGGACAACGGTGACAGAGTATATCACCGCATCGCGGACGACAGAGTTGGCGGGCGCCTCCCCGACGTGGTCACGGAAGCCGAGCTTGCGCGCCGCTACGAGCTAACTCGTGCCGAGCTGTTGCGCCTGCTCGATCGTATCGCGGGGGAAGGCTGGATTACCAAGCTCCAAGGATATGGATGGCGCTTTGCGGATACCATGGCGTGTCGAGATGCTTACGCTAAGGCGACATTATTTCGGGCCGTGATCGAGCCAGCCGCACTACGCGAGCCCGGCTATCAACTTTCTGTCGATGTCATCGGGAAGCTGCGGCGTGAGCAGACGCGCCTCTATACGAGCGGTTTCGGGACACTCACAATGGGCGAGATCTTTCAATCAGGTTGCGCCTTCCACGAGGAGATCATTCGAGGCGCCGACAATCCGTTTTATCTCGAAGCGCTGCGACGAGTGAACGCTATTCGGCGTCTCTTGGCCTACCGCACATTCTCGGACCGCGAGGGGATGCGGCGCCATATTCACGAGCACTTGAGGCTCCTCGATCTGATCGAAGCCGGCAAACTCTCCTCCGCCGCCCGGATCATGCAACGCCATCTTGCCCGGCCGCCACGGATGGATACCGTACCCAAAGTCTGGTCAGAGTAATGGTCCATCGACGACGTATCCACTCATAAGACCAAGGTGCGCGTATTCCCATCAGGTCCACGGCCCGCGAGCCGATCGACGTGCCTGATACGAATTAGCGACTACCGATCCCCAAGCACTTTCTCGTTGCGTCCAACAGCTGCTCCACACAACACTCTGCCGAACATCAGCAAGCACCAGAGATGTCCGCTTCGGGCCAGAACCGGTCATCGGTGCCAACCAATCTCTGGGTTGGCGGGAGCGTCGCTAGGCCCACTTCCGCAGATTTGGGCATATGGGAATCTCGGAGCCGATACCGCCAGCGCCGATGTCCATAGCTGGGGGGAAAGGAGACGTCGCCGGAAGGACCACCCAGCGCGATGCGTAGAAAGTTACCGCCACCAAGATGACGAGGTTGCTAGACGCCAACAGTATTGGGTATTGGCAGGGGCACGATCGCCAGAATAGATAGTTGGCCTCTGGCCGCTCAGGGTTTTTCCCGATTCTAGACGCGGTAGCGTCTTCTGACACTAGAGTGGGAACAACGGCGACGTGCTCGGCCCGCATAGTGATGAGCTTGCCTCGATCAAAAGCCTCAGCTCGGTTCCGTTCTCGTCGCACAGGCTGCAAGGGTCCGCGTGTACATTCGCCGTCTGCAAAAACTCTGCTGGCGATGCTCGATGGTGTGGGCCGTTGTTCAGGGGCGTGCAGTAGAGCGCGTCGCGAGATCGATCACTCCGGCCTTGCTGCTCATAGCGACTAACACATACTGGGGACCAAGCGCGCACGCCAGTGAGCAACCGAAGCGCGTTCTTATGCTGTACGCTTACAACTTCATGCATCCGGCGACCAACATGGTCGGTGGCGCCGCACGGCAGCGTCTGCTCGATGGTTCGCAGCAGAAGATCACGATCGACGCAGACTTTCTTGATCTCGTACGACGCGCCGAGTCCGAGCATGAGCTGCGCACAGCCTCGTATCTTCGCGAGAAATATGCGCGCGCGCCCCCGGACGTCGTGATGACGATCGGCGGCGAAGCGCTGCCCTTCATTCTCAGGCACCGCGATCTGGTAGCGCCCAACACGCCAGTCGTATTCACTTCCGTTTCACCTGCGAACTACCGGTCCGCACGTCCGCCGCCGGATGTGACCGGAATCATTATCGAGCTCAACCTCGCGAAGACGATCAAGCTGGCAGAGCACTTGCAGCCCGGCGCTCCCCGCCTCTATCTGATCGCTGGAAGCGCCAATATCGACCGTCGATGGCAGGCGACAGCGAGAAAAGTCATCGAGGAAATCAAGCCTCGATACGAGGTGCATTACTTGTTCGAGCTGCCATACGATCAGCTCATCGCTGAAGTGTCCCGCGTGCCCTCCGATTCGATCGTGATCATCCTGACCGTATTTGTTGATGGGGCAGGTCGATCGCTGGTGCCGGGCGAGGTGGGGATCGCTCTGGCGAATGTGTCGCCGGCACCGTTCTATTCGCCCTACAGCGAAAACGTCGGAAATGGCATTCTCGGTGGCTTCAGCGAGACATTCGAGTCGCACGGCATTGCTGCGGCCAATATGGCCCTCGAGATCCTGTCGGGTACCGATCCGAGAACGCTTCCGCCGCGCGCCAATCCGGCACAGGCCTATCGCGTCGACTACAAGGCAATGCGAAAGTGGCACCTGCTCGAGAGCAACCTGCCGCCGGGCACGATCATCACTGGTAAAGATCCAACGATCTGGGATCAGCATCGCGATTTCGTTCTTATCACCCTTTCGATCATTGGATTGTTGGCGGCGCTTGCGGGCGCACTGCTCGTGCAGCGGCGTCACCGGCAGGCTGCGGAGGCTTTGCTCCGCGAGAGCGAGGAGCGCATGACGTTCACAGCAGCCTCGGTCAATGCTGCACTCTGGCAGTACGATCCCAAAGCGAATGAGCTATGGGCAACGGAGCATTGCCGCGCACTCCTCGGATTAACGGACGACGTACCATTGACACGCGAGACATTCCTGGCCGCGGTCCATCCAGAGGATCGCGAAATTGCTGTCGCCGCCATCGGCGAGGCCCGAGCGGGAGCGCGGCCGGTTGTACGAGATATCCGGGCTTTGCTCCCGGATGGGCAGGTGCGCTGGATCAGCGTGCGCGTTCGATCTCGCCCGGACAATGGCGGCGATCAGAGCGCACTCAGCGGGATATTCGTCGATGTTACCGAGCAGAAGGCAGCCGAGCAGGAAGCCAAGCTGCAACGGCAAGAAGTCGCGCACCTGACGCGGGTGGCGATGCTGGGAGAGCTTTCCGGCGCGATCGCGCACGAGATCAATCAGCCGCTGACAGCCATCCTGTCCAATGCCTATGCGGCGTTGGATATGGTCCCGGAGCACGCGCCGGAGTTCGCCGAGCTTCGCGAAATACTGAGCGACATCATTCAAGAGGACAATCGGGCCGGCCAGGTCATTGCTCGCGTGCGGGATTTGCTGCGAAAGGAGACGAAGCAATCCGAGCGTATCGACCTCAACGAGCTGGTGATTTCCACAATCGGTCTGCTCAAGAACGAGATGATCAGCCGCCGCATCACGGCCGAACTTGATCTTGATGACCACCTGCCCCCGACATTCGGTGACCCGATCCAGATACAGCAGGTTCTGCTCAATCTCATCATGAATGCAATGGATGCGATGACCGCAACGCCGATCGCGGCGCGCGTGGTCACAGTCTCTACGAGCGGTGCGGCGATAGGCACCATCAGCGTGCACGTGAGGGACCGTGGTACTGGCATTCCGCTCGCTGCCGAAGGGCGCGTGTTCGAGCCGTTCTACACCACGAAGGGCCACGGCCTCGGGCTCGGTCTGGCGATCTGCTCGACGATCGTTCAGGCGCACGGCGGCGCGCTGACACTGACGAACGGTAGGAATGGCGGAGCCGTTGCCGCGTTTTCGTTGCCGGCTCAAGAAATGCTCGAGGCAGCGCAATAGCCATGAGCTTCACGATATTCATCGTCGACGATGATGCTGGTGTTCTCAGGGCCCTTGCCCGACGCCTGAGCATGAAGGGTTACGAGATTGCCACCTATACCTCTCCAACGGCTTTTCTCGCAGATCATGACCCGACCGTTCCTGGATGCGCCGTTCTCGACGTTTCCATGCCCGATCTCGATGGATTGGCGTTGCAGCAGGCACTGATGACCGGGAGTGTGCATCGACCGGTGATCTTTCTGACCGGGAAGGCCGACATTCCAACGAGTGTGCGCGCCATGAAGGCGGGCGCCATCGACTTCCTGACGAAGCCGGTGAGTGACGCGGCGCTGTTGGACGCCATAGCGCGAGCCGAACGGCAGGATGAAGAGGGTCGTCAGGCCCTGGCGCAAAGGGATGCCATCCGGTTGAGGCTTGCCACATTGACCCCGCGGGAGCGCGAGGTTCTCACGCATGTTGTCGCGGGGCGACTGAACAAGCAGATTGCCGGTGACCTTGGAACCGTCGAGCAGACGATCAAGGTCCATCGCAGGCGGATGATGGAGAAGCTTGGCGCCCGCACACTCCTGGAGCTGGCGCGCATGGTGGAGCGAGTCGATATCGCAGAGTTGGACCACATCCGACATTGAACCTCGGGTCAACTCGACAATCTTCGGCGGTCAGAAAATGATAGCTTATGGCCAATGCTGCTCCTTCGATCGCCGTCGTTGACGATGACCAGCCCGTGCTCAAGGCGCTGGAACGGCTGCTTCGCGGCCGCGGCTTTGATGTGAATACATATGGGTCAGCCTACGCGCTTATCGATGCTCTCCCGGACAGGCTGCCGGGCTGCCTGATTCTCGATCTGCAAATGCCCGACATGAACGGCCTGGAGCTGCTTCGCTACTTGAAGCGCTGCAGCATCCGAGTTCCGACGATCATCATCACGGCCTACGGCGACGAAGGAATGCGCGACCGTTGCATGGCGGCTGGCGCTGTCGCCTTTCTCGCAAAGCCACTGCAAAGCGACGCGCTGATCGATGCCATTCACGCTGCTTGTGGTGGCGACGGGATGTCCACTTGAGACTATCCGACTGACATTGACCTCGAGGTCAATAGACGCCAGCGCTCCGGTCCAGTCCAATAGACCAACGCGATGGATAGCGCTCGCTCGTAGCCAGTGCGAGGGCCAGCAACCGCTTATGCCGCAGGAGAGTGCCGTGCTTCGGAGAAATAGTGCGATGTGTCGCGCCGAGCCGCCCACACGCGGTCTGAGTCGGCGCGATCTCATGCTATCGGGAACGACGCTCGCCAGCGCATCGGTCCTCGGGTCGATCAGGTTAAGCGCGGCTGCGTCCCAAGCCGATCCGCTTCCTTCCTGGAGCGAGGGATCGGCCAAGAGGGCCATCACCGATTTTGTCACGCGCGTCACGACACCGGGCGAGAGCTTCGTCCCGCTGCCTGAGCGGATCGCTGTGTTCGACAATGACGGTACGCTCTGGTCCGAGCAGCCGATGTACACCCAGGCATTCTTCGTTCTCGATCGCATTCAGGCGCTCGCCCCCCAGCATCCGGATTGGAAAACGCGCGAGCCGTTCGCCTCCCTTCTCAAGGGCGATGTTGCGAATGCGACCACCCTTGCCACGGAGAAAGACGTTGCAGAGGTGATGGCGGCAACACACGCCGGTATGACCACCGAAGAATTCGAAGCCACGGTGACTGACTGGATCAGCGCAGCAAAACATCCACAGAGGGGACGACTTTTCAGCCAGATGGTCTATCAGCCGATGCTGGAGCTGCTCGCCTATCTGCGCGGGAGCGGCTTCAAGACCTTCATCGTATCCGGCGGCGGCATCGAGTTCATGCGCCCTTGGGCGGAACAGGTCTATGGCATTCCGCCCGAGCACGTCGTTGGCACGTCGGGTGGTCTGCGTTTCGAGCTCCGCAACGAACGACCGGTGTTGCTGAAGCTACCCGAGCTTGTTCACAACGACGACAAGGAAGGCAAGCCCGTTGGCATCCAGCGGCACATCGGCCGACGCCCGATCGCAGCGTTTGGCAATTCCGATGGTGATCTCGCGATGCTGCAATGGACGGCGACCGGACGCGGGCCGCGCTTCTGTCTCTACGTCCATCATGATGATGCGCAGCGCGAGTGGGCCTACGACCGCACATCGCATGTCGGCCGACTCGACAAGGGTCTCGACGAAGCACGGAAGAAGGGTTGGACCGTCGTGAGCATGAAGAATGATTGGAAGGTCATCCATCCGTGAAAGCCCACACCGATATCCGCCTGCATTTTTCAATCACGAGTTTCGGAGGATTGCCATGACTTTCGACAAGGGTAAGAAGTCCCCTGCTGGCACTCACGATCGGCGCAGTGTTCTGCTTGGCGGCACGGCGCTCGCGGCGACATCCGGCTTGCTCTCTGGAGCGGCGCCCCAGGTCGTGGGGGCGCAGACGATGCCCGCACTCGCTCGCAGGCCAAACATCCTGATCATTATGGGCGACGACATCGGTCAGTCGAATATCAGCGCATATACCTTCGGCGTGATGGGATATCGAACGCCCAACATCGACCGGATCGCACGCGAAGGCATGAAGTTCACTGACTACTATGCGGAGCAAAGCTGCACGGCGGGGCGCTCCGCATTTTTGACCGGACAAGCGACCTTGCGTACGGGCCTCTCCAAAGTCGGATTGCCGGCCGCCGACCTTGGCCTGCGCGCAGAGGACATCACCATCGCGGAGGCACTCAAACCACTGGGCTACGCGACCGGTCAGTTCGGCAAGAACCACCTCGGCGATAAGAACGAGTTCCTGCCGACCGTGCACGGCTTCGACGAGTTCTTCGGCAATCTTTATCATCTCAATGCAGAAGAAGAGCCGGAGCATCCCGACTATCCGAAGGACCCCGCATTCAAGGCGCGGTTCGGCCCTCGTGGTGTGCTGAAATGCAAATCCAGCGATCGTGATGATCCGGCGATCGATCCGCGTTTCGGCAAGATCGGCAAGCAGATCATCGAGGATACCGGTCCGCTCACCAAGAAGCGGATGGAGACGATAGACGACGAGACGTGCAATGCGGCGCTCGACTTTATCAAGCGGCAGACGCAGGCCAGCCGTCCCTTCTTCTGTTGGTGGAACGCCACCCGAATGCATGCGATCACGCATGTGCGCCCATCCATGATCGGGCAGAGCGGGGTCAGCGAGTACGCTGACGGCATGCTCGAACATGATGGCCATGTCGGCCAGCTGCTCAAGGCGCTGGATGACCTAAGCATCGCCAACGACACGATCGTCGTCTACACGACCGACAACGGCCCGCACATCAATACTTGGCCCGACGCGGCCATGACCCCGTTCCGCAGCGAGAAGAACTCGAACTGGGAGGGCGCCTTTCGCGTCCCGGCTTTCGTGCGCTGGCCAGGGCGCATTCAGCCGGGCAGCGTGTCGAATGAGATTTTCTCGGCCCTCGATTGGTTTCCGACGCTATTGGCAGCCGCGGGCGAGGCCGACATCAAGGAGCGCCTTCTCAAAGGCTCGCAGGTTGGTGGACGCACCTACAAGGTTCATCTGGACGGCTATAACCAGCTTCCCCATCTGACCGGGCAGCAGGACAAGTCGGCGCGCAAGGAATTCTTCTACTTCAACGACGACGGGCAGCTCGTCGCGCTCCGCTACGAGAACCTGAAGATCGTGTTCTGCGAGCAACGGTCTCCCGGCACGATGGCCCTCTGGCGCGAGCCGTTCGTCTGCCTACGCGGGCCCAAAGCATACAACCTTCGCATGGATCCGTACGAACGCGCCGACATGACGTCGAATACCTACAATGACTGGATGTTCCAACGCTCGTTCTTCGCTGTACCGGCGCAGGCAGTCGTGTCGCAGTTCATCGGCACCTTCAAGGAATTTCCGCCGCGGCAGACGCCATCGAGCTTCGGCGTCGACCAGATCATGGAGACGCTACGGCGGCCGAGTGGCTGATCGAATAAACAACCAGGAGACGCGACTATGCCCAAAATCGCGATGCGAGCCCTTGCGTCTATAGGATGTTTGGCACTCTATGCGGACGACGCTCGACTCCTACGGCCTCGACAAGATGAAGAAGAATGCCGACGGCAGCGTCACGCTGAACCGGCACCTCGCCACCTTCGAGCGCTTCCCGCGAAAAGATCTCGGGCTCGCGAAGCGGCCCGGAGGCGGATGACCGCCGATCGCGATGAGCAGAATCCACGACGTCTACCACAGGTCTCCGGGTTTTCTCTTATGGGAGGTCCACGACGCCACGTTCACAATTTCGAGGAGCTTCGAGCCATTTGCGCCCTAGCCGGCGCGGGGATGGAGATCGGTCCATGTCATGCAATCGCACGAACGCGGCTCTATTGATCGCCATCGGCGTCGCCCTTCCACACGTGACGTCGATTGACGGGCTGGCGCAAACGACTGCCCTTCAACCTGTCAGCGCCAAGGCGCAGGAGGATTTGCCGTCGTTCAAGGCTATCGTCGCCCCCGCGCGCTCGTATGATATCGCGCCGCCCTTCGACGGACAGGTCATTAAAATTCACTTCGTGCCTGGTCAGTGGGTCGAGAAGGGCCAGCTGCTGTTCACGATGGACACGACGAAAGAGGATCTCGAGCTCGAGCGCGATAAGGCCATCCTTCAGCGGGCCGAGGCCGAGCTTCGCATTGCCGAGCTCGTGCTGAGGAACAATGCCGAGCTTCGGAAGAAGAACGTCGTCGCTGAGCGGCAGTATTTGGAATCGGAAGCGCGACGGGATATCGCCGCCGCCGCCGTCGCGCAGGCGCGTGTCCAGGTCAAAGGCGACGAGGTCAAGATCAAGGAGCTGAAACGCTACGCACCATTTGCAGGGATCATCAGCCGGTCGACCGTCGCCGAGGGGGCGCATCTCATCCGGATGGCGCGTGAGCATACCGGCATGGCGACGATTACCGAGCTCGACCCTATCCTAGTCAAGGCCTGGGTGCCCTATGAGGTCTATGTCGATCATCTCGAGCTGCTGAAGCTCGAAGGCGGATCTTTCGATCGCAACCAGATAGCAGACCGCGTCGAACTCATGCTGACGCTTCCAAGTGGCGACAAATATCCCCACGTCGGGAGGATTGCGGCCGGTGGCTACGAGTTCGATCCGCAGACGCAGGTGATGGAAGTCATGGCCCAGTTCCCCAATCCCGGGCTTCTGCTGAGGCCGGGCCTCAATGTCACGCTGCAGGGTCGTGTGAAGTCCAACTGAGAGAGCCGCCGGAGCCCAGGAGTGCAAATGCCTTCATTCGACCAGTTCGTAGTTTGGATCGTCATCGGGCTCGTCGGCGGCAGTCTCGCGGGCGCGCTCATCACATGGGACAAGGAAGGCCTCGGTCGGTGGCGCAATCTTGGCCTTGGTCTTGCGGGTGCACTGGTGGGCGGCCTTCTTTTCCGGCTGTTCCACATCTTTCCCGAGCTCGACAAATATGCGGTGTCTCTGCGCGACATCGTCGCCGCGGTGGCCGGAGCGCTGATCGTGATGGGCGGACTTTGGGCCTACGAGAACTCGAAGGCGAGAAGCTGAGCACGGCGACGTCAGGAGCAAAATGCCATGCAGTTGAACTTAATGGCGATCACTGCAGCGCTTATAGCCAACTGGGTTGTTCCAGCGAGCGCCCAGTCCCGAACCGAGCCCGCAGTATTGTTCCAGAACGTGCGCATTTTCGACGGCAGAGGTACATCGCTCTCAGCACCGACAAACGTGCTCGTGCGGGGCAACAAGATCGAACGCATCTCGAGCTCGCCGATTGAGGTCGATCACACCGCTGGCGCCACGGTGGTCAGTGGCGATAACCGCACGCTCATGCCAGGCTTAATTGACAACCACGCACACCTCACGTTCTGGACTCTGCCATTCACTCTGATGACGACCGCGGACCCCAATTACCTGCAGGTACGCCAGGCGGCCACTGCCAAGGAGCTGCTGATGGCCGGCTACACGTCCGCACGCGATGCAGGCGGGCCGGTGTTCGGGATAAAGCGCGCCATAGATGAGGGTCTCTTCCCCGGCCCCCGTATCTGGCCATCCGGCCCCATGATTTCACAGACGTCTGGGCACAGTGACTTTCGCACGCTGGCCGACCTGCCGAGTGCTGCCGCGCCTGCCGCGATCCCATCGGTGCGGCACGGCTTCACAGCCGTCGCAGACGGCGTGCCCGAAGTGCACAAGCTCGTGCGCGAGAACCTCATGCGCGGGGCCAGCCAGATCAAACTCGCGGTCGGCGGTGGCGTGAGCTCGAATTACGATCCCATCGATGTTACCGAGTACACCAAGGCCGAAATCGAAGCCGCGGTCGCCGATGCGGAGAACTGGGGCACCTACGTCACCGTCCACGCCTATACGCCAAGAGCCGTCAGGCTGGCGATCGACGCAGGTGTAAAGTGCATCGAGCACGGCCAGCTCCTCGACGAGCCGACCATCAAGCTGATGGCGGAGCGCGGCGTGTGGCTCAGCATTCAGCCATTTCTGCTGGATGAGGATGCCATCCCGACAACGCCGGGCTCCGACAACGAGCGCAAATACAAGCAAGTCGCGGAAGGTACCGAGCGCGCCTACGTACTCGCCAAGAAGTACGGCACAAAAACCGCATTCGGGACTGACATCCAGCTCAATCCCAAGGGCACTGTGCGGCAGGCCCACTATCTTCCGAAGCTCGTGAAATGGTTCACGCCCGCAGAGGTACTGAAGATGGCAACCGCGGACAATGCCGAGTTGCTCGCCCTCTCCGGCCCGCGCAATCCCTATCCCGGCAAGCTCGGCATGATCGAGGAAGGCGCGTTGGCCGATCTCCTGCTCGTCGATGGCGATCCGCTCGCGAACATCAAGTTGCTGGAGAACCCAGGCAAGAACCTCCTCGTCATCATGAAGGACGGGAAGATCTACAAGAATACGCTCGTTCCGACGATGGCGCTCGGTGGTGACCGCTGACGGGGCGCAAGCCCGTCTCTCCTCTTCTCATTTAAAGTGACGCCCCCGATGAACAGGCTCCTGGTTGCCTTTATGCGATCGCGACCGTTGGGGATCGACTGCCTTCGATGTGTGAGCAGAAATGACGTGGCATCGCCGAAGATCGACGCCATAGTCGGGACGGGCCAAAAACGGACCATCTCGGCCCCGATGCACCTGCTGCTAACGAACCTTGATGTGCTGATGGACGCGTGGGCGCCGTTCTCCGTGTGAGTGCCGCTCGTGCTCGATCTCGGCAGGGATCACCACCAACCGACCGTGCCGCACCCCGCGCTCGGCGATCACGCGCTCGGCGAGGCGTTCAACGTCTCCCGCCGGCCCCTTGAGCACCGCGACCTCCATACAGCTCTCGTGATCGAGCGCAATGCGCATGGTCGCCACTGAGAGGTCGTGCTGATCCTGATAGGCGTTGGCAATGCGCTTCGGCAGCTCTCGCGTTCCTTGATCATAGACGTAGAGCACGGCCGCCACACATTGAGACGCGGATGATGTGTCTGCCCGAGTGTGAGCGATGCCGGCGCGAACGAGATCTCGCACTGCTTCCGATCTGTTCTGATTGCCGCGTGATTGAGCAAGCTTGTCTATTTCTTCAGCAAGTGCGTCGTCTATCGTGATGGTGATCCGTTGCATGTTGGTCTCAGTACCTCGAAACCGACGCAGTATGAGCTTTTGCCATAGACATCATACTAAAGCTCTCCCTAGCTTTGCCCTCTGCGGGGGCACGATAACAGGATGGGCAGGTGATGGTCAGGCAAATCGTATGGGGTGCGTTGGCACTCACCGTGGCATCCAACGAGTGCGCGATCGCGCAGCAGCCGTCCCAATTGCCTGGCCTCGTCGTTACGGCGCCCGCAACAAAGCCGAAGGCGCAAGCCAAAGCAAAGAGACCTCCCCCAACCGCGGTGCCCATGACAAGTGATGCGCCTACCGCCCCACCGTTGGCTGATGCAGCCTCCAGTTTCGGCCCCATCCTGGCGATTGATCCGCGCGGCAACGATGTTGGCATCGCGCAATCGGCCAGCCAAGGCGTCGTGACGCGCGATGAACTCCTCACACAGCCGGCCTATCGCACCGGCGAGATATTGGAGAATGTTCCCGGCTTGATTGTCACGCAGCACAGCGGCGAAGGAAAGGCCAATCAGTACTTCCTCCGTGGCTTCAACCTTGACCACGGCACCGACATTGCCATCACGATCGACGGTATGCCGGTCAACATGCGAACGCACGGCCACGGGCAGGGCTATGCGGACACGGCCTTCATGATCCCAGAGATCATGCGCGGCCTGTCCTATCGGAAAGGCCCGTATTTCGCTTCGGAAGGTGACTTCTCGTCAGCCGGTGCGATCCACCTCGACATCGTCGATCGCCTAGAGCGCAACTTCGGCTCGATTGAAGTTGGCAGCTTCGGTCATCGCCGAGCGGTCGCCGGGATGTCAGCGCCGGTGGGTGCGGATGGCTCCATGCTCGTCGCAGGCGAGTTTGTGCACTTCGACGGGCCGTGGGATGTGAAGGAGGATCTGCACAAGCTCAATGGCGTGATGCGCTTCTCGCGCGGAACCTACGCCAATGGCTTCGCGGTCACGGCGATGGCCTACTCGGGTGAGTGGAATGCCACCAGCCAGATTCCGCAACGCGCCGTCGATAGTGGGCTCATCGGCCGCTTCGGTTCACTAGATGCCTCTGACTATGGAAAGGCAGAGCGCTACTCTCTCTCTGCACGCTGGAACGAGACGACCGACGTTACGGCAACGCGCGTCAATGCCTATGCCATCAAGAGCAATCTCGATCTGTTTCACAACTTCACCTACTTCCTCAACGACCCTGTCAACGGCGATCAGTTCAAGCAGATGGACGATCGCGTGATCGTTGGCGCCGGTGCCAGCCGGACCTTCCTCGGGACGGCGTTCGGTGTGAAGAGCGAGACCACGGTCGGTGTCCAGACGCGCTATGACGACATAAAGGTCGGTCTCTTCAACACACGCGAGCGCACTGTACTGTCCACGGTTCGTGATGATCGCGTGAAAGAGGCGAGCGCAGGAGTCTTCGGCGAGAACACTCTGCGATGGACCAACTGGCTTCGGACGACCGTGGGTCTGCGAGGTGACGTCTACTGGACGGATGTGGCGAGCAACCTCGCGGTCAACTCGGGCAAGGAGAGCGATGCCATCCTCAGTCCGAAGCTCGGGCTCGTGCTCGGCCCGTGGGCCGGAACCGAGCTTTATGTGAATGCCGGCACGGGCTTCCACAGCAACGACGCGCGAGGTACGACGACGACCATCGATCCAGTATCCGGCGATCCCGCAGAGAGGACGCCGTTCCTCGTGCGGTCGGAAGGCGCAGAAATCGGTCTGAGGTCGCAGCCTTGGCGCGGCTTCCTCAGCACGCTCTCGCTGTTCGTCCTGGATTTCGATTCGGAGATCGTCTTCATCGGCGATGCCGGCAACACGGAAGCGAGCCGCCCAAGTCGCCGCGTTGGTGCTGAGTTCACGATCGACGCGAAACTCACGCCCTGGCTGACGCTCGACTTCGACGCGGCTTATACCCAGGCCCGTTTCAAGGAGGACGACCCCACCGCCCCAGGGCGCCGCATTCCTGGTGCCGTCGAGGGCGTGATCAGCGCCGGGTTGTCCTTCCATGATGTCTTCGGTGGATGGTTCGGTGGCGTGAAGGTGCGCTACTTCGGACCGCGGCCGCTCATCGAGGACAACAGCGTGCGATCGGAGGCGACCACGACCGTCTCGGCTCGGCTTGGCTACAAGTTCTCCAACGGGCTGATCGTGCGCCTGGACGGCTTCAATCTGCTCAACGAGGAGGCCAACCAGATCGACTACTACTATGCATCACGCCTGCTCGGTGAGCCTGCCGGCGGTGTCGAGGACATCCACTTCCATCCGCTGGAGCCGCGCTCGTTCCGCCTGTCAGCGACCATGCAGTGGTAGTTTCGGGATTGTACACAGCGTCTCATGTCCGCTTCGGGTCCACGAGCGGCATTGCCGCAACCGATCATTAGATTTCGGCTAGCGGTCTAGAAGACGACGTCTGCGCGCCTCCCCACAAGGGGGAGAACAAGTTGTTTTGTTGGCAGAGCGCTTCCGTCTGCGCCAAACGTGCTCTAGTAGGGCCTCCTGCGCTTGCCAGGAGGCCCTCGATCTTGTCGGCCCTCCGGACGTCAGGCACTCGCCTTGCTGAGCGCCGCCACATCATCCGCACCGAGCTTCAGCTCCGCACACTTGAGGATCTCGCCAAGCTGCGCCGTCGTCGTCGCACTCGCGATCGGCGCACCGATAGCCGGCTGAGCGAGCCCCCACGCGAGCGCCACCTGCGCCGGTGTCGCGCCATGCTTCGCCGCAACCGCATCGAGCGCGCCGAGAATGGCAAAGCCGCGCGCGTTGAGGTGCTTCTTCACACCACCCGCGCGCGCCCGCTGCGCGAGATCGCCCTCCGACCGGTACTTGCCCGTAAGGAATCCGCTCGCCAGCGAATAGTACGGAATGACGCTGATCCCCTCCGCGACGCACAGGTCCTGCAGCGGCCCTTCGAATTCCTTACGATCGGCGAGGTTGTAGTTCGGCTGCAGCGTCTCGTAGCGCGGAATGCCCGCCTTCGCGCTCACCGCCAGCGCCGCCTTCAGCCGATCCACACTGTAATTCGACGCACCGACCGCCCGCACCTTGCCGGCCTTGATGAGCCCTGCGTGCGCCTCCATGGTCTCTTCGAGCGGCGTTTCCGGATCGTCCTGATGCGACTGGTATAGATCGATGACATCGGTCTGCAGCCGCTTCAGTGAAGCCTCCACCGCGCGCACGATGTAGGCCTTCGAAAGCCCCTTCTTGTCCGGCGCCATCTCCATCCCGCACTTCGTCGCAATGACGACCTTGTCGCGCTTGCCGCTCGCCTTGAGCCACTTGCCGATAATCGTCTCGCTCTCGCCGCCCTTGTTGCCGGCCGCCCACTTCGAATAGACGTCCGCCGTATCGATGCAGTTGAAGCCCGCATCCACGAAGGCATCGAGCAGCGCGAACGACGCCTTCTCGTCCGCCGTCCAGCCGAAGACATTGCCGCCAAAAACAAGCGGGGCGATCTCGATCCCGCTCCGTCCGAGCTTGCGCTTCTGCATACGGTCCTCCTTTGCGCATCGGTGTCCGCACGGAGGCTACGCCCCGCCATGGGGCATGACAAGCAAGGCCCGCAATCAAGTCACGCAAGTGTCATCCCATCCTGCTAGGCACGCCGCTCGACGCATCCGCCCGCGTGGAGACGGCCGTGAAGAAGCTTGGCCTCGCACCGCTCATCCATGAGACCGCCACCGTCTGCGACTGCACGCTCGGCCACTACACCGAGGTCGGCGCGCGCACATCGATGATCGAGACCACTCTCGGCGACTACAGCTACGTCGTGAACGACGGCGAGATCATTTACACGACGATCGGCAAGTTCTGCTCGATCGCGGCCATGGTCCGCATCAATCCCGGCAATCATCCCATGTGGCGCGCCTCGCAGAGCCACTTCACCTATCGCGCCAGCGCCTACTTCGAGGACACCGGAGACGAGCCCGCCTTCTTCGACTGGCGGCGCGCGCACCCGGTGACGATCGGCCACGATGTCTGGATCGGCCACGGCGCGATCATCCTGCCGGGCCACTCGGTCGGCGATGGCGCGGTCATTGCCGCCGGCGCCATCGTGACCAAGGACGTGCCGCCCTACAGCATCGTCGCCGGCACGCCGGCCCGCGTCGTGCGGCCGAGGTTCGAGAGCGCGATCGCGCGGCGCCTCCAGGTCCTGCAATGGTGGGATTGGGACCACGCGCGACTGCGCGGCGCCCTCGACGATTTCCGCCATCTGCCCGTCGAGGCCTTCCTCGAAAAGCATGGCGGCTGAGCGCAACGGAGCGCGGAAAATCCACCGACCACGGAGCGCCCTGTGCGCTCGCGGCACGGCACGCCCATGGTCGGCGCCGCCGCGTCCGCCGCTCATGCCCATGCGCCCATAACGCCGGTTCCCATGCTCGCCGAGGCATGCAAGTCTTTGCGCGCAACAGGGAATCGAAAGGACTGGAATGTACCGGATCGGCGTCGACATCGGCGGCACCTTCACCGACTTTGCCTTGAGCAGCGCCACCGGCGGCCGAATGGCAATCCACAAACGGCTCACCACCCCTCACGACCCCTCCGAGGCCGTGCTTGCGGGCGTAGCCACCCTCATCGCCGACAACCGCGTCGACATCGGTGACATATCGGACATCGTTCACGGCACGACACTGGTGACCAATGCCGTCATAGAGCGGCGCGGCGCCGTCACGGGAATGCTGGTCACGGCCGGCTTCGGCGACATCATGGATATGGGCCCCGAGCGCCGCTACGACCTCTTCGACCTGCGCATCAAGTATCCGCCGCCCCTCGTCCCCCGCCGCCTCCGCATCGAGGTCGTCGAGCGCGTGCGCTATGACGGCAGCATCGAGCAGCCGCTCGACGAGGCCGCCGTCCGCGCCGCCGCACAGAAATTCCGCGCGCTCGGCGTCGAGGCCGTCGCCGTCTGCTTCCTGCACAGCTATCTCAATCCCGAGCCGGAGGCGCGCGCCGCCGCGATCCTGCGCGAAGCCGCCCCCGAAATCACCGTCTCGACCTCGGCCGACGTCTTCCCCAACATGCGCGAGTTCGAGCGCTGGACGACGACGACACTCAACGCCTTCACGCAGCCCATGTTCGACCGCTACGTGAAGCGCCTCGAGGACGGCCTCACCGGCGCCGGCTTCAAGGGCCGCCTTTACATCATGGGCTCGAGCGGCGGCACGCTGACCACCGACGCCGCCCGCCGCTATCCCGTGCGCGCGCTCGAATCCGGCCCCGCCGCCGGCGCCCTCATGAGCGCCCATCACGGCCGCGCGCTCGAGCTCCCGAACCTCCTCTCCTTCGACATGGGGGGGACGACCGCCAAAGGCGCCCTCGTCAAGGACGGCCAGGCGGTGAAAAAATACTTCATGGAAGTCGCGCGCGTGCACGAATTCCGCCAGGGCAGCGGATTGCCCGTCCGCATTCCCGTCATCGACATGATCGAGATCGGCGCCGGCGGCGGCTCCATTGCCGAGGTCGATGCACGCGGCCTGCTCCGCGTCGGCCCGCGCAGTGCCGGCGCCATGCCGGGTCCCGCCTGCTACAGCCAGGGTGGCACGAAACCGACGCTCACGGACGCCAATCTCGTGCTCGGCTATCTCGACGCGAACTTCTTCCTCGGCGGCAAGATGAAGCTCGACAAAACCGCCGCCGAGAACGCGATTGCCGAGCACGTCGGCAAGCCGCTGAAGCTCGAAACGCTCCGCGCCGCCTGGGGCATTCACGACATCATCTGCGAGGATGTCGCGCGCGCCTTCCGCATTCACGCGACCGAGCGTGGCTTCGACTACCGCAACTCCTCCATGGTCGCGTTCGGCGGCTCCGGCCCGCTGCACGCGCTCTCCGTCGCGCGCAAGCTCAAGATCCCGCGCGTGATCCTGCCGGTCGGCGCCGGCGTCATGTCGGCGCTCGGCCTGCTCGTCAGCCCCCTCGCCTTCGAGGTCGCGCGCTCGCGCCGCATTCACGTCGCAGACATCGACGCCGCCGATTTCGCGTCCACGTTCGCCGCGCTCCAGAACGAAGCCTCGGGCTACCTCAAGCGCGCCGGCGTGCCCGATAGCGACATCCGGATCGTGCGTCATCTCGATATGCGCTACCAGGGCCAGGGCCACGAGATCGAGATCACGCTGCCCGCGACGAACGACGTCGCCGCCACCTTCGCCGATCTCGGCGAGCTGTTCGGCAGCGCGTATGAGAAAACCTACGGCCTGCGCCTCGACGAGCCGACCGAGATCGTCAACTGGAAGATCGAGGCCGTCGCGCCGACGCCCTCCATCGCCGAAGGTCATGGCGGCACGACCGCCGCCGCCCGCGCGCAGAAGGGCACACGTCAGGCCTACGATCCCGCAGTCAACGGCCTCGCTGCATGGCCCGTCTATGACCGCTATGCCCTCGCGCCCGGCGCCGTCGTCAAAGGCCCCGCCCTCATCGAGGAGCACGAGAGCACCTGCGTCATCGGCGCCGGAGATTCCGTCACCGTCGATAGCCACTTCAATCTGATCGCCGAGCTGAGCGCCTGAAGAGAGCCACACACATGAGCACCCCATCCTTCGACGCCGTCAGCCTCGGCATCATGTGGGACCGTCTGGTCTCGCTCACCGACGAGATCGTCTCGACACTCGTCCGCAGTTCCTTCTCGACCATCGTCTACGAGAGCTACGACCTCTCCTGCGTCGTCCTCGATGCCGACACGAACTCGATCGCACAGGGCACGTTCGGCATTCCGGCCTTCATCGGCAGTGCGCCCGTCACGCTGCGCCACATGCTGAAGAAGTTCCCCGCCGAGACGCTCAAACCCGGCGACATCGTCGTCACCAACGATCCCTGGCTCGGCACCGGCCACCTCTTCGACATCACCATGATGCGCCCCGTCTTCCGCAAGGGCCGCATCGTCGCCTACACCGTCTCCATCACGCATCTCCCCGACATCGGCGGCAACGGCTTCGGCTCGGCCTCGACGGAGGTCTATCAGGAAGGCCTCCGCCTCCCGATCTGCAAGCTCTACGACGCCGGCCGCATCAACAATCTGATCGTCGAGATCATCCGCACGAACGTGCGCGTGCCCGAGCAGGTCATGGGCGACATCATGGCCAACGTGAGCTGCAACGAGGTCGGCGGCCGCGAGCTTCTCGCCTTCATGGACGAGTACGGCCTCGAAGACCTCCGCGAGCTTTCAGCGGCGATCCGCGGCCAGTCCGAACGAGCCATGCGCGCCAAGATCAGCGAGTTTCGCGACGGCACGTATCGCAACCGCATCAAGGTCGAGGGCTTCGGCGAGCCCGTCGAGTTCGTCGTGCGCGTCGATGTGAAGGGCGACAGCGTCGCCATCGACTTCGACGGCACCTCTGGATGCGTGCGCGCGGGCGTGAACGTCCCCATCTGCTACACCAACGCCATGGGGCTGCACGCGATCAAATCACTGACACTGCCCTCCATCCCGAACAACGAGGGCTCCGTCGCACCGATCAAGGTGACCGCACCGCCGGGCTGCATTCTCAATGCGCTCCCGCCCTTCCCGACCGGCGGCCGGCATGCCATGGGCCACTTCGTGACGCCGACCATCTACGGAGCGCTCGCCGAAGCCGCGCCCGATCGCGTGCAGGCCGACTCCGGCATGATGAACCTCATCACCTTCCAGGGCCGCCGCCGCGACGACCGCGCCTTCTCCTGCCTCTACTTCGCGGCCGGCGGCTACGGCGCGCTCGAAAACCTCGACGGCTGGGCGACGCTCCCGCATCCCTCGAACATGGCCGTCGTCCCCGTCGAGATCTGGGAAACGCTCACGAACATGACCATCGAGAGCAAGCGTCTGCTCACGGACTCCGGCGGCCCCGGCAAGTGGCGCGGCGGTCTCGGCCAGGAAGTCGTGCTCCGCAACGACACCGGCCACACGCTCACCATGCTCGGCATGGGCAATCGCATGGAGTTTCCCGCGCGCGGACAGTTCGGCGGCGGTGCGGGCACACTCCGCGTTCACGCCGTCGACGGCAAGCCCGTGCACGCCAAGGGCCGCATCGACGTCGCGCCCGGCGCACGCATCACCGTCACGGAAGCGGGCGGCGGCGGCTTCGGCGATCCGCGTCAGCGCGATCGCGCATCCATCGCCTCCGATCTCGCCGACGGCTTCGTCAGCGCGGATGCGGCTCGCACCATCTACGGCGCGGAGGGCTGAGTGCTCAATCTAAGTGATAACGCCCCGACGAACACAACATGTCCCTTCTCCCCGTGCTTACGGGGAGAAGGTTAGGATGAGGGGCGGCGACATACGCCAACGTCGAACAAGCTTCCGCCCCTCACCCTAACCCTCTCCCCGCAAGAGCGGGGAGAGGGGATGAAATGCGCAAGCGGCGAGCGCGCCCTCAAACACACTCCTTGAACGCATCCGCGAAGATCGACAGACCCATATCGATCTCCTCGTCGGTGATCGTGATCGGCGGCGCGATGCGGAAAATCCCCCAACCGCCACGCACGACACTTGTCGACAACCCCAGCTCCAGACAGCGCGCCATGATCCGCGCGGCAAGCTCCGGATTTGGCTCCTTTGTGCGCCGATCCTTGACCAGTTCCACGCCCATCATGAGTCCGCGTCCGCGCACGTCGCCGATCACCTCATAACGCTGCATGAGGCTTTCAAACCCCGCCCTCAGCTTTTCACCCGCCACCCGCGCGCGATCCGCGAGCCGATCGCGCAGAATGATCTCGATGACCTTCAAGCCTACCGCCGCCGGCAGCGGATCCGATGCGTGCGTCGTGTAGAAATGGAACTTCTTGTCGAAGCACTGCTGCTCGATCTCGGGCGTCGTGATCACCGCCGACAGCGCGAGCCCCGCGCCGAGCGTCTTCGACAAGGTCACGAAATCCGGCACGAGCCCGTCGTACTCGCAATCGAACAGCCGCCCCGTACGCCCGAGCCCCGTCTGCGCCTCATCGACGATCACCAGCATCCCACGCTTGCGCGCCCGCTCCGCCGCCGCCTTCAGATATCCCTTCGGCGGCACGATCACGCCGCCGCTCGACAGGATCGACTCGAGGATCAGTGCCGCCGGACTTCCCGTCGACATGCGGTCGAACAGCTCGAAGCCATAGTCGAGCTCCGCTTCCCAGTCGTACGTCTCGCCCTTCATGAACGCGGGCCGATAGGGCACCGGCGCCGGCAGCGCGAAGGAGCCCGGCAGCGCCGGCCCATATCCCTGCCGGCTGCTCGAGAACGTCGCCGAGGACGCACCGCCCGTCACGCCATGCCACGAGCGCGAGAGCGCCAGCACCTCGTAGCGGCCCGTCGCCGTCTTCGCCATGCGCAGCGCGGCTTCGTTGGATTCACCGCCCGTCGAGAGCAGCAGCACGCGCGATAGATCGCCCGGCGCCAGCTCCGCGAGCTTCTCCGCGAGATCGATTACCGGCCGCGACAGAAGCTGGCTGTAAAGATGCACGAGCTCGCCCGCCTGCTCGCGGATGACGGCCGTGATCTCCGGATGGCTGTGCCCGAGGATCGTGCTCATCTGCCCCGAGGCGAAATCGAGAACGCGCCGCCCGTCGGTCGTCGTCATGAAGGCGCCCTGCGCCTTGTCGATGATCACCGGCTGGAAATAATGACCGTACCGCACGAGATGGCGGTCGGCGCGCGCCCACAGCGTGTTGTCGTCCGAAGATCGAGCCATTCCGGCCTCCTGTCTGGCGCGCGTCAGAGTATCTGGCTCAGGAAAGCGCGCGTGCGCGGATCGCTCGCGTTCTTGAAGAACGTCGCCGGCTCGCCGTGCTCGACGATGATACCGCGATCCGTGAAGTAGATGTGATCGCCAACTTCGCGCGCGAAGCCCATTTCATGGGTGACCAGCATGCACGTCATACCTTCCTCGGCCAGCTCGCGGATCGTCACCAGCACTTCCTTGACCGTCTCCGGATCGAGCGCCGCCGTCACCTCGTCGAACAGCATGATGTCCGGGTTCATGGCGAGCGAGCGCGCGATCGCGACGCGCTGCTGCTGCCCGCCCGACAGCTCACCCGGATAGGCATCCTCCTTGCCTTCGAGCCGCACTTTCTTGATCAGCCGCCGTGCCTGCGCCTCGACCTCGGCCTTCGGCCGCTTCAGCACATGCACCGGCGCCATCATCACATTCTCGAGCGCCGTCTTGTGCGGAAAGAGGTTGTACGACTGGAAGACCATGCCGACCTTCTTGCGCAACTCGAGCTTGTCCAGCGCGGGATCGTGCACCTCCTGCCCTTCCACCGTGATCGAGCCCTGGTTGATCGGCACCAGCGCATTGATGCAGCGGAGCAGCGTCGACTTCCCCGAGCCCGACGGCCCGATGATGCACACGACCTCGCTCTTGCGCACGTTCAGGCTCACGCCCTTCAGCACCTCGATGGGGCCGAAGGACTTGTGCACGTCCTTGATCGCAACAATAGGCTGATCCGGCGTCCAGGTGTTGGTCATCATGCTCACCTCAGATGCGGACCGCGAACTTGCGCTCGAGCCGGATGGTCCAGCGCGCGATCGGATAGCAGTAGACGAAGAAGAACAGCAGCAGCATTCCGTACATCGGCATGAGCAAGTCGGTGCGCTGCTCGGAAGCGAGCGCATCCTGCGTCAGCGTCATGGCGTCGTTCACGCCGACGATCGAGATCAGCGGCGTCGACATGGTCAGGATGGCGTACCAGTTCATCCATGGCGGGATCATGCGCTTCACGCACTGCGGCAGGATGATGCGCCACAGCGTCTGCAGGCGCGAGAACGCGAGGCTCTCCGCCGACTCCCACTGCCCGGTCGGAATGGAATTGACCGCACCGCGCACGATCTCGGCGACATTGGCCATGACCGGCAGGGCAAGGCCGACAGTCGCCTTGAACCACGCCGGAAACGGTATGGTGAGACCGCCGATCCGGAACTGGAAGGGCGTCAGCAGCATCACGAAGAACAGCAGCACCAGCCAGGGCGAGTTGCGGAAGAACTGCGTAATCGCCCACGCGACGGAGCGCACGGGTGCAAATTTCGAGATGGCCCCGAGGCCGAGCACGAGCCCGCTGACCGTACCGATCGCCATCGCGAGAAAGCTGACGAGAATATTGAGGGCGAACCCACCGAACTCGCGCGGCGGCCCAAACAGGATGAGCGGCGTCCATTTCCAGAGCGTCGCGAGAATACCGAGCCTCTCGCCGCCGGCGACAAGCTGTGCCCAGGCCTCGCTGACGAGGGCAATGCTCGCAAAGAGACCGAGGGCGATGCCGAGCGCACGCGGCGTGAAGGCGCTGGCGAGAAAACCGGTCTCACCCTGTGCCGACGGGGACGCCACCGGGGCAAGCACGATATTGCTGTTGCTGCCCGTGCTCATTGTCCGAACCCCGGAACACGCAACGAGCGCTCGATCCGCGTCATGCCCCACACGAATACGCCGACCAGCAGCAGGTAGAATGTAAGCAGCGTGATCATCATCTCGAAGACGTTGATGCGATCCGACCAGATCTGGCTGGCGATATAGAGCGTCTCGGGAACGGCGATCGCATAGGCTTGCGTCGTCGTCTTGATGAGGTTCACCAGATTGTTGTTGAGCGCGGGCAAGCACACGCGCACGGCCAAGGGAAGCACGACGTAGCGATAGATCTGCCATCGATTGAAGCCGAGCGAATCCGCGGCCTCGACCGTTGCCTTCTGCACGGCCTCGACACCGGAGCGAAAGATCTCGATGTTGAAGGCGCCCGCAAAGAACGAGAGCGAGATCACCGCCCAGGCGAAGCTGCCGAGCATCGGCTGTGCAATACCGAACTCGTTCTCGATGCGCGGCATTTGCGGGCCGAGCGCGAAATAGAAAAAATACATCTGCACGAGCGGCGGCGTGTTCCGAAAGAACTGGATGTAGCCCTGGACCAATCCCTTGAGAACCTTGAAGCGGCTCCCTTGCAGCCATGCGCCGATGATGCCGATGAGAACGCTCAGGACGACGCACGTAGCCGCGAGCTGGATCGTCGTCCACATGCCGCGCAGCAGGCGGCCCCGCTCGAACGTATCGTAGAAGTGGACGAGATTGATGCCGTACGCGTCATGCAGACTGCGCAGGAAGTCCCAAAGACCTTCCATTCAAGTCCCGTCGTTCGGAAATGCCATGCGGAATTCGGAAAGAATGCCGGGCAGCACGTTCACGCGCCGCCCGGCATGACGTCGCTTATTTCTTCGCGGCCGCGCTCGCGTCGATCAGCCACTGCGTATTGTTGCCGACCCACTTCTTCTCGAGGGCGAGCAGCGAACCGGACTTCAGCCAGTCCTTGATCGTCTCGGCCATGAACTTGCCCCAGGGGCTGTCGAGATCCTCGATCTTCACGGCGAGACCCCACGGCACAGGCTTCCACTCGGTGAGCGAAACGACGTCGAAGCCTTCGAACTTCTTGTCGTTCGCCTTCTTGAAGACGAGCACGACGTCGTCATAGACGAAGCCGACGCAGCGTCCGTCGAGAAGGGCCTGCTCGGCCTCGGTCACGCCCTTGAAGGCGACGAGATCCTGTCCGGTGTACTTCGACTGCAGGTCATTGTTGTAGAAGGCGCCCTGCAGCGCGCAGACCGGCTTGCCCTTGAGGTCGGCGGCGCTCTTGATGTTCGCCTTCTTGTTGGCGAGGATCGCAACGCCCGAGGCGTAGTACACGGGATCGACGATGCCGACGACCTTGCGACGCTCAGGCGTGTCGCTCATCGTCGCGATCATGAGATCGATCTTGCCCTGCTGCAGGAACTGCATGCGGTTCGACGAGACGACCGAGACGAGTTCGAGTTTCACGCCGAGCCGCTTGGCCACGTCCGCGGCCATATCGGCTTCCATGCCGACGATGTTGCCGCTCGCGTCGCGCGTGCCCCACGGCGGATAGTCGGTCTTCACGCCAACGATGAGCGTCCCCTTCTTCTTGATATCGGCGAGCGTGTCGGCCTTCACGGCGCTATTGCCCGCCAGCGCGGCGACCATGGCGAGCGCCAGTGCCCCGATCAATCGTCTCATCGCACGTCTCCTGTCATGATGCTTTCAACCACGATCCGCTCACAGCGCCACGCTGCCCCCGGGCCGGTGCCCGAAATTATGGCACAGGCCGCCCGTCGTCCGAAAGCCGGACAATTCATTCAATCATGTTCGCTTTCCAGGCATTTCCCCAGTCCATCGCACATTCACCGCCAGCATTGGCCACGGGCATGGGCGCGCGCGCCCTACCTCGGCGGACGAGCCGCCTCCGCGACGATCGGCGCTGCAACAGCACCGAGCACACGCTGCGCATCGGCCGGCGCAAGGCATACCTGCAGCCCACGCTGGCCGCCATTCATGAAGACCAGCTCATGCGCCAGGGCCTCGCTCTCGATCACCGTCGGCGCCACACGCCGCTGGCCGAACGGACTGATCCCGCCCACCTTGTAGCCCGTGATCCGCTCGGCATCGGCCGGCTTCATCATCTCGGCCGACTTCCCGCCCACTGCCGCTGCGAGCTTCTTCATGGAGACTTCCCGATCGGACGGCACGATCACGCAGACGGCCTTGCCGTCCACGCGCGCCATGAGCGTCTTGAGCACGCGCTCCGGCGCCTCGCCCAAGGCCTCGGCCGCCTGCAGGCCGATATGCTGCGCCTCGGGATCGTAGTCGTAGCTGTGCACCGAGAAAGCGACCCCAGCCCGCGCGAGCATGTCCGTTGCCGGTGTTCTCTTCGACATGCCGCGTCCTCTCTCCCCGAAATGCCAGCCAGTCGCCATGTATGAGATCGGGCCCACCTGCTCAACGGTTCCAATCGCCCGGTTCGTGCTTCCTGCCTCCACATTGCATCCATTACGGACGCAATGTGGACAAATTTCATCACATTGCATCCCTTACGTAGCCACCACATATTCAGGCCAACAGAACGTCAATACCGCCCATCGGCGGAGAAAGGTGGCCCCCCATGTCGGGCATCCATCACGGCATCCATCATGTGACGGCGATTGCCGGCCGGCCGACCGTCAACTTCGACTTCTATACGCGCACGCTCGGCCTGCGCTTCGTCAAGAAGACCGTCAACTTCGACGATCCCGGCACCTATCACTTCTACTACGGTGACGAGGCGGGCAGCCCCGGTTCAATCCTGACCTTCCTCCCCTGGGAGCACGCGGGCGCGGGACGCGGCGGCGTCGGCCAGACGCAGACGACCGCATTCCGTGTGCCCGCGCAGTCCATCGGCTACTGGGCGCACCGCCTCGTCGAGGCCGGCGCGAAGCACGAGGCGCCCATCAAGCGCTTCGGCGAATGCGTCCTCGAGTTCACCGATCCGGACGGGATGGGACTTTCCCTCGTCGGTGTCCCCGGCGCGGAGAGCGAGCCTGCATGGACCAACGGCAGCGTTCCCGCCGAGCACGCCATTCGCGGCTTTCACGGCGTGACGCTCATGCTCGACAGTGCGGAGCCCACGGGCGCGATCCTCACGGACGTGCTCGGTTTCACCAAGGTCGGCCAGGAGGGACCCTATGTGCGCTTCAAGAGCGAGGATGCGGTCGGCGGTATCGTGGACATCCGCGAGGCCAAGGGCTTTCTTCCTGGCCGCATGGGTCGCGGCTCCGTGCATCACGTGGCGTTCCGCGCCAAGGACGATGCCGCGCAGGCCGAGATCGCCCGCAAGCTCGGCGAGATCCACGGCCTGCACGTGACCGAGCAGAGGGACCGCCAGTACTTCCGCTCGATCTACTTCCGCGAGCCGGGCGGCATTCTCTTCGAGATTGCCACCGATGAACCAGGCTTCGCGATCGACGAGTCGATCACCACGCTCGGTTCCGAACTGAAGCTGCCGCGCTTCCTCGAGTCCCGGCGGCAGCAGATCGAGGCGGTCCTGCCGCCCCTGGAGGTCGCAGCATGATGACTTCATCGGCAAACATCGCGTCTGCCGGTGCTCCACTGTCCCGCGCCAAAGCGGCCATGATCCTTCTTCATGGCCGCGGCGCAACGGCGGAGGGGATGCTGGATCTGGCCGACGTCTTCGCGCAGCCGGACGTTGCCTATCTCGCACCGCAGGCGCCGGGCCGGACCTGGTATCCGTACTCGTTCCTCGCTCCGATCGAACAGAACGAGCCGCATCTCTCCCGCGCGCTCGCGAACGTCGGCGACCTCGTATCGGAGCTCGGACGCAATGGCTTTCCTGCCGAGAAGCTCGTTCTCCTCGGCTTCTCGCAGGGCGGCTGTCTCGCGCTCGAATATGCGGCGCGCAATGCCCAGCCTTACGGTGCCGTCATCGGGCTCAGCGCCGGTCTCATCGGCCCCGAGGGCACGCCGCGCGCGTACGGCGGCTCGCTTGCCGGCACGCGCGTCGTCCTCGGCTGCAGCGATGTCGACGCGCACATTCCGGTCGGCCGCGTGCACGAATCGGCGCGCGTCCTGAAGGCACTCGGCGGCGATGTCGTCGAGCGCATCTATCCCGGCATGGGCCACACCATCAACGACGACGAGATCGCGCAGGTGCGCTCAGCCCTCGCGCGGATGCTCCATCCTGATCTTCAGTGAAGCCAGCTCACAAAAAGAGGAAACCCGTCATGCCGAAGTCGCCTTACCTAGAAGTGCTCACGCCGCAGAACAGCCAGGTCATCTTCATCGACCAGCAGCCGCAGATGGCTTTCGGCGTGCAGTCCATCGACCGCCAGACGCTCAAGAACAATGTCGTCGGCCTCGCCAAGTCGGCGAAGGTCTTCAACGTCCCGACGACGATCACGCAGGTCGAGACGGACGGCTTCTCCGGCAACACGATCCCCGAGCTGCTGGCCGTCTTCCCGAAGAACAAGCTTCTCGAGCGCACCTCGATGAACTCCTGGGACGACCAGAACGTGCGCGACGCGCTCGCGACGAACGCCAAGAACGGCCGCAAGAAGATCGTCGTCTCAGGCCTGTGGACCGAGGTCTGCAACATGACGTTCGCGCTCTCCTGCCTGCACGACACGGACTACCAGATCTACATGGTCGCCGATGCCTCGGGCGGCACGTCCGTCGATGCCCACAAGTACGCGATGGATCGCCTCGTCCAGGCCGGCGTCGTGCCAGTCACCTGGCAGCAGGTCATGCTCGAATGGCAGCGCGACTGGGCCCGCAAGGAGACCTATGATGCGGTGACCGATCTCATCAAGGAGCACTCGGGCGCCTACGGCATGGGGATCGACTACGCCGTCACGCACGTGCACAAGGGACCCGAGCGGGTCATGCACGGCGAGCGCATCGGCCCGAACCCGGCCAAGACTTGAGTCGATCGACATAGTCCGGTGGCCCCTGCGGCCACCGGCCCTCCAGGGAAACAACGATGGCGGCATCGGGCAGTACCAAGGCGCACACCGAGGGCTCCGCGCTCGCCCCTCTCAAGCATCCCGCGTTCGCCGCGCTCTGGATCGCGACTGTCGTATCGAACGTCGGCACATGGATGCAGAACGCGGCCGCCGGCTGGCTCATGGCCGGCCTCACGCAGGATGCCTTCATCGTCTCGCTCGTCCAGGTCGCGACCATGCTGCCGGTCGTGCTGCTCGGGCTGCCGGCAGGCGCGCTCGCCGACATCATCGACCGGCGCTGGTTGCTCATCGGCGTCAATGCCGCCGTCACCGTCGTCGTCGCGCTGCTCGGCCTGCTCGTCTGGCTCGACGCCGTCACGCCGTGGATCCTCTTGCTCTTCACGTTCCTCGTCGGTGCCGGTGCCGCGCTCATCGCGCCCGCATGGCAAGCGATCGTGCCCTCCCTCGTCCCGCGTGATGACCTGCAGGCCGCGATCTCCCTCAACAGCGTCGGCATCAACATCAGCCGCGCCATCGGCCCCGCGCTCGCCGGCATCGTGATCGGCGTTGCCGGCCTCGCCGCGCCCTTCTGGCTCAATGCCATCAGCACGCTCGGCGTCATCGGCGTTCTGTGGTGGTGGCGCCCTGCCGCCGGCGCCGCGAGCACGCTGCCGCCGGAGCGCTTCCGTTCCGCGCTCGGCATCGGCTGGCGCCATGTCCGGCACAATCGCCATCTCATGGCGACGCTCGTCCGCTCGGCCGGCTTCTTCCTCTTCGCGAGCGCCTACTGGGCCCTGCTGCCCCTCGTGGCCCGCGACCAGATCGCGACCGGCCCCGAGCTCTACGGCCTGCTGCTCGGCACGATCGGCGTCGGCGCCGTCGGCGGCGCATTCCTCCTACCGCGCCTCAAGGCCCTGCTCGGTCCCGACAAGCTCGTCGCTGCCGCCACCACCGGCACCGCGCTCGCACTCGTGCTGTTCGGCCTCGCGCGCTCCTCACACATCGGCCTCGCCGCCGCGCTCATCGCGGGCATGTCGTGGATCGCCGTTCTCGCGCCGCTCAATGTCTCGGCCCAGGTCGCACTGCCGGGATGGGTCAAAGGCCGCGGCCTCGCCGTCTTCGCCATCGTGCAGTTCGGCGCCATGACGCTCGGCAGCGCCATCTGGGGTCAGGTCGCCAAGCTCAGCGGACTACCGACCGCCCACGTCGCCGCCGCCATTGGCGCGCTGATCTGCATCCCGCTGCTCGCGCGCTGGAAACTGCAGACCGGCGCCGACGTCGATCTCACGCCCTCCATGCACTGGCCCGATCCCGTGATCTCGGGTGACGTCGAGCTTGATCGCGGCCCTGTGCAGATCATGATCGAGTACCAGATCGCGCCCGAGGATCGCGAGGCCTTCCTCGCGGCGGTCAGCGATCTCAGCGAGGAGCGCCTGCGCGACGGCGCCTATGACTGGGACGTGTTCGAGGATCCCACCATGCCCGGCCGCATGATCGAGACCTTCCTCGTCTCCTCCTGGATCGAGCACCAGCGCCAGCATCATCGCGTCACCGCCGACGATCGCGAGGTGCAGGAGCGCCTGCACAAATTCCACAAGGGCACGAAGCCGCCTCTCGTCCAGCACTTCATCGCGGCACGTCCAAAGCAGCACTAAAGGCGAAGGAGCAGCGCACGATGGCATCCACGCCCGTCCCCAGCTTGATCCTGCACAACGGCCGGATCACCACGCTCGACCGCGCCAATCCCACCGCTAGCGCCTTAGCCATCGCGGACGGTGCGTTCGCCGCCGTCGGCAGCGATCATGACGTGATCCACCTCGCCGGCCCCGAGACGCGGATCGTCGATCTCCTCGGCCGCCGCGTTCTCCCCGGCCTTTGCGACAACCACACGCACGTCGTGCGCGGCGGCCTCAACTTCAATCTGGAGCTCCGCTGGGACGGCGTGCGCTCGCTCGCCGATGCCATGAGCATGCTGAAGCGGCAGGTCGCGATCACACCGCCGCCGCAGTGGGTGCGCGTCGTCGGCGGCTTCAGCGAGCATCAGTTCGCCGAGAAGCGCCTGCCAACTCTCGACGAGATCAACGCGATCGCACCCGATACGCCGGTCTTCCTGCTACACCTCTACGATCGCGCGCTCCTCAACGGTGCCGCACTCCGCGCCGTCGGCTACACCAGGGACACGCCTAACCCGCCCGGCGGCGAGATCACCCGCGACGTGCACGGCAATCCCACCGGCCTGCTGCTCGCGAAGCCCAATGCCACCATCCTCTACGCGACGCTCGCCAAGGGCCCGAAACTCCCCTTCGACTATCAGGTGAACTCGACGCGCCACTTCATGCGCGAATTGAACCGCCTCGGCGTCACGAGCGTCATCGATGCCGGCGGCGGCTTCCAGAACTATCCCGAGGACTACGCGGTCATCCAGAAGCTCGCCGACGACGGCCAGATGACCGTGCGCCTCGCCTACAATCTCTTCACGCAGAAGCCCAAGCAGGAGCGCGACGACTTCCTCAACTGGACGCGCACGTCCAAATACAAGCAGGGCGACGACTACTTCCGCCACAACGGTGCCGGCGAGATGCTCGTCTTCTCCGCCGCCGACTTCGAGGACTTCCGCCAGCCACGCCCCGACATGCCGCCTGAAATGGAGGGCGACCTCGAAGCCGTCGTGCGTATCCTCGCCGAGAACCGTTGGCCCTGGCGCCTTCACGCCACCTATGACGAGACCATCTCGCGCGCCCTCGACGTCTTCGAGAAGATCAACCGCGACATCCCGCTTGCCGGCCTCAACTGGTTCTTCGACCACGCCGAGACCATCTCCGAGCGCTCCATCGACCGCGTCGCGGCCCTTGGCGGCGGCATCGCTGTGCAGCACCGCATGGCCTATCAGGGCGAGTACTTCGTCGAGCGCTACGGTGCCCGCGCCGCCGAGGCAACCCCACCCATCGCGCGCATGCTCGAAAAGGGCGTGAAGGTTTCCGCCGGCACGGACGCGACGCGGGTCGCCTCCTACAATCCCTGGGTCTCGCTTTCCTGGATGGTGACCGGCCGCACGGTCGGCGGCACGCGCATCTATCCGCAGCACAACTGCCTCGACCGCGAGACCGCGCTCCGCATGTGGACCGAGAAGGTCACCTGGTTCTCCAACGAGGAGGGCCGCAAGGGCCGCATCGAAGTCGGCCAGCTCGCCGACCTCACCGTCCCCGACCGCGACTACTTCAAATGCCCGGAGCTGGAGATCGCCGACATCGCCGCCGAGCTCACGATCGTCGGCGGCCGGATCGTCTACGGCGCGGGCATCTTCGCCCGTCTCGACGACGGCGGTCCGCCGCCCGCCATGCCCGACTGGTCACCCGTGCGCGCGTTCGGCGGCTATGGCGCCTGGGGCGACAACGCCGCTGCTCAAAATATCCAACAGCGTGCCGCTTCGAGTTGTGGCTGCGCCCATGCCTGCGGCATTCACGGTCACGATCACGCGACGGCATGGTCCGGCTCGGTGCCGGTCGCCGATCTCAAGAGCTTCTGGGGCGCGCTCGGCTGCGCCTGCTGGGCCGTCTGATCCGCCGCGCCCTACTGCTGCTTCTTGGCAGCGCTCGCCGACTTGGTGGACTTCCGCTTCACCTGTTTCTTCGCGGGCGGGTCATCGCTGCCACCGAAACCGAAGCCCGAGAAGATCGAGGAAATCGGCGCGGACGTGCTCGCGCCCGAGTAGTTCGCGACCACGCGCACCGTCGTCCCGACCTTCGCCAGCGACGCCAGATGCACGACATGCTCGTTCATCATCCGGAAGCAGCCCGACGACGACGCCCGCCCGATCGAGCGCTCGTTGTTCGTGCCGTGAATGCGATAGATCGTATTGCCGAGATAGAGCGCCCGCGCCCCCAGCGGATTGATCACGCCGCCCGACACCGTAATCGGCAGCCCCGGCTGACGCTGATGCATCTCCGGCGGCGGCGTCCATGAGGGCCACGAGGCAATGCGGCTCACCCGCTCGGTTCCCGTCCACTCGAAGCCCTCGCGCCCGACAGAAATCGGATAGGCGTACGCGCGCCTGTCCGGCAGCACGTAGTAGAGCTGCCGCCCGCCGGTATCCACGATCACCGTGCCGGGCTTCTCGTCGTTGCTGAGATAGACGATCGGCGGCTTCTCCGCCGCGATGTCCGGCTTGCCGCCGCCATCCATGTATTTCGGATAGACAGTCGGGCCGTAGTTCTTGCGCCGTTCCGCGCGCGCGGCCTCCTGCGCGCGCTCGCGCCGCTCGATATCGCTCTGGAAGACCGGCTGGCCGCCGCTGAATCCCGTTTGCGCCGCCACGTGACGCTCGGAGAGCGCCACGCCCGCCACAGCAATGGTGCAGATCAATGCCGACCGACCGAGCTTCATAGGCCCCCCAGTTGTCCCCCTCCGGCACCGCGGTCCCGCGTTGCAGAGCACCCGATTCGTAGCTACCCCAAGCCTCGTGTCCGAACAAGCCATTCCGCGTTCAGTATGCCGAGCGCTGTGGCTCCGCTGCCAGCACGGCTCTGCACCACCACACGCATTGCTGACCCTCGCTGCACAGTATTTGTGCTTGATATCACTCCCCGATTGCCTTGAGCTTGCGTGAGGAGGGCCCGAGCGACGCCATGGCCGCTGCTTTCGCCGAAAACGGGCAGACATTCCTGGAAAAGGACCGCCCCCTGCAGGAGGATATCCGCCTGCTCGGCCAGATTCTCGGCGATACCGTGCGCGAGCACGACGGCGAGAACGCCTTCGAGATCGTCGAGGCCATCCGCCGCCTCTCCGTCGCCTTCCAGCGCAAATCCGACGAGGCCGCCGGCCGCAACCTCGACACCCTCCTCAGCCGCCTGAGCCCCGCCGAGACCGTCTCCGTCATTCGCGCCTTCAGCTACTTCTCCCATCTCGCGAACCTCGCCGAGGACCGCCATCACGTCCGCCGCCGGCAGATCCATGAAATGGCCGACGAGCCGCAGGACGGCAGCCTCGCCCGCAGCTTCGCGCGTCTCCGCGACGCCGCCATCACCGACGACCGCATCGAGCGCGCCCTCAACGGCAGCTACGTCTCGCCCGTCCTCACCGCGCATCCGACCGAGGTCCAGCGCAAGAGCACCCTCGACGCCGAGCGCGACATTGCCGAGCTGCTGGCCGAGCGCGACAACCTCCGCACGCCGCGCGAAAAGACCGACAACGAGGCACGGCTGCGCGCCCGCATCGCCCAGCTCTGGCAGACGCGGATGCTGCGCACCGAAAAGCTCACCGTCCACGACGAGATCGAGAACGCGCTCAGCTACTACACATCCACCTTTCTCAGCGAGATCCCGCGTCTCTACGCCGACCTCGAAGATCTCCTCGGCCGCCCCGTCGCCTCCTTCTTTCGCATGGGCAACTGGATCGGCGGCGACCGCGACGGCAATCCGAACGTGAATGCCGGCACGCTCGACTGGGCCGTCAAACGCTATGCCGAGACCGTGCTGCGCCACTACCTGATCGAAACCCACAAGCTCGGCGCCGAGCTCTCCATGTCGAGCGTGCTGACACCGGCGACGCCGGCACTGCTGGAGCTGGCCGCGCGATCGGGCGACAACAGCCAGCGCCGTGCCGACGAGCCCTATCGCCGTGCGCTGACCGGCCTCTACAGCCGGCTCGCCGCGACCCTCAAGTCGCTGACGGGTGCCGTCGCGCTGCGCCATGCCGTGGCACCGAGCGATCCTTATCCGGACGCGGCAAGCTTTCTCGCAGACCTCGTCACCATCCGCGATTCGCTCCTCGCGCATCACGGCCGCGCGCTCGTGCGCTTCCGCCTCGCCCCACTCATCCGCGCCGTGCAGGTCTTCGGCTTTCATCTCGCGACGACCGATCTGCGCCAGAACTCCGATCGCCACGAAGCCGTGGTCGCCGAGCTGCTCGCCGCCGCCCGCATCGAGCCCGACTACGCGGCCCTTCCCGAGGCGCGCAAGCAGCAGCTTCTTCTCGCGCAGCTCCAGGACCCGCGATCGCTCCGTGTCCGCGGCGTCTCCTACAGCGCCGGCAGCGAGAGCGAGCTCGCCATCTTCGAGCAGGCCCGCGAGCTGCGCCTCGCCTTCGGCCCGGAAACCATCCGCCACTACATCATCAGCCACACGGAGAGCGTCAGCGATCTACTGGAGGTCCTGCTCCTGCAGAAGGAATGCGGCCTGCTGCACGGCTCGCTCGCGCCCGGCGACATCTCCCGCGCCACGGTCGATCTCATCGTCGTGCCGCTCTTCGAGACCATCGAGGACCTGCGCTCGGCCGAGCCCATCATGCGCGAGTTCTACGACCTACCGGGCATCGAGACACTGATTTGCAATTCCGGCGCCGTGCAGGACATCATGCTCGGCTACTCCGACAGCAACAAGGATGGCGGCTACTTCACCGCGAACTGGGAGCTCTATCGCGCCTCGACCGCGCTCGCGAAATTCTTCGACGAGAAGCCCGGCATCGCCCTCCGCCTCTTCCATGGCCGCGGCGGCACCGTCGGGCGCGGCGGCGGGCCGAGCTATCAGGCCATCCTCGCGCAGCCGCCCGGCACCGTGAAAGGCCAGATCCGCGTCACCGAGCAGGGCGAAGTGATCAACGCGAAGTACGCCAACCCCGACATCGGCCGGCGCAATCTCGAGACCTTCATGGCCGCGACGCTCGAAGCGACACTGCTGACCAAGGGACAGGCCCCGGCGCCCGAGTTCCTCGATGCCGCCGCGCAACTGTCATCCGCCAGCATGGCCGCCTATCGCGACCTCGTCTACGGCACCGACGGCTTCACCGACTACTTCTTCGCCGCGACGCCCATCTCCGAGATCGCCGAGCTCAACATCGGCTCGCGACCCGCATCGCGAAAGGCCAATCGGCGCATCGAGGACCTGCGCGCCATTCCCTGGGGCTTTTCCTGGGGACAGAGCCGCGTGGCGCTGCCTGGCTGGTTCGGCTTCGGCTCGGCCGTCGAGAATTTCGTCGCGACGAACGCCAAAGCGCGCCTGTCCTTGCTTCGGCGCATGAACAGCGAGTGGCCCTTCTTCCGCACGATCCTCTCGAACCTGGACATGGTGCTGGCGAAAGCCGATCTCGCCGTCGCGCGCCGTTACGCAGCCCTCGTCCCCGATCAGAAACTCGCCGCCACCATCCTCGAAGCGATCGAGAGCGAATGGGCGAAGACCGTACACGCACTCGAAGCCATCACCGGCGAGTCGCAGCGTCTTGCGGACAATCCCTCGCTCGCCCGCTCCATCGCGCACCGCTTTGCCTACATCGCGCCGCTCAACCACTTGCAGGTCGAGCTTCTCCGCCGCTGGCGCGCCGGGCAGATCGACGAGAAGGCCCAGCGCGGCATTCTCATTTCAATCAACGGCATCGCCGCCGGACTCCGCAATACGGGCTAAAGACACGCCCTACGTATTCAGCGGCCACAGCGTCTTCGGCGCACGCTCGTACTGCAGCAGGCGCAGATTGGCCGGCGCGACACCGGGCGTATCCACGTAGACCACCTCGCTCGCGATCGGCCCGAAATGCGCATGAAAATGCTGCGATGACTTGACGACGATCAGCTTCGTCTCGGCGAGCACGATCCCGAACTGCTCGAAGAGGTTCGTCCCGAAACCCTGCGTGCGGTGCGAGGTCAGCACGACCTTCACGCCATCGATACGCACGACCGCCACATCGCCGAGCGGCCCGACAGTGCCGCTGAGCGCATCCTGCCAGGCATCCTTCTTTACTGCGAGCACCTCGACTTTCACGTCGAGCGGCGGCCCCGAATACCGGCTCACCTTGCCACCGATCCTGAGCTTCAAGTTCGCGCCGACGCCCGCCTGATGGCAGAAGCTCACCGCAACCGGATCCCAGAAGGGACCGAGCACCGCGTTCTCTACCTTCCGCTCCAGCAATCGCGCCAGGATGAAGGTCGAATCGCCGCCCGCGCCCGCGCCCGGATTGTCCGCGCTGTCGGCCATCACGACCGACATGTGATTGCTCGCGAGCCCGCGCGTGATCGCCCCATCGGCATCGGGGTATGGCGGCGCGAACTTGTCGCGCATCGCGATGATCTCGTCGCCGAGGTCCTTACAGATGCGTTCGGCCTTCGCCGCATCACCGTCCGTCACGACGAGAAGCCGCGCGCCGAGATCGGCATTGTCGCCCCATGGAAATCCGTGACCAAAGGAGATCGAGAGCACGCCGTCCTTGCCCTCCATCTCGTAGAGGCGCTTGACGAGACTGCTGGCCGGCTCGCGCGTCGTCGGAATGAGCGTGATGAAGCCGAGATCGCGCAGGTGCATGACGGGCTTCGTCTTCCCCCCGAGCGCCTCCTCCGACAGCCGCACGAGATCGCGCGCGCGATCGTAGATGTCCGTGTGCGGGTACTCCTTGAAGATCACCATCAGATCGACAGCGCCGACCTTCTTCTCGGTCAGATTGCAATGCAGATCGAGCTCCGCCCCGAGCAGCACATCCGGGCCGATGAGCTGGCGCACGCGGGCCAGAAGATCGCCCTCGGCATCCTCGTAGCCGTCCGCAATCATGGCGCCGTGAATCTGCAGCAGGACCGCGTCGACCGGCATTGCCGCCTTCAAGTCCGCGAGAAGCTGGTCGCGGAGGAACTCGTACGCGCTCTTCACGGTGATGCCCGAAGGCTGGGCGAACGCGAGCTTGCCTTCGATCAGCGTCCAGCCCGCTTCGGCACTCCGCTCGCGCAGCGCTTTGCAGAGCTGGCCGAACGCCGGCAGCATCTCGGACGGGGTCGCGGGCATGTCGTAGCCATTGCCCTGGAATTCGGCGAGGCCGGTCGGCATGGGCGCGAACGTATTGGTCTCGGTGCCGAGCGTGGCCGTGAAGATACGCATTCGGTGATGTCCCCCTGGCTGGTCGCAACGAGGATGGCAGAGCCCCCGCCTAATTTCAAATCCTTGATTTTGCAGGCCTTCGGCGCGGATCGCCTCACCCCGGCGCAACCGGCTCAGCACGCGAAGCCGCCATGCGGCGCCGGCGCTTGACGCCGCCCCGATTGTATACGAACCACAGCGCCGAGCGCTCCCGCACCAGGCCCTGCCGGACCTCCCGCCTCGAACAACAGGATCGGAGCCAACCGTGACGACAGTCGCATCGGCGCGCAAATGGGAGCGGCAGGAGGCCACGCTTCTCGGTCAAGTGGCGGCAGCGCATTTCGTCAGCCACTTCCACATCATGACGCTACCGGCCCTCATCCCGCTGCTGCCGGCGCATCTCGGCGTCAGCTTCATCGAGCTTGGCTTCGCGCTGACAGCCTTCAATCTCGTCTCTCTCGTCGTGCAGACACCGCTCGGCTTCCTCACCGACCGCATCGGCGCCCGGCGCATGCTGATCGCGGGCCTCGTTTTCGGCGGCGCGAGCTTCCTCTCGCTCGCCTTCACGAAATCCTACGTGTTCCTGATCCTCGCTATGATGGGCGCAGGTCTCGCCAACGGCGTCTATCACCCGGCCGACTACGCGATGCTCTCGCGCGGCATCCGCGGCGAGAAAATGGGCCGCGCCTTTTCCGTCCACACCTTCGCCGGCTTCATCGGCGGTGCCGCCGCCCCCGCCGCACTGCTGACCGCGACAGCCTTCGGCGGCGTACCGCTCGCCTTTGTCTTCTCCGGCGCCATTGCCTTTGCCGTGGCGCTCATGCTCGCGGCAGTTCCGGCGGATGCGACGGCGACGTCATCCGCGCGCGCCGCCAAGACCGCCGGCGTCGCACCGGTCAGCGGTCTCCGTGGACTACTAACCCCTGCCGTGCTCTCGCTGATGCTGCTCTACATCCTGCTCAGCCTGTGCACGAGCGGCATCCAGAACTTCTCCGTCTCCGCCTTCACGACCGGCTTCGGCATCAGCCTGCCGATCGCCAACACGGCGCTGACCGGCTTCATGCTGGCGAGCGCTGCCGGCGTCCTGACCGGCGGCATTCTCGCCGACCGCACGCGACGCCACGGCATCGTCGCCTCGCTCGCCCTGCTCCTGTCGGCCATGCTCGTCTCGTTGGTCGCGCTGGTTCAGCTTCCGCAGTTCGTGCTCGTCGCGGTCATGACCATGGCGGGCTTCCTGTTCGGCATCATCGCCCCTTCACGCGACATGCTGGTGCGCGCCGCCTCGCCCGCCGGCGCCGAGGGCCGCGTGTTCGGGATCGTCTCCACGGGCTTCAATATCGCCGGCCTCGTGGGGCCGATGTTCTACGCCTCGCTCCTCGACCACGGCTACTACCGGGGCATCTTCCTCGCCGCGACGGCCTTCATGCTCATCACCATGGCGATCACCCTCGCCCAGGAGCTCCGCGCGCGGCGGGCCGAGGCCACGCCCTAGAAGCACTTCGGCGGATTGGAGAGCGGCACCCACTGGAAGTGGAACCACTTTCGGAACCACGCCGGATGCAGCGTGCTGGAAATATCGTCGGCGAGCGTTGCCGCCGTCTGGTCCTTGTGAAGAACACCGTTCCTCACGAAGCTGACCTTTGCTTCAGGCGCCCGATCCAGTCGGTGCAGCACCTGATAGTAGACCATGCCATACTTCTCGCGGGCCGCCGTCGTCAGTATGCCATCACCGGACGCCTCGCGGACCTCGACGAGATCATCGAGATAGCCGAACGGCATCGGCAGCGCGCGCATGATGAGGTGATTGTTCACCCCGCCCTCGACGCGCAGATTCGAGAACATGTTGATGGTCTGCGCGCTCTTGAGGCCTAAGTAGGGTAGTGCGCAGCTCAGGAAGAAGATGATTCCCACGGCATTCAGCCACCCGAGGCGCGACCAGAGCAGTGGACCTTCCGCGCTCGCCGGTCCCGCGGGCTCGTCGTTCACGGGCTTCCCAGGAAAGAGGATCACGCCGACGACGAGCGCGGCGAGCGAGAGCCACGCGAAGGCGAGCATGTTGTAGTCTCGCTTGATGGCAAACCAGGCGATGAGCAACATGACTGCCGGCAGGAGCACGGCGCCGCTCCGGGAGCGCAGTCCCGCGATCAAGCCCTGATAGTTCTCCCCATTGACGATGCGGCGCGCCTTTTCGGGCGTCAGGAACAGCGTGTGCAGGGCGATCGTGAGCGTCGAGAAGGCCGGATACATCTGAAAGCCGCTCAACGCGATGAAGCCATGGAAGCCGACGCCGAGCACGATGCCCCAGCTGCGCCAGCGCCGCGTGAGCAGCATCGCGACGATCACGCCCTCGATCACGAACGTGCCGTAGATCGTGAGATAGTGGATCACCGGATGGTCGAGCAGGTGGATCGGCCAGGGCATGGCCTTCCACAGGACGACGGCGCAACTCACCGAAGGATCGAGAAAGCCCGTGTTGATCTTGTGGAACACGCCGTAGAAATACATGGTCAGCAGAAGAACCCGGCCGACCGGAACGGCATCGCGGAAGAAGTCGGACCAGCGCGATCCCTTGAGCGCGTGCCATGCCGCGCTGCCGAGGAACGCGACGAGCAGGAAATTCTTGATGATCGTATGGTTCGACTGCATCGGCGCCCTCAGCCAGGCGTCGACCAGCATGGCGCCGACGAGCACGATGAATATGCGCTTCGACCCGGGCTGGAGCAGCAGTCCGACACCCAGAATGAGAACGACCCAACTCGAGGCGTAGACCTCGAAGGCCGTGTAGTGCAGCGCGTTGATGAAGAAGTGCATCACCGCGAAGAGGCCGAAGACGAGCGTGAAGACCTGGAACATGGCCTCCCAGCCGGCGTCGTCGGCGCGAAGCGGCGCGCGCCCGAGCACCGTCAGAGTTGCATTCCGCCCCGCGCGCATGACCGGATAGACGATCCCCGAGAGCGCGGGTGATGAGAACACTGCCGCAGTGACGCGATTGAAGAGGCTGCTCGGTGTCGTCAGGAGGGCCAGGGCGTTGAGCGCATCGGCGCCGCCGTAGCGTACGCCGGAAATGTCGACGACCATGCCGCGATCGAGATCGTAGCCCGCGGCCTCGAGTTCCCGCCGATCGTCGGGGGCCTCCCGCAAGTTCACCAGCTCGGGCGCACCGACGCTCTCGCGCAGCCGCAGCAGGCGCACGTACTCGGAGCAAAATGGGCAGTCGCCGTCATAGTAGACGGTGACCGCGCGGGATTTCTCGGCAATGTCCAGCACGACGCCCCCTTCCGTCCTGGCATGAGCGACCTCGCTCCGGACCTGCGGGTAAAATCAGGGGCAGCATCCGCCTTTCGAGTAAAGAAAAATACAACGTGTTAAGAAGGAGTTGCCGGCGCGG
>JAEWIJ010000285.1 GCA_023387235.1 Pseudomonadota bacterium
CCCGCGAGGCCGCCGATAAAGAGGAAGTCCTCCTGCTTGCCGATGAGCTGGGGCACCGCGACGCTGCGGTCGAGATCGAACTTCGGGGCGGTTTTCGCCTCTGATGATTTGGCCATGTTTCCTGCCCTCTCAGAACTTCTTCGCGCCAATGAGCTTCTGCGTCAGCAAAACGGCGACCGCCTCACCCGACTGGAAAGCCATGGTGCAGGCCGCGTCGATGGCCCGCTCGACCTCGTCCCTATGTGTAATCTCCACCGTGACGAACCCCATGGCGTCGAGGATCGGCCGGGTCGCCTTTCCCATGCCCATCTGCCAGGGATTGCCCTCGCCGTAATCGCCGCGCATGGAAAGGACCGTAAGGAACGGGAATTTGCCGCCCGTGATCATCGAGAAGAAGTTGATGCAGTTGCCGAGGCCGCTGCTCTGCATGAGGAGCGCGGACTTTGCGCCGCCGAGGTGCGCGCCGGCAGCCAGCGCGACACCCTCCTCCTCGGTCGTCAGCGCGACCGAATGGACGTCCGGGTCGGCCAGCGAGAGGTCGATGGCCATGCGATGGCCGGCGTCCGGCACATAGCTGAAGATCGTGACGCCATTCTTCTTGAGCGTGTCGTAGACCACCTTCTGCCAGCGATCTTCTGTCGTGGCTTCCATCGTTCGTTTCCTCCCTCGGGCTTTTTGGCACTTTTCAGCGGAAGGACTTCCGCCGCGATGCCTGCATATGTCCGGACTATCGTAGTGGCGGCGCGAACGGCCGGCAAGCGTCTGCAGCGCTCATTTGAAGGTCCTGCAGGGTCAATCTGCGGCCGATGCATGACTGGTAGTGCGGCAGAACTGTCGCAGACACGCGCGAGGTGCACGCTCGGATTCACGTGCTGGATGAACCGGTAGTCATCAACCGGCTGAAAATGAGGATTTATCGCAACACTGGGTCTGCAACATCAAACGTATTCACCGAAGTTTTCAAATTGCCTGTCAACATTCGGTTTGAAAAACAGCAAAGCTTTTTTGCGCACGAGTGATTCGTGCGTGAACTCGACAGACACAGACGGAGACACTGAAATGGCGAAAGCTGCTGCGAAGAAGGCCCCGGCCAAGAAGGCTGCGAAGAAGCCGGCCAAGAAGGCCGCCAAGAAGAAGTGACCTTTCTGCGGGGCGCTTCGCAGGCTACCCCGTTCGACGGAATATTTCTGTTCGAGTTCTAGAGGCCGGAGGCTGCAGACATCTGCCCTCCGGTCCTTGCTTTTTATAGTTCCAGGTTTCGTTATTTGATCGCCACGAGCATGACCCCCGGCACGACGAGGGCGATGGTCGCCGCCATTCGCCACGAAAAGCGCTCCCGCCGGAAAACGAACAGCCCGAGCAGCATCGTGAATACGGGCGTCGCCGAGACGATTGGCACCACCGACACGAGATCGCCGATCTGCAGGGCCGAATTCAGGAAATGCAGCGATACAGCTGCCGCGAGCCCTGATGCGACAAACCACGAGAAGGATTTCGGGGTCCCGCTCACGGGCCGGCCTTCGATGCGAAAGGCCGACACCGCAATCAATAGCGAGACCGTATTCGATACGAGCACCGCGAAGGATGGACTCGGTGCGCTCTCGAGGCCGAGCTTCGTCACCGCATGTCCCGTCGCGCGAACGAACGCCGCCCCGACAGGCAGAGTTATGGCCCATAACGGCCAGTCGCGAATGATGCCTTGCCGCCGGTAGCTCGCGACGACAGCGCCCGCGATGACTGCCGCAATGCCGATCGCGGTCTTGAAATCGAGCTCCTCGCCGAGCAGGAAAATCGCAAAAAGCGCCCCGAAAATGGGCGCCGAGGCCGTCAGCGCGCTGGTCAGCGTCGGGCCCAGCATATGGATGCTCTGAATGGCCAGGAACGATGAGAGCGACGGCCGAATGATCCCCACCAGGGCGAAAAGCACCATTCCCCAGGTGGACCAATACCAGCCCTCCAGAAAGAACGGCGTCAGGAGCCAATAGAAGATCGCTCCCGTCGCTATATTGATCAGCGAACCCGTGCGCGCGTCGGAGTTCTCGAGTCCGAGGCTCTGAAAGTGGTTCGTCAGCGCGAACAGGAAGGCCGAGGCGAGCGCGAAGAAGACGGCCGCGTGGGGAATTGTGCTCATTGTGTCATCGGGTGGCGGCCCGGCGCAGACGATCGTTGATCGCCTCGCCCAGGCCGGATGCGGGGATGGGCATGGCGGCGATTACGGCGGCGCCTGACGCGTCGAGCCGACGGAGTGCGGCGAAGAGGTTCGCCGCCGCTTCGACAAGGTCGCCTGTGGGGCTGAGATTGATGGTCGGTCCATCGTGATGCGCAGCGGCGGGGCCAAACGCGAGGAAAGCTTCGCCAGCCTGCGCGCGCGGCGCATTCAGCCGTACGATCGCGCGAGGTGCGTAGTGGCTCGCCAGCTGTCCTGGCGAGGTCGGGCTCTCGGTGTTGTCCTGACGGAGCGCCAATGGCGTGCCAAGCACGGCCTCGATGGCCTCGCGTGTTACGCCACCCGCGCGCAGAAGCGCCGGCGCACCACCGGAGATATCCACCACCGTCGATTCGACCCCGATGCTGCAAGGCCCATCGTCGAGAATGAGCGCGACCTTTTCGCCGAGGTCGGCTTCGACATGGGCAGCGGTCGTCGGGCTCACATGGCCCGATCGATTGGCTGATGGCGCCGCGATCGGCCGCGCTGCCGCCCGGAGCAATGCCCGGGCAACGGGGTGCGACGGCACGCGCAGCGCCACCGTATCGAGCCCGGCCGTTGCGAGATCTGCGATCGGGCAGTCGGGCCGCTTCCTCAGAACCAGGGTGAGTGCGCCGGGCCAGAAGGCCGCGGCGAGCGCCTTCGCCTCGCGACCGAGCACGGCGAAGCGTTCAGCCCCCTCGGCATCCGCAATGTGCGCGATCAATGGATTGAACCGCGGCCGGCCCTTGGCCTCGAAAATGGCCGCGACCGCCCGCGCATTGGTCGCATCCGCGCCGAGCCCGTAGACGGTCTCGGTCGGGAAGGCGACGAGCCGGCCATCCCGGAGCGCCGTCGCGGCGTCGGTGATCGCATCGGCAGTTGCGGGGCGGATGGGCATCGGGCTTTCGGAGAACGATCGAGGCGGATTTGATCGAGGCGGTCTTCTCGACGCACGGTCTTATGCCTATTGTGCGGGCAAACCGTTATCGTCCCAGCACTGAGGACCGTTCGACATGACGTACCGCGCTCCAGTAGACGACATCGTCTTCGCGCTCAAGACCGCCGCCGGCCTGCCCGAGCTTGTGGCCAACGGCACGGTCGAGGTCGACGAGGACACCGTGCGCGCGGTCATCGAGGAAGCGGGCCGCTTCGCCAGCGAGGTGCTCGATCCACTCAACGAGCCGGGCGACCGTACGGGTTCGTGTCTTGTCGAGGGCAAGGTCGTCACGCCGCCGGGCTGGAAGGAAGCCTATACGGCCTTTTCCGAGGGCGGCTGGTCGGCCTTGCCGTGTCCACCCGAATATGGCGGTCAGGGTCTGCCCGAAATGGTTTCCATGGCGGCCTGCGAGATCTGGAACTCGGCCAATCTATCGTTCGGCCTCTGCCCGCTGCTCACGCAGGGTGCCATCGACGCGCTCTGGCTGCATGGCTCGGAGGAGCTCAAGAAGGTCTATCTGCCCAAGATGGTCTCGGGCGAATGGACGGGCACGATGAACCTGACCGAGCCGCATGTTGGCTCGGACCTCGGTCATCTGACCACCAAAGCCGTCAAACAACCCGACGGCACGTACCGCGTATTCGGCACCAAGATCTTCATCACGTACGGCGATCACGAGCTGACCGAGAATATCATCCACATGGTGCTCGCTCGGCTTCCCGATGCGCCTCCGGGCACGCGCGGCATCTCCCTCTTCCTCGTGCCGAAGTATCTCGTCAATCCTGACGGCTCGCTCGGTGCCCGCAATGACCTCGTCGCGGCGAGCCTCGAGCACAAGCTCGGCATTCATGCGAGCCCGACGGCCGTCATGAAGTACGGCGAGAAGGGCGAGGGCGCGGTCGGCTATCTGGTCGGCGAGGAGAACCGCGGCCTCAACACCATGTTCATCATGATGAACGCCGCCCGCCTCGCTGTCGGCGTGCAGGGTGTTGCGATCGCCGAGCGCGCGATGCAACGCGCCACCGACTACGCCAACGAGCGCAAGCAGGGCCGCGCGCCCGGACTTCCGGCGAGCGAGATGAGCCCGATCATCGTCCACCCGGACATCCGGCGGAGTCTGCTGACGATGCGCGCGTTGACACAGGCTGCGCGCGCGATCTGCCTCGTCACGGCACGCGAGCTCGATGTGTCCCACGCGGCTAAGGACGCCGAGACCCGTACGAAGGCGGCAGCGCGCGCCGCACTCCTGACGCCGATCGCAAAAGCATTCTCGACCGACATCGGCATGGAGGTCGCCTCGATCGGCGTGCAGATCCACGGCGGCATGGGCTTTATCGAGGAGACCGGCGCCGCGCAGCACTACCGCGATGCCCGCATCCTGCCGATCTACGAGGGCACGAACGGTATCCAGGCCATCGACCTTCTGACGCGCAAGCTGCCGCTGGAAGGTGGCAAGGTCGCCGAAGCCTACATCGCCGAACTGGCGCAGACCGTGGCCGAGGTGAAGGCGTCGAACCGCCCCGAGTTCGGCCGCATGGGCGAGCGCCTCGGCGCGGCCGTCGATGCCCTTACCGCGGCATCCCGCTGGCTCGGTGGAGCCTTGCAGAAGAATCCGGAAGCCGCGCTTGCCGGCGCACAGCCGTACCTGCGCCTCTTCGGTCTCGCGTCCGGCGGCATCTATCTCGCACGCGGTGCGCTCGCCGTTGTCCGCGAAGGCGGGAGCGACAGTGCAGGCCGGATCGCGATCGCGCGCTTCTTCGCGGAGAACCTCGCGACCGCCGCGCCTGGTCTTGCCGACACCATCACGACGGGTGCTGATACGGTTGTCAGCGCTGCAGTGTGAGAGTGGCTCAGACCAGCTTCCCGCGCGCCGCCACCGGCAGCACGTCGACGATCTCGTTGTTGCGCACGGCAATGAGCTGATCGACCATGTTCACGACCACGCAGACGTGGTTCGGGACGATGCGCACCACCTCGCCGACTTCGGGCCGCTGGTTCGTGCGCGAGAGGTCGAGGAAACCGTGCTCCTCTGAGAAGGCGGCAATCCGCGCCTGCGGATACTCCAGAATGTGCCCGTAGCCGTCCAGGTCACCGCCTGGGTCGGCGGTCAGCGTCTTCGAGCCCGAGTCGAGGATGCCGCGCTCTGGGCCGGCGCGGCTGACGACCGTCGCGAAGACATGGAGCGCGCAATCGTCCTCGCTCGCCTGACCGCAGGCCATCATCATGCGGTCGTTGAAGATGTACGTGCCGGCGCGGTGCTCGGTCGCGCCGATCAGCTTGCCGATATTGGGCAGATTCGGCGTGCCGCCGGTCGAGATGATGCCCGGCTCGAGACCGAGCGATCTCAGGCCTTCCACTGCCTCGTCGTGAAAGCGCTGCGCGGCATCCCAGCCACTTTCGGTCGGATAAAAGAGCAACCCGCGAAATTCGAGCCCCGTCGTGTCGCGCACCGTGCGCGCGAGATCGATGGCCTCTTTCGGCGTCTCGACGCCGGCGCGCTTGCGGCCCGTATCGCATTCGATCATCACGCCGATCGGGGCTTCGGCGCTCTCCGCGGCCTCGGCATAAGCTGCCAATGTCACCGGGTTGTCCGCGCAGATCGTCACGTCCGCGCGCTTTCTGAGGGCCGCCAAGCGGCCCGATCGTGCGGCGCCGATCAGATTGTAGCTGACGAGGATGTCGTCGATCCCGGCCGCGGCCATGACCTCGGCTTCGCCGAGCTTCTGGCAGGTGATACCGCGTGCCCCGGCCGATATCTGCATCTTGGCGAGGACGGGGCTCTTATGCGTCTTGATGTGCGGGCGATTGGCGACGCCGGCTGTGTCGCAAAGAGCCTGGATGCGTCCGATGTTGCTTTCCACCCGACCGAGGTCGATGACGACGGCCGGCGTGCCGAACTCGCGGGAAATCCGCTCTTTCAGGAGGGCGAGGCTCATGGAGTCTGTTCCAAGTATCAGCGCACAGGTTCGTCGGGGGCATACGTGGCAAGAGCCAGGGCGTGGACGCGGCCCTTGAGTTCGTCTGCGAGAGCGTCGTTCACCATCCGATGGCGCGCGACCCGCGACTTACCGGCAAAGACCGGAGATACGATCAGCACCCGATAGTGGCTCTCGCCCGTCCCCGGTGAATTGCGGTGTCCGGCATGCAGGTGGGACTCGTTGACGACGTCCAGCCTGGTAGGTTCGAACGCGACCATGAGTTTTTCGCGGATGCGCTTATCGGCTGACATGCTGCTTAAGGCCCTCTTGAAGGCCGTGGACGAGGACTACCGGCCAGGATGCATCAAGCTTAACTCATTCCGCGAGAACAAATGTTAAGCGGACGTCAAATATAGGGACCACTGAAAAAGACGTGATCCCAGGTCGATAGCGGGTCCGAAGACGAACGGTCTCAAGCTGGTATACTCAGCAGCTTGTAGCTCGGAACCCCTCTCTGGCCGCTGATCGAATGTCGCTCCTGGAACCCTTACTGCTAAATCTCGGCCAGCACGACACTATCTCCGAGGATGAGGCGCGCCTTCTGTCTTCCGTAATTACGAAGGAGGCCCGCTTTGCGACCGGAGACGATATCGTCGCTATCGGCTCACGTCCCGTTCACAGCAGCCTGCTCGTGGACGGTTTCGCGGCCCGCTACAAAATGCTTTCCGACGGCGGGCGGCAGATAACGGCCCTTCACGTGGCCGGCGATTTCGTCGACCTGCACGCCTTTCTGCTGAAGACCATGGATCATGGAATCGTAGCGCTGTCGCCCTGCCATGTTGCCTTCGCCGATCATGCCGACCTGCAGACACTCACCGAGCGGGCGCCGCACCTCACGCGCCTGCTCTGGCTCGACACGCTCGTGGACGGCGCCATTCACCGCGAGTGGATCGTCGCCATGGGACGGCGATCGCGAAAGTCTCAATTGGCGCACCTGATATGCGAACTCTATGTGCGCTTGCGCGGCGTGCAGCGTGCCACGGACGGAAGTTTCCATTTTCCGCTGTCGCAAGCAGAAATGGCGGATGTGCTTGGTTTATCGGTCGTTCACATGAATCGCGTCATACAAAGTCTTCGTCATGAACGCTTGATAAGTTGGACGCACCACACGATCTCAATTCTGGACTGGGCGCGCCTTCAGGAGGTTGCGGAGTTCGATCCGACATACCTGAGCATGGTTCGCGAGGCGCGATAGGCAGCGTCAGGTTTCCTTCGGTGGCGGCGCAGCAACGCACTCCCGCGGCATCGGGGTGACATCTTGTGCGCTGCGGCCGCGCTGGATCATAATGGCAAGTTGATGAAGCTCGAATCGAAATACTTCGACCAGATCAGGGTCAAACCGTCCGCGCCGCGCGAGGCCGAGGAGCATCCCCACGCGTGCCAGTGGAAGGGCTGCTCGGCACCGGGGGACTACAAAGCGCCACGCGGTCGCGGTCGCGATAACGACTACTATCACTTCTGCCTGGAGCACGTGCGCCAGTTCAACGCCTCATACAACTACTTCGCGGGCATGAGCGACGCCGAGATCGAGGACTTCCGCAAAGAGGCGATCACCGGACACCGTCCGACCTGGAAACTAGGGGCCGATAAGGGGGGTACGGACAACCTCGCCGAGCCCAATGCGGGCAATTCGAGGGCCCGCCGGTACGCGCATTTCGCCCGGGCTGGGGTCCACGACCCCCATCACGTACTGGATGACAGCGATGCCGTAACGCATGGCACGGGCCCCCAAGCACCGCGGCGGGCCCTGAAACCGCTGGAGCGCAAGGCATTCGAGACCTTGAATTTAGCGGAAACTGCTCAGGGCGCGGAAATAAAAGGGCGGTTCAAGGAACTGGTGAAGCGCCATCACCCCGATGCCAACGGCGGTGACCGCGGCGCCGAAGACAAGTTGCGCGAGATCATACAAGCCTATAATTACCTCAAGCAGGCGGGTCTCGTTTGACCGGCCCATCAGCCAAACTCGATCGTCCCCAAGACATCAGCGATCCGTCGCGGGACAGCACGTGGGGGCGATTCCATGGACCTGCGGAACAGCGAAACTATGCGCGCTTCAGCTAACGCCGGCATCCCCGGCCTTCCGGACAAGACCGTCTCGGTCCGCGAGACGTTCGGCATTGATTCCGACATGGAAGTGCCGGCCTACTCGAAAGCTGACTCGCACGTCCCGGATCTCGATCCGGACTACCTTTTCAACCGCGAGGTGACGCTCGCGATCCTCGCCGGCTTCAAGCACAACCGCCGCGTGATGATCCAGGGCTACCACGGGACCGGCAAGTCGACCCATATCGAGCAGGTCGCGGCCCGGCTCAACTGGCCGTGCGTGCGCGTGAACCTCGACAGCCACGTCTCGCGCATCGATCTCATCGGCAAGGATGCGATCGTGCTCAAGGACGGCAAGCAGGTCACGGAGTTCCGTGAAGGTATCCTGCCGTGGGCGCTGCAGAATAACGTCGCGCTGGTGTTCGACGAGTACGACGCCGGTCGCCCGGATGTCATGTTCGTCATCCAGCGCGTGCTCGAGGTCTCCGGCAAGCTGACGCTGCTCGACCAGTCGAAGGTCATCCGGCCGCATCCCGCGTTCCGTCTCTTCTCGACGACGAACACGATCGGCCTCGGCGACACCTCGGGCCTCTATCACGGCACGCAGCAGATCAACCAGGGCCAGATGGACCGCTGGTCGATCGTCGCGACGCTCAACTACCTACCGCACGACGACGAGGTCGGCATTGTTCTTTCCAAGGCCAAGGCCTTCCAGAAGAGCGACGCCAAGAAGAAGGTCGTCAACAACATGGTGCGGGTCGCCGACCTGACGCGCCAGGCCTTCATCAATGGCGACCTCTCGACGGTGATGAGCCCGCGCACGGTGCTGACGTGGGCCGAGAACGCCGAGATCTTCGGCAATATCGGCTTCGCCTTCCGCATGACGTTCCTCAACAAGTGCGACGAGCTCGAACGGCCGCTGGTCGCGGAGTTCTTCCAGCGCTGCTTCGGCGAGGAGCTTCCCGAAAGCGCAGCCAACGTGGCGCTCAGCTAGCGCACGAATATTCGCGGCGTCGCCCGCCGGATCTGTTCGGTCCCGGGTGATGCCGTGCGGACTTCGGAACCGAAAGGGACACTGACCGCGTGGCCACGCCTCCGAAGAAGAAAGAAGCACCGACCGAGCCGTTCAAGCGCGTGCTCGGCCTCTGCGCACGCGCGATCGCGGGCGACGATGAGATGCAGGTCACTTACGCGCCGGGCAAGCCCGAGCTCGACGGCAAAGCCATGCAGCTACCCGAGCCGTCGCGGGCGCCTTCCAAGAAAGAGATTGCCGTCATCCGCGGCTGGGCCGACAGCCTCGCGCTGACGGCTGCCATGCATGACGAGAAGGTCCACAAGCGTCTCGTCCCGAGCGCGGGGCCGGCGCGGACGGTTTTCGAGGCTGTCGAGCGCGCACGCGTCGAGGCCATCGGCTGCAATCGCATGCAGGGCATGGCGTCGAACCTCACCGCCAAGGTCGAGGATCAGTACGCCCACGGCCGTTTCGCGCACGTTACCGAGCGCGCTGAGGCACCGATCGAGGAAGCCCTCTCGCTCATCGTCCGCGAGCGCCTGACGGGCCTCAAGCCGCCCGCGTCGGCGCAGGCCTTGGTCGATGTCTGGCGCCCGTGGGTCGAGGAGCGTGCAGCGACGACGCTCGAGCGCATGGGTGATGCGGCCACGAGCCAGTCCAAGTTCGGCCGGCTGATGCGTGACATGCTGCGCGATCTCGAGCTCTCCGAGGAGCTTGCCGACGGCGAGAAGGAGGAGGGCGAGAGCGACGACGAGCAGCAGCCCGACGGCGGCGAGTCCGAGACGCAGGACAGCGAGGACAGCGCCGAGTCCGACGAACAGGCGAACGACGAGCAGCAGGCCGAGGGCGAGGAGGGTGAGACCACCGAGGCCTCCGACGCCGGCGAGACCGAGGACTTCGACCTCGACGCCGAAGGCGACGAGAGTGCGGAGACGAACGAGCCCTGGCGGCCCAATACCAACGTCCTCGATGATCCGGAGCGCTTCGGCTACAAGGTCTTCAACAAGACCTTCGACGAGGAGATCGAGGCGGCCGAACTTTCCACTCCCGACGAGCTCGAGCGCCTGCGCGCATTCCTCGACAAGGAGCTGCGCAATCTCTCCAGCGCCGTCTCCCGGCTCGCCAACAAGCTCCAGCGCAAGCTGCTCGCGCAGCAGAACCGCGCCTGGGATTTCGACCTCGAGGAGGGCCTGCTCGATACCGCACGCCTCACACGCGTCGTGATCGATCCCATGCACGCGCTTTCTTTCAAGCACGAGCGCGATACCGACTTCCGCGATACCGTCGTGACGCTGTTGATCGACAACTCGGGCTCCATGCGCGGGCGGCCGATCATGGTCGCGGCCTGCTGCGCCGATATTCTCGCGCGCACGCTGGAGCGCTGCGGCGTCAAGGTCGAGATCCTCGGCTTCACGACGCGGGCCTGGAAGGGCGGACAGTCGCGCGAGGCGTGGCTCGCTGCCGGCAAGCCCGCTGCGCCGGGTCGCCTCAATGATCTGCGCCATATCGTCTACAAACGGGCCGACGCGCCCTGGCGGCGCTCCAAGCAATCGCTCGCATTGATGATGCGAGAGGGCCTGCTCAAGGAGAATATCGACGGCGAGGCGCTCGCCTGGGCGCACAACCGCCTGCTCGGCCGGTCCGAGCACCGCCGCATTCTCATGATGATCTCCGACGGTGCGCCGGTCGATGATTCGACGCTGTCGGTGAATACGGGTTGCTACCTCGAGCGACATTTGCGCCAGGTGATCGAGGAGATCGAGACCAAGTCGCCCGTGGAGCTGATCGCGATAGGCATCGGCCACGACGTGACGCGTTACTATCGCCGCGCCGTGACGATCACCGACCCGACCGAGCTCGCCGGCGCCATGACCGACAAGCTCGTCGAGTTGTTCGAGGAGACGACCGGGCCGGCTCATGGCGAAGGACGTGGCCGCGCAGCGGCGGGTGGGCGTCGGTAGTCGGCTTCTGTGCTGGACGTGTTTTCGAGGCGCCGGTGCGGGAAGTGCCGGCGCTTTTCCTATCCGGCGCATGATGCATTCGGTTTGCAGGATCCATCCATGAGATCTGAGACGTTTCGTTGGCACGCCTATCGCGTCTCGCGTCTCGCGGTTGTCGCCTTGACCGCGAGCGTGCTGGTCAATCCGGTATCGTCGGCTTTCGCGCAGCAGTCACCAACTGCGAACGACGGCGTCTCCGATATCCAGGTGACCGCGCGACGCATCGAGAATTATCAGCGCGGGTTCGGCAGCACGAAACAGTTCGGCCGGCTCGAATTCCGTGGCGGCCTCGTGATGTCTTCATCCGACACGCGCTTCGGAGGTTTTTCCGGCCTGATCGTCTCGCCGGATGGGCGCCGCCTTCTTGCCGTCTCGGATCAGGGACATTGGCTGTCGGGCGAAATCGAGCACGCTGGCAAGGCGCCGAGTGGTATCGGGAAGGCGCGCATGGGGCCCATCCTCGCGCTCAATGGAAAACCGCTCACGCGGAAGCGTGACGCCGATGCGGAAGACCTTGCGCTCCTTTCCGGAACGCTCAAGAGCGGCGTGGCACTTGTCGCCTTCGAGCGCAATCGCCGCATCGCGCGGCACACCGTTCTCAACGGCGAGCTCGGAAAGGCGACAAGCCTCGTCACGCTTCCGCCCGGCGCGCGCCGCACGAAAAGCAACACGGGGCTCGAAGCCCTTACCGTTCTGCGGGGTGGTCCGTTCCGCGGCGCGATCGTTACTTTCGCCGAGGACCTTCGAGATGCGAATGATCATCATACGGGCTGGCTGCTGGGCACGGGCGCACCGAAGCAGCTCGCCTTCAAGGATATCGGCGGCTTTGCCCTGACAGGAGCGGCGTCGCTCGACGATGGATCGGTGGTGATCCTCGAGCGGCGATTCCGCATGTCCGAAGGAGTCAAGATGCGCCTGCGCCTTGTTCCGGCGGATGAGCTCAAGCCGGGGCGTGTCATCGAGGGCGAAACGCTCATCTTCTCGGACATGAGCTACGAGATCGACAACATGGAGGCCGTTGCCGTTCACAAGGCGCCGACCGGCGAGACTGTGATCACCCTCATGTCGGACGACAACTACAACAAGTTCCTGCAGCGCAATCTGCTGCTGCAATTCACACTGCTTCCGCCGGGCGCCAAATCCACGTCCCGCTAGACGACCTCGATCCCGTATTCGGCCGCGGACGCGACGAGCCACGACCACAAGTTTCCTGCCGTGCTGCGCGCCGAGATGATCTCGAATGTCGGTGTGTCGTCGACGAGCGCGATTTGCAGGCCGATGTGTGCGGTGCTCGTCTGCGCAGCATCGCCAACCTTGAAGGCGCTTGCATCGAGATCGATGGCGATACCCTTCGCGAGCGTATCGCGTGCGCACGGACCGGCGATTTCGACAATCAGCCGGCCATCGCCCTGATCGGTTACAGCGGCGTGATTTGAGAGATCCGCGCGCAGGCTTTCCAAAAGCGCCACGCTGTCGCCGCGGCCAACGACAAGCCATTGGCCCGGCGCCGTTCCGACAGCCGACAGGCGGGTAGTTCCGGCGCGCTGGGACGCATCGGCAACCGGACCTCCGAAATGGCGTGAGAGGATCTCGGCAACCTCGGCGGATTTTCTTCGCCGCGCGATCACGCCGATTGCCGCGAAGTCCGTGATCTCTCGGATGCGCACGCCGGGAACTGCGGTCGCGGCGCCGAGTGGCCCGGGGATGGCGAGGCCTGTCAGTGCGGACTGGCCGAGGACATTGCGATCAGCCATGGAGCCGTCCTCCCTTGGGATCGTAGAACACGGGATCGCAAACTTCGGCCTCGATATCGCTGCCGCGTAGCAGATCGACGAGCCGCACGCGCGTGCCGAGCTTCGCTGCGCCGCCTGAAATCAGGCCGAGCCCGATCCAGCGCTCGAATGTCGGCGAGTAAGCAACCGATGTCACGTATCCAAGATCGTTGGCCGTGGTGGCCGCCGCGCCGATCGGAATGAGATGCGCACCAGCGCGCATACGTGCCGTCCAATCGATCGCCTTCAGGCCGACGAGTCCCCAGCGATTCTCCGCAACCAGCGCGGGCCGCTCGGCGAGCACGCGGCCGATATAGCCCTTCTTCTTCGACATCATCTTGCCGAGACCGAGATCGCGCGCCGTCGTCTGGCCGTTGATCTCATTGCCGGCGACGTGGCCCTTCTCGATGCGCATGATGCCCATGGCCTCGAGTCCGTACGGCTGAATGCCTAGATCCGCGCCGGCCTCCATGATCGCATCAGCGACTGCCGAGCCGATACCCGCGGGCACGGCCAGCTCGTACGCAAGTTCACCGGAGTACGAGATGCGAAAGAGGCGCGCGCGCGCGCCGCCCACCACCGTAATCTCGCGCGCAGTCAGATAAGGAAATGCCGCATCGGATATGTCGTGCTGACGATCGACGATGCGTGCGAGCGTTGCGCGTGAACGCGGGCCTGCGATCGCCATCTGCGCCCACTGCTCGGAAATGCTGGCCATCTGCACATCGAGATCCGGCCACAGGCCCTGATGACAGAACTCGAGATGCCGCATGATGCCAACCGCATTAGCGCTGGTCGTCGTCATGACGAAATGGTCCGATGCGAGCCGCGAGGTCGTGCCGTCGTCCATGACGAAGCCGTCCTCACGAAGCATCACGCCGTAGCGCGCCTTGCCAACGGCGAGCGTCGAGAACGTATTGCAGTACACGCGATCGAGGAACGTCGCTGCATCGGCGCCCTGAATATCGATCTTGCCGAGGGTCGATACGTCCGTCAGACCCACGGCCGTGCGAACAGCGCGGACTTCGCGCGACGCGCTTTCGAGCCAGTCCTTCTCGCCGGGTCGCGGAAACCACGAAGCACGCAGCCACGCGCCCGATTCGATGAATACGGCACTATGCGCCTCCGCCCACACGTGCAGTGGAGACAGACGCGTCGGCCGGAATTCCTTGCCGCGATGATGGCCGGCAAGAGCGCCGATGGCGACCGGCGTGTAGGGCGGGCGATTGAGCGTCGTGCCCACGCTCGGGATTGTCTGCGCGCGCTCCGAGGCGAGAATGGCGAGGCCGTTGACGTTCGATGTCTTGCCCTGGTCGGTGGCCATGCCGAGCGTGGTATAGCGCTTCAGAAGCTCGACGGAGCGGTAGCCTTCGCGGCTGGCGAGCCCGACATCCTTGGCCGTCACGTCGTTCTGGAAGTCCACGAACGCCGGCCCGCGTCCACCTGCGACATGCCACAGCGCGCGTACGGCTGCCGGCTCATCATCGGCTTTCGGGAGCGTCGTCGTTGGAACAGCTCGTCCGAGTGCGCTCGCAACTTCGGCGCCGGCATCGCGTCCGGTGGCGAGGCACGCCGCGAGCGTCATGACGCCGTTCGCGGCGCCGGCAACGCTCATGCCGGATGGCAGTGTGCCAGGGACGAAAGCGGCGAGCGCGTCGTTCCACAGAGGCCGGCCGCCGAGGTGGCTTGTCAGATGCGTGACTGGCGACCAGCCGCCGGACATGGCAAGGGCATCGCAGGAGATTATGTGGCGGCGCCCGGAGGCATCCTGCACCTCCACCGCTTGCACGCCGCGAGATCCATGCGCACCGACGACTTCAGCGCCGCGGAGCACGCGGACATCGCGCTTCACAAGATTG
>JAEWIJ010000002.1 GCA_023387235.1 Pseudomonadota bacterium
CACAAACACCGGTGTATGCCGCCGCCCCTCATCCTAACCTTCTCCCCGTAAGGACGGGGAGATGGAATCTGTTGCGCTCGCGGTGATCTCCAAATCCATAAAAAGACGGGGGCTCCGGGGGTGTCCCCCGGGCGGAGCGCGAGGCGGCAGCCTCGCTCGCGCCAGGGGCGCGACACTACTTCGCGCGTGGCGGCGGGATACCTACCCAGCCCAGTACCGTGGACAATTGGCGTGGCCCGACGCGCGAGGCGCAGGTGGTCGTGCTTACATCGAGCCCGGGAAGATGCCGCCGTCGAGCAGAAGATTCTGGCCGGTGATGAAGCCCGCGTGCTGCGAGCACAGGAACGCCGTCGCGGCGCCGAACTCGACGGTATTGCCGAAGCGCCCGGCCGGAATGGCCTTCTTGCGCTCCTCCGAGACCTGCTCGACGGGAACGCCACGCGTCTCGGCCATCTTCTTGCTCGTGCCGCGCAGGCGGTCGGTGTCGAAGGGCCCCGGCAGGATGTTGTTGATCGTCACGTTGTTGCGCACGGCCTTGCGCGCGATGATGGCGATGGCGCCGGTGAGGCCCGTGCGCGCGCCGTTCGAGAGCTCGAGCGAGGCGATCGGCGCCTTCACGGACTGCGAGGTGATGTTGACGATGCGGCCGAAACCGCGATCCATCATGCCATAGACCGTGGATTTGATCAGCGCGATCGGCGTGATCATGTTCCACTCGACGGCCTTGCGCCAGTCGTCGAGCGTGAAGTCCTTGAAATCGCCGGGCGGCGGGCCACCGGCGTTGTTGATCAGGATGTCGGGATTGGGGCACGCGGCGAGCACCTGCTTGCGGCCTTCGTCGGTGGTGATGTCGCCCGCGATCGGAGTGACATTGACGCCGGTCGCCTTGCGGATCTCGTCGGCCGCCGCCTCGATGTCGCCTTTCGTGCGGGCGGTGATGTAGAGGTTCACACCCTCTTGCGCGAGTGCCAGGGCAACGCCTTTTCCGAGGCCCTTCGAGGCCGCGCAGACAATGGCCGTCCTGCCCTTGATGCCGAGATCCATGGCGTTGCTCCGTTCATCTTTTGTTGCGGTCGCGGGAGAAGATCGCAGGTACGGTAGCGTATGTCCCGCCGGCCGAAAAGCGCGGCCTCGCTTGGCTCCGCCCGGGCGTTTTGACAATTGTAACGGGCACTATACGTTCGATGCATAGAGATTAGTTTTTGGAGTTTGGGGATGGGTGCGCGTGAGATTGTTGCAGAAACCCTGAGACGCTGGGCTACGCAAGACGTCGAGTCCGCCTTCGAGTTCGTGGCCGACGATGTCGTCTATGTGCTGTACATCGACGAGGACCTGGCGCCGTTTGCAGGAGTGCGGCACGGCCGGGAGGCGATGATGGAAGCCTTCTACCAGATGATCGAGCACTACGATTATCTGAAATGGGAGCAGGTGATCGTCGGCGTCGAGGGTGACGTGGTTCGAGTCCAGACGCAGTTCCGGCTTCATCACCGCCGCACCGGCACCGATCTCGAAGGCTCGATGCGCACCGTCATAACGATGCAGGACGGCATGATGGTGCGGTGCGAGGAGTTTCTGGACCGCGGGATGGTCGAATCCTTCATGCGACTGGCGCAGCATCGCGAAGCCACAAATCAGATCGTGCATCCTCCCGAAATTCCACCGCGGCGGACCCCGAACGAGGACACGCGCGTGCCGGTGCGCATGGCGGCGGACGTGCCCGACAAGGAGACGCTCGATGAGCGACCGACGGAGGGCTGCGGCAAGGAGCACTGCGATTCGTGATCTGATCGAGCAGGCTGCTCAAGTGCACTCGAGATCCGTCGATCGCCGCGGGAAGGCGCCAACTCTCGCGTGGTGGACACGCCCGGTTGGTGAGGCCGGTTGGTGAGGTATGAGCAATCGAACTGTCGTAGAGGCGTTCTTCGGATACTGGCAGGCGCAGGATGTCGAGATGGCGCTTTCGCTGGCATCGGACGACGTCGTGTATAACCTCTATTTGTCGAATGCTTCCGTGCCCCATGGCGGCGAGACGCGCGGCCGGGAGAAGTGCCGCGACGTTCTGTATATGGTCCTGGCCGAATTCGACTATCTCGCCTATGAGCCGACTGTTCTCGGGGAGGACGGCAACACCGTTCGATCGCAGGTGCACTTTCGCTATCATCATCGGCGGACCGGCGGGCTCCTGTCGGGTACCAAACGGATGGTATTCACCATCGCGAACGGCCTGATCACGCAAGTCGACGAGCATCACGATGCCGGATTGGTCGAGTCTTTCATGCGGCTCACGCAGCAACGGGAAGCGTCGAACCAGTTGGTGGCCCCACCGGAAGTGCCGGGCAGACGCATCAGGGCGGCCACAGCGCCACGCGACGGCGAGGAGCCGGCCTAGAGCACGTCAGCGTTGGATGGAATCAACGGCCGTCGTCCAGCGTGCTCTAGTTTATTGTTTGAGAGACTGATTCACGCTCTCGATGAAAGCGCCAGCGCTTCCATCTCGACCGATCAGGCTCTCGTGGCTGCGACCTCGGAGCCATCGAACCTCGGGTGAAGGACAGCAGCGATGAGAGCGGCGCTATGAGCCAACAGGGAGAGCCCGCCGGCGCACCACCACCGTTGCAGATGCTGCCCCCTGGGTGGATCGCCGAGGTTGTGACCTACCTCGAGATGCGCGCGCCGCCGCTGCTCCGTCCCGATACCGCTGCCGGGCTCTCGCTGAAGCGCATGCCGGGCGACGTCGCGGCGTTCCGCCGGGTGTTCCGCCTGGTTGGCGAAGCATGGCTGTGGGCCTCACAGCTTCGGCGCAGCGACACCGATCTCGGCAATGCCCTGGCATCCGACGCTCTCGAAACCTACACACTGCACGCCGGGACGGACGAGATCGGCCTCCTCCAGCTCGACTTCCGTGCCGAGCGGGCCTGCGAGCTCTCCTTCTTTGGTGTCGTCCCCGAGGCGATCGGCGTCGGCGCCGGGCGCTTTCTCATGAACCGGGCGATCGAGAGGGCCTGGGACCGCGCACCGGGCATCGACCGCTTCTGGGTCCATACGTGCACAAATGACCACCCCGAAGCGCTGACCTTCTATATCCGATCCGGGTTCGTACCGTACGCGCGCGGCATCGAGTGCTATCGCGATCCCAGACTTGAAGGATTGCTGCCAAAACAGGCAGCGGCCCATATCCCAATTATTTGATTTTGCAGATTTCCCGGTTTCGGGGCATACGGCTCCGCCGCAGCCCGGGCCAAATGCCCGCCGGTTGCGCTAGCTGGCTGCTCTCTCACTCCCGGTCTGCGACGATGAAACCGTTGATATTTGAGCGGAGTAATGTACGTTCAATTTCGGGGGAAGTCATGCGCGTGGGGATGAGAGAATGAGCAGCCGCGAGGTTGTCGAGGACTTTTTTGCCTACTGGGGTGCCCAGGATGTCGAGCTGACAACCGCGCTCTTCCATGAAGGCATCGTCTACAAGCTGCACGTGGTGAGCGCGGACTTGCCGTTCGGCGGCGTGTGGCGCGGCAGAGAGGCCTGCCGCGACACCATGTTCTCCATCCTCCAGGAGTTCGACTACCTCAGATACGAGCCGACCATCGTCAGCGTGAGAGGGAATGTCGTCCGCGCACAGATACGCTTCGCCTACCAGCACCGACGCACGGGTGGGGTCCTCGAAGGCACGCGGCGCCTCGTCTTCCGGGTGAGGGGCAACCGTATCGTGCGTATCGACGGATATCATGACGCTCAGCTCGTCGAAGCTTTCATGCGCCTGACCAAGTTCCGGCTGGCATCCGACCAACTCGTGAACTCCCCGGCTCTGCCGAAGCGCGAGAAGCAGGGATCATCGAACTAGGCCCGAGAACGCGCTCTTGCCACGTATCGGCGGCGGCAATCATGCAGGGAGGACGAGGGATGGACAACAGGTCGGTCGTTGCCTCGTTCTACGCGTGCTGGAGCGTGCAGGACCTCGAGATGGCGCTCGCGCATCTGCATCCCGAGATCGTCTACACGCTGCACAACGGACGGGACGCCCTGCCATTTTCTGGGAGCTATCACGGGATCGATAGCTGTCGCGATCTCGGCTACTCCGTGCTCGCCGAGTTCGACTACATCCGCTACGAGCCGACGATCCTCAGCGCGGTGGGGCCCGCTGTCCACGTCCATGTTTTCAGCCGCCTCCGGCACCGTGCGACCGGAAATGTGATCGAGGGCTCGCAGCGCTCCGTTTTCGAGGTACGTGGCGACCTCATCACGCGCATCGACATCTACGAGGACGCGCCGCGCCTGGAGGCGTTCATGCGCATGACAACACAACGCATGGCAAACAACGAGCTTGCCGTTATGCCGATGCTTACGAGGCGCGAGAAGCACGGTTCCGGACGATGAGCTAAATGCGTACGCTGAGCGCCGCGCGGAGGTGTTGGAATGGATAGCAGGTCGGTCGTTGCCTCGTTCCTCGCCTACTGGAGCGTGCAGGATCTCGAGATGGCCGTGGCGCACGGGCATCCCGACGTCTGCTATACGATCCACAACGGACGCGATGCCTCGCCACTCGCAGGCGTCTATCGCGGCCCTGAAGCGTGCCGCGACCTCGGCTATGCCATGCTCGCCGAGTTCGACTACCTCGCCTACGAACCGACGATCGTCGCAGTCGAGGACGACATCGTGCGCGCGCAGGTCAATTTCCGCTACCGGCACCGTGCGACGGGCAACATCATCGAGGGCTCGCGCCGCCTCGTGTTCGAGATCAGGGACGAGCTGATCTACCGGCTCGACAGCTACGAGGACACGCTTCGTCTGGAGGCCTTCATGCGCATGAGCCGCGAGGCGCCCTCTCCAGCACCGGATCTGCTCGGGCCGATGAACCTCCAGATCGGACGTCAGAAGTCCGGCGCCGGAGCGTAGAAGCTCTTGTCCCTTCTCCCCGTCGCAGAAACGAAGAGAAGGGGAAGTAGGCCGATCGCGCGAACGCTCAACCCGCGCGCTGCCCTTCGCCGAGGGCGAAGCCGGCAGCACCCTCGCCGGCGATCTTGCCGAACACGGCGCCGGACGTGAGCCCCGTGCCGCCTGGGTAGTTGTGATAGAAGAGCCCGCCGACAAGCTCGCCGGCGGCAAACAGGCCAGGGATGGCCTGCCCCGCCGTATCCTCGACCTCGCAGCCCGTGGAAATCTTCAGGCCGCCGAACGTGAAGGTCAGCCCGCACGTCACCTGATAGGCTTCGTACGGCGGCTCATCGAGCACATTCGCCCAGTTCGATTTCGCAACCTTGAGACCACGCGTGCCGCGCCCGTCCTTGACCGCCGGATTGAACGGTACGTCCGTCATCACCGCCGCGTTGTACGCCTTCAGCTCCGCGAGGCACTTCTCGGCGTCGACGCCTTCGAGCTTCTTGACCAGCTCCTCGAGGGTATTCGCCGAGACCTTCGTCACGCGGCGAATGCGGTACTCGTCACGCAGCAGGCTCAGCACCTTCTTGTCGAAGATCTGCCACGCCATCATGTCGGGCTGATCCTTGATCACGTGGCCATAGCGCGCGTACGTGTAGTTGCGGAAGTCGAAGCCTTCATCGACGAAGCGCTCGCCGCGCGCATTGACCATGATGCCGAGCGGATAGCTGTGCTTCTGGAAATTGTCGCCGACCGAGAGATCGCCGAAGGGCGGCGCGTTGTAATCCCAGCCGACGGCGTGCCCGCTCGACCAGTGTCCCCACGGCATGGCGCCGATGTCGAGCGCCATCTTGATGCCGCCGCCAGTGTTGTAGCGGGTGCCACGCACCTTCGCGAGCTCCCAGCCCGGTCCCATGTAGCGCGCACGCATCTCGGCATTGGATTCAAAACCGCCGCACGCGAGCACGACCGCGCCCGCGCGCAGATCGGTCGTCTTGCCCTTGTGGCGCACCTTCACGCCCATCACGCGGCCGGCGTCGTCCGTCAGCAGCGAGACGCCCGCCGTCTCATAGCGGATATCGATGCCCTTCTTCTGGCAGATGTCGTGCTCCATATCGACGAGCCCCGGACCGCCGCCCCAGATCTCGACGCACAGCCCGCCCCAGAACTTGAACTTGCCATCGACCTTGAAGGCCTGGCGGCCCTGCGAGGTCTGGAACTTCACGCCCTGCTTTCTGAGCCACTGCCACGTCGAAAGGGAGTTGTGCACGAGGATGTCGCAGAGCTCGGGGTCCGTGCGGTACCGCGTCATGCGGTACATGTCGTCGAAGTACTGCTCCTCGGTGTACGTGCCGAAGTCCATGCTCGCGAGCTCGGCTTCCGAGAGATCGACGAGTGAGGTCACATCCTCGACGGAGTTGTAGACGAGCCGCGTTGCGCCGGCCGTGTAGGTGGAGTTGCCGCCGCGCTCCTCCATCGTCGCCGCTTCGAGCATGATGACGCGCGCGCCGGCGTCGTGCGCGGCCAGTGCCGCCGATGCCGCTGCATTCCCCGCCCCGACCACGATCACATCCGCATCGAGAGTTTCGTTCGACATTCTTCCTGCTCCTTCTCGGGCGCACACAGGGCACCCACTATGGCGCCGCGCGGAGAACCCGGCGGCGGCCTCGGCTTCTAAAATCGTCGTGCTCTATTTCTTCCGCGCGGCTTCCTGCTGCTGCTGGCGGGCGCGCATCTGGCCGATGTAGCCGCGATTGTGCGTCGGGCTGATCACGACCTCGTTGATGCACACGTGCGCCGGCTGCGAAGACAGATAGACGATGAGGTTGCCGAGATCCTCCGACTGCAGCATCCGCGCCAGGGCCTCGGGCGGCTCCGGCGGATCGCGCTGCTCCATGATCGGGGTCGCGACCTCGCCCGGGCAGACGACCGTCGAGCGGATGCCGTGCTGGCATTCCTCGAGATTGATCGAATGGCTCATGGCGACCACGCCGTGCTTCGAGGCGATATAGAGCGGCCCCGGCACCGGCCCGACATAGCGGCCCGCCCACGAGGCCGTGTGGATCATGAGCCCGTCCTTCTGGGCGCGCATGAGCGGCAGCACGGCGCGCGCGACGTAGGCCGCGCTCGAGAGATTGCCGTGGATGAGCGTGTCGATGCCCTCGGGCGAGATGCGCTGCCAGCTCCGGTCGGGGATGTTCACGCCGGCATTGTTGACCAGGATATCGATGCGGCCGTGCTTGTCCTTGATCGCCGCGACGGCCTTCTCGACGTCCGCCGCCTTGGTCAGATCGACCGCGATGACCTCTGCCGAACCGCCGCTCTTCTTGATGGTGGCCGCCACCGTCTCCAGCGGCGCCGCGCGGCGCCCGCTCAGCACGACGTGCGCCCCTTCGGCCGCGAGCCCGATCGCGCCTGCCTCGCCGATGCCCGTTCCCGCGCCCGTGACCCAGGCGATCTTACCCTTCAACCGTTGCACGGTGCGTTTCCTTTCCCCTGCCGTCCGTTCGTCGGAGCCGGGAGAAGCTAGATCAAACGTCCGGACATGTCACCGCCTCGCGGCGCGGGCCGGCGTTGCGGGCCGGCGAGGCCTATGGGCGACACATAGGGTGGCAGCGCGTTAACCCGGTGCCGGTCAATGGGTACCATTGCCGACACCCTGCCCTATAGTGGGCCGCGTGCGCACCAGCCGGCCGGAGCGCGCCAGCGGGGAGCGCCGACCGGGACCGATGAGCGACAACAACCTCTCACCGCAGGACATGATCCGCGCCAACGCCGAGATGGTGCTGGAGGTGGCGCGCAAGGAATACGATCCGCACATCGGCTTCGATGCGGCGGGGGTGCGCTGGCTTGACGGCTATATCCAGGCGCTCGTCGACCAGGGCAACGTCGAAGCGACAGAGGAGCTCTGCGACAACCTCGGCTCCTATCTCGGCACCTGCATCATCGAGACCTACGGCGGCACGTGGCAGGATACCGAGCACGGCTGGGCCGTCGTGATGGCCGACGACCTCGCGGTGTTTCCCTTCAACAAGACGCTCAAGCATCTGACGGAGGGCGCGGATGATTCCGTGCTCAGCCTGTTCAACACCATCCCGGCCTTGATCTCTCACGCGAGCGACGGCGACGACGCGGCGGCCGCGGGCGTCATAGAGGCGGTCGAGGAGCCTGCTGCACCGTCGGCCGAAGGCTCGAAATCTCTGGCCGGCCGGATCGGCAGCTTCTTCCGCCGCCGCTGAAGCTCAGGCTCGCGGCCCTGGTGCAGACCAGCCCCGACCCAGGCCGGCTGGACGCCCGCGGCGCCTCGTGTCATCAACTGGAACAATACTAAAGTCTGCGCGCGCCGGGCGGCCGGCGGCAATGCGCAGCCACCTCGGAGGAACGCTGCATGGCGACGACAACGGCCCGTCCGGACTCCGTCCCCGTGACCATGTTCGAAAAGATCTGGCGGCGCCACGTCGTCATCGACCGCCCGGACGGCTACACGCTCCTCTATGTCGACCGCCATCTCCTTCACGACGGCTCGTACAATGCCTTCAGGCGCCTCGCCGCCAACGGCATGAAAATCCGCCGCCCCGATCGCGCGTTCGCGACGCCCGACCACTACATGCCCACCAATACGCGCGACAAATCCACGATCGCTGACCCCAATCACAAGCGCATGGTCACCGGCCTCACCGAGCACGCGGCCGCGACCGGCGTCACCATCTTCGACATCGGCGACCGGCGGCAGGGCATCGTTCACGTCGTCGGCCCCGAGCAGGGCATCACGCTCCCCGGCATCACGCTCGTGTGCGGTGACAGCCACACGTCCACGCATGGCGCGCTCGGCTGTCTCGCTTTCGGCATCGGCTCGTCCGAAGTCACGCACGTGCTCGCGACGCAGACGCTCTGGCAGCGCAAGCCCAAGGCCATGCGCGTCAACATCGACGGCGCGCTCGGCTTCGGCATCACGGGCAAAGACGTCATTCTCGCCATCATCGCCAAGATCGGCGCGGCAGGCGGGACCGGCCACGTGCTCGAATATGCCGGCAGCGGCATCCGCCAGCTCTCGATCGAGGGGCGGCTCACGCTCTGCAACATGTCCATCGAGGGCGGCGGCCGCGCCGGCATGATCGCGCCCGACGACAAGACCTACGAGTTCATCGCGGGACGGCCCTATGCGCCTAAAGGCGAGGCCTGGGACCGCGCGCTCGCCTTCTGGCGCACACTGCCGAGCGATGACGGCGCCACGTTCGACCGGGAGGTGACGCTCTCCGGGCCCGATATCGCGCCCATGGTCACGTGGGGCACGAGCCCCGAGGACGCAGCGCCCGTCACGGAAGCCGTGCCCGATCCGGCATCGGCTGCCGATGCCGCCCGCCGCGACGGGCAGGCCCGCGCGCTCGCCTACATGGGTCTCGAACCCGGCACGCCGATCGCCGAGATCCCTGTCGACCGCGTGTTCATCGGCTCGTGCACGAACAGCCGCATCGAGGACCTGCGCATGGCAGCCGCCGTCGCCAAGGGCCGCAAGACGCAGATCCCGAGCTGGATCGTGCCCGGCTCCGGCATCATCAAGGAGCAGGCCGAGGCGGAAGGCCTCGACAAGATCTTCACCGAGGCCGGCTTCGAGTGGCGCGAGGCGGGATGCTCGATGTGCGTCGGCATGAACGGCGAGATCGGCCGGCCGGGCGAGCGCATTGCCTCGACGTCGAACCGCAACTTCGTCGGCCGTCAGGGCAAAGGCGTGCGCACGCACCTCGTGAGCCCCGCCATGGCCGCCGCCGCCGCCGTCACCGGACATTTCACCGATGTCCGCCGGATGCTCGACGCTTAGGAGACATGAACATGAGCACCGAGCACAAGCAGCAGCTCCGCCCCTTCGACCGCCTCAGCGGGACGGCGGTCGCCATCGACCAGCCGAACGTCGATACGGACCAGATCATCCCCGCGCGGTTCCTGGCGCTGCCGCGCGCCGAGCAGGTCGCCCACCTCTTCAATGACGTGCGCTACCGCGAGGACGGCACCCCGCGCGAAGGCTTCCCGCTCAATGCCCCGACGGCCAAGGGCGCCGAGATCCTCATCGCCGAGCGCAATTTCGGCTGTGGATCGAGCCGCGAGCACGCCGTGTCCGTGCTCGTCGACAACGGCTTCCGCGTCTTCATCGCGCCGAGCTTCGGCGACATCTTCCACAACAACAGCTTTCAGAACGGCGCCCTGCCGATCCGGCTCCCCGCCGAGCGCATTCGCGAGATGATCGATCACCTGGCGAAGCGGCCCGATGCCCGCATCACCGTCGACCTCGAAGCGCAGACCGTGACAGGCCCCGACAACTGGACGCAGAGCTTCGAGATCGACAGCTTCCGCAAGCAGTGCCTCATCGACGGCACCGACGACATCTCGCTCACCTTGAAGTACGCCGACGCCATCGCCGACCACGAGCGCCGCGCCGCGGCCGACAGCGATTGGCTCTGATCGGCTGCATCGCGCGGCCCCCCCGACACACAACAAGCGCCGGCTGCTCGAGGCGGCCAGCGCTTTTGCATTTCGGATAAGGCTGACAGGATCAGCGATTGAGCACGACGACGAGCGCCTTCACGTCACCGCCCTGCTCGCCGATATAGGTCTCGAAGAGCTGCTTCAGGAACGGCGTGATCCAGAAGCCGTAGACCATCGCGTCGCGCACCCGGTACGTGCTTCCGACCTTCACCAGCAGCCAGCGCACCTCGTACTCCGAGCCGTCGCGCATCGTGATTTTGCTGTCGACCATGATGCCGGAGCCGCCCTGAATGCTCGGGCTCATGATCTCGTACTTCACCACGGGATACTTGGGCACCTGGCTCGCGGCATAGCGCCCAATGAAGCGGACCATGCCGTTGAGATAGTTCGGGCGATCGGCCTGCGAGAGCTTGGCGCGGTAAGTGCCGAGCGAATAGTGGCCGATGTAGTTGACGTCGCCGTAGCGCTTGACTGCGTTGGACAGCAGGATCGGCGACTGGGTCCGCGCCCCCGCCAGCAGATCGCGCCCCACCTGCTCCATGAAGGCGACAGCCGGATCGTTCGACTTGGACGACGACGGCCGCGCATCCGCCGGCACCTGGGCCAGCGATACCGCCACCAGGGCGGCCAGCGCCACCCCGAGCCATGCCTTTGCCGTCAGGCATGAACTGCTGAACCCCGTGCGCATCCCTCGGCCTCACAACTAGACGATTGTATTCGGATGGCCGGATACTAGGCCCGAAAATGTGGACAATAGGTGACCAGCCGCACCACTTCGCCACATATGCCGTGGCTGTCGCCCGAAGGTCAAAGCCGTTGGTTCTTCGGCAACATCCCGGCCGCGGAACCGTTGCGCCTACGCAACGTCCGCAGGTTTCCGTGCCTTTTGTCCCGATTTTAGCGTCGATCGCACACAAGGCGCGGCTTCTCGGTCATTGGATATTCATCCGTGATATGGGCATAGTCCGCTCCGATTGAGCGCTGGCCGACGTGATTCACGCGGCCGCGCGGGCACACCTAACCGCTTACGGACCGGCACGAACCCTGCAGAGGGCAGGCCAGTTCGAATTGCGGCACCGGGAGGGGCAGAGATGATGAGGACGGGGCGGGTCACACGGTGGACCCTTGCGGTCTTCACGACCATGACCATGGCAATTGCCGGCGGCATTCTCGGGGCGCCGCCGCTCGCCGCCCAGCAGGGATCCGGCGGGACCGCCAAGTGCCAGCCAGGCCCGAATGCGCTCGGCGTGTCCCGCGTCATCGAGATCGATGCGACCGGGGGCCCGCGCTTCGGCCGCCTGCAGTATCGCGACCACGATTTCCTCCAGGACGGCGAGGTCGTGCTCACCTTCGACGACGGCCCGCACCCGACCTTCACGCCGATGATCCTGGACGCGCTGGACGAGCACTGCACGAAGGCGACGTTCTTCATCCTCGGCCAGCGCGCGCTGAGCTTCCCGAACCAGTTGCGGGAGGTCGGCCGGCACGGCCACACGATCGGCACGCATACGTGGTCGCACGCGAACCTCGGGCGCAGCAGTGCAGCGCAGATCGAATCCCAGATCGAGCTTGCGATCAGCGCCACGCAGCTCGCGCTCGGCGGGCCGACGGCACCGTTTTTCCGCTTTCCCTATCTGAGCGATCCGGGCAGCGGGCAGGCCTATCTGAAGAGCCGCGACATCGCCAACATCTCCATCGATGTCGACTCGCACGACTTTCGCACCAAGAGTCCGGCGCGCATGATCAGCAATGTGATGCGCGGCCTGAAGGAGAAGAAGAAGGGCATCATCCTCTTCCACGACATCCAGCCCTCGACGGCGCACGGCATCCGCCAGATGCTGGCGGAGCTCAAGTCGCACGGCTTCCGCGTCGTTCACATCCGCCCGAAGCAGAGCCAGTCGACGATTGCGGCTTATGACGAGCGCCTCGAGCGCGACCGTTCGGGACGGCCGCGCGTCGCCGCCGTGCGGCCTGCTGCTCCGGCTGTCCACGCCTCGCCCGAGCCGCAGCGCGTTGCCGCGCCGCCGCCTCAGCGCACCCGCGAGACGCGCGACTGGCGCGATACGGTTTTCGGCCGCTGGTGAGCACACGCGGAAGCGCCTGACCTTCCCTCTCCCCGTCCTTCACGGGGAGAGGGAAAAGAGTCACCGCCCCATTTTGAAGAATTCGTCGTTCGGTCGCATGGCGGTGAGATTGGCCATGCGGTTCGAGAGCGCGAAGAACGCGGCGATGGCACCGATATCCCAGATCTCGTCGTCACCGAAGCCCTGCTTCTTCAGCGCCTTGAAATCATCGTCGCCCACCGCCTGCGCCTCGAGCGCGACCTTCATCGCGAAGTCGAGCATGGCGCGCTGACGCGGCGTGATGTCGGCCTTGCGGTAGTTGATCGCGATCTGGTCGGCGACGAGCGGATTCTTCGCGCGGATGCGCAGAATGGCGCCGTGCGCGATCACGCAGTACTGGCACTGGTTCGCCGCACTCGTCGCGACGACGATCATCTCGCGCTCGGCCTTGGTCAGCCCCTCGGCCTTGTCCATGAGCGTATCGTGATAGGCCATGAAGGCGCGGAACTCGTCGGGGCGATGCGCGAGCACGAGAAAGACATTCGGGATAAAGCCCGACTTCTCCTGCACGGCCTCGATGCGCGCGCGGATATCCGGCGGCATGTCCTTGAGCTTCGGGACCGGAAAGCGGCTGACCGGCAGGGTCTTGTCGGCGGACGTATGCTTGTTCATCGATATGGGCTCGGAGTTACTGGGATGGCGTGGCCTGCTGGACGGGTGCCCCAGCATCGAGCCAGCTCTCGATCGCTTCGGGAAGTCCGTCCAAAGGACGAAAGCCGTTCGTGACGAGCGCATAGCCGCCGGCCTCGGTGCCGGCCGCGAGCAGCGGGAAGCCCTGCACGCCGGCCTGCTGGCTCGTGAGGAAATCGCGGAAGGTTTCGTTGCGCGCGTCCGCCGAAAGCATCTCGAGCTCGAAGCGCTCGGCCTCGATGCCGAACTCCGGCGCCAGCGCAGCGAGCACTTTCGCGTCGGTCGTGTCCTGGTTCTCGCCGTAGAAGGCGCGCGAGACACGGGCCTTGAAGGCGAGCGCGTTCTCCGGCGCGAGGCGGCGCATGGTGACGACGGCGCGGCAAGCGGGCTCCGTGTCGTAGACGAAGTGCTCGCGCTCGAAGAATGAGAAATCGAACGGCTGGCCCGATGCCTCGCCGACGCGCGTCCAGGCGCCGCGGATGTACTCGCGGTCCTTCTCGGTCATTTCCTTGGTGTTGCCGGCCCTGAGACCGCCCATGACCATGCGCACGGGCAGCCGACCTTCGAACCGGTCGGCCAGCGTGCGGATCACGGGCGCGAAGCCATAGCACCACGAGCACATGGGATCCGCGAAGTAGATGAAGTGCAGCCCCTCGCGGCGGCTCTCGTCGCCGCCTGTCGTCTCGGTCATAGGGGGACCTTTCCCGGAGCGCTCGGTCGCTCCATTCAGGCACGCTAAAGAGGCACCGTGCGGGTGTCAAACGCGGCCCGGAAACACTCGACGCATAGCAGCCGGTTAACATTTTTGATGGAACGATCGGCCGCGCTGCTCGTATCACCTGCGCGTGATCGAGCAGCAAGAAGCATGAACAACGAAGAAGAAAAGCGCATTATCCGGCGCCAACGGGTACTCAAGAGTGGAAAGATCATCTTCGCGGACGGAAACTCGGTCGTAGACTGCGTCATCCGCAATCTTTCTGTCGCAGGTGCACGCCTCGAAGTCCCGACTACCGTCGGTCTTCCGCAGGAGTTCACGCTCCTCGATGTGCATTCCGGCCGGAGCTACATCGCGAAAGTCGCGTGGCGGCGAGGCGAGACCATGGGCGTCGAATTCAGCGATCCACCGGAGGAAGAGGACGAGACGTAGCCGCTACGCGCTCGCGCCGTCGACCTCCTGAAGCGTCAGCTTGCCGAGATCGATCGACGGCACGCACCGCAGATTTATGGCACGCACTGCGGAGCCATCGGGACCGCTCCCGTACGCGAACGGCTCGGTGCCGCACGTCGTGCAGAACTGATGCTCGATCTTGTGCGTGTTGAACGTGTAGGGCCTCAGTGCCTCGGCGCCGCTGAGGAGCGTGAACGCCCCGGCGGGAAAGAAGGCCAGCAGGAAACCCTTCCTACGGCAGTGTGAACAGTTGCAGCTGAGAGCACTTCCCGGCGGTTCGGCATCGACCGAGAAGCGGACGGCGCCGCAATGACAGCTTCCTTCGAACGCCATGAGATTTCTCCACTGAACCTTCCCGTGCGCCAGCGCGACCCATGATACGGCTCCATGGTCGAGCCTCACAGCCTATTGAGGCCACCACATGATCCGCACCGCAACTGCGATCCTCGCCCTTCTGTACCTCGCCCTGCCCTCGCCGAGCATGGCCAAGAGCGGGGCCAAGAGCGGGCCGCGCACCCTTTCCGACTACAATATCCAGAAAGAACCCCTGGCGACCGCGTCGGGTCGCGGCCGCTACTTCCACGGCTTCACGACGCGCATGACCAGCAGCAGGCCCGGCACACGGCACTACTTCCCCGGCGTGACCCACTATCCGCGAATCCGCCTCGAGCGCGCCCCCTTCAGGTAATTTCCGCCTCAGGGCCGATTGCCGCAGACCGCGGTGTCCCGGCGCCGAGGGTATAAGCTGCGCATCAGTGATTTTTGAAGCCGCTCAGGGGCGCTAGCTGCCCCATCACCGGCTATACTCGCAGCAGAAACCCTAGCGCTTCAAGGCAGTCAGGCATGTCCACGTCCACACGAAACGACACGACCGCCATCAATCCCGTGAAGCTCGACCGCCTCGCCGAGGTGGCCGTGCAGGTCGGCTTGCAGCTCCAGCCCGGCCAGGATCTGTTCCTCACCGCGCCGGTCACCGCGCTGCCGCTCGTGCGCCGCATTGCCGAGCACGCCTACAAGGCCGGCGCCGGTCTCGTCACGACGCTCCTATCCGACGAGGAGATCACGCTCGCGCGCTATCGCAATGCGCCCGATGCGAGCTTCGACCGGGCCGCGAGTTGGCTCTACGAAGGGATCGGCAAGGCGTTCGACAACAACACGGCGCGCCTAGCCGTCGTCGGCGACAATCCCATGCTGCTCGCCGGCGAGGACCC
>JAEWIJ010000016.1 GCA_023387235.1 Pseudomonadota bacterium
TCGGCATAGGCATCCCAGGCCTCCGCCTCATTCCAGCCGGATGCGTAGTGGGTTGCCGCGTCCGTGTTGATCCGGATCAGGGGCTCGGGAAACTCCTGCTGCACCATGAGAGATACCGCGCAAGCGAAGTCTGTACGTGCGCGCACTTCCCGTGCAATGCGCTCGACGAATGCGCCCTGCGCCTCGATATAACCGCTCGGATTGAGCTTCTCGCGATCGTCGCCGACAAAGCGCGCATAGGTCGCCGCCAGCAGAGAGACGTGGATGTTGTCGCGAATATAAGCCGGCGTCTTGATCTCCGCCGTACCGCCGCTGCGCCATGTCTTGGCGAGATAGGCACCGAGACGCGGCTGCTCGAGCGGACCGAAGGGATGCGGGATCACGAACTTGGCGAGCGGCAGACCTGCCTCATCGCAGCGATAGCGCATGACGTCCGCCGTAAGCGCCTTGGAAACGGCATAAGGCGAGAAGGCGCGAAGCGGCGTGCTGCCCGCGCCTTCGCCGGCCTCGAAGAAGCTGCCCGTGAGGACTACGCGTTTCAGCCCGTGCGCGCCCATGGCGGCGAGCACTTGGCGGACGTGCGCGGTGTTGGCGGCAACGGCGCCCGCGATATCGAAATCAGGGCTGCGATAGTCGCCGACTTCCGCCGCGTGGTGACAGAGCGCATCGAAGCTTTCCGCGCCGACGAGATCGAGAAAGCGCGCGGAGCCAAATGCGCAGTCAGGGACGAGCACGACGCCCGCTCGGCCGAGGCGCGCGATACGTTCCGTGCGCAAGGGATCACCGCCCCCATCGCTCGCGCCACGCAGCGGCGCCATGACCTCATGCCCCGCCCGGCGCAGCGCGTCGGCAAACCAATAGCCGGTGAAGGAACTCGCGCCCGTAAGCAGGATTCTCACCTGAGCCCCCGCATCTGCTCGAGGCCGTGATAGCCGGAATCGAGGTCAGGCCATTTTGCGTCCTTGTCGGATATTTCGATCGGCTGGCGCGGCCATTCGATGCCGATCGCAGGATCGTTCCAGCGCACGCCGCGCTCCTGCTCGGGACCGTAGAACGACGAAACGAGATAGATGGCCTCAGCATCGTCGGAGAGCGTCAGGATCGCATGAGCAAAGCCGCGCGGCACATACATCATCAGCCGGTTCTCGGCATTGAGCTCGGCGCCGAACCACTTCCTGAAGGTCGGCGAATCCGGCCGCAGATCGACGATGGCGTCCCACAGCGCGCCGCGCACACAGCGCACGACCTTGACCTCGGCAGCAGGTGGAAGCTGGTAGTGCAGGCCGCGCAGGGTTCCTGCTTTGGCGCTGAGCGAGTTGTTGATCTGCACGAAGCGCGTCTCGAGCCCCTTGTCGCCGAATTCCTTCTCGCAGAAATAGCGCGCGAAGAAACCGCGGGCATCGCCGCGCCGCTCCTGCTCGATCAGGTAAGCGCCGGCGAGCGGCGTCTCGTGAAACAGCATGGATGCATCTCCCTTGCGCGCAATCTAAATCGTCGGAATTGAGGTGAATTTCAAGCCTGTTGCTTTAGCGCGCAGCTCCAGTCCAGCGCAGATCCGGCGCGAGGCGTCCGGACGCCATCAGCCGCTCCAGCGTCTTCAGGCGCATGTACTGCGAATTGCGGAAATCCTTGTCGGCGAACCCCATGCCGACGAGACCGTCGCGTAGGCGCTCGATCGATTTTTCGAGCGTGACCTGCGGCTGGTTCTTCGGCGCAAGCTCGCGGTAGAGGGCGAAATCGACCTTGTAGGAGCGCTTGTCCGGCGGCGCATCGGTGTTGATGCTGACCCGCGTGCCAGGGATCGCCGATGCGACGGCAGCCGCAAGATCGCGCACCTGATAGTTCCACTGATCGCTGCCGGCGTTCACGGAAAGAAGCTGGCCGCCGTTCGATGCGGGGCGCGCAACGGCCCAGGCGATGGCGCGCGCCATATCCTCGACGTCGATGAGCGGGCGCCAGGGCGATCCGTCGCTCAGAACCGTGATCTCGCCGGCCGAAACGGCGCAGGCGACGAAGTCGTTGAGCACGAGATCGAGACGCAAGCGGTCGGACATGCCGCAGGCCGTGGCAAAGCGGAGGCACGTGACCGTCATGCCGCCGAGGTCCGTGCGACGCAGCGCTTCCTCGGTGCCGATCTTGGAGCGCGCGTAAGCGGTCAGCGGGTTGGTGGCATCCGTCTCCTTGCGCGGTCCGCCCTCGGCATAGCCGTACATGCTGCAGCTCGAGGCGAAGACGAAATTGCTGACGCCGGCCGCGGCGGCCATTTTCGCGATCCGGACGCTGGCCTCGGCGTTGATGTCGTTGGTTACGGCCTCGAACTTGTTGCCCATGGGATCGTTCGAGACGGCGGCGAGGTGCACGACAGCGTCCACACCATCCAGCAGTGCCGCCGGCAGCTCGCGCACATCGCCGAAGACCTGGCGGTCCAGAACGACCTCGGGGAGGGCGAAGGCATTGGTCAGGCAATGACCGAAGAAGCTCTGGTCGTAGCCGACGAGCTCGACGTCCGGAAATGTCGTGCGCAGGTGGCGCCCGAGCACGGATCCGACATAGCCCATGCTGCCCGTGATGAGAATCTTCATGCGAACACGACTTTCCTGCTTATTGGCTCGATCGAAATGCGATGATTTCTGCGCGCTCGTTGATCAGTCGGCCGGCCATGTCTTCCACGGCGCCTTGCCCGAGTTCCACAGATCTTCGAGATAGCGCTTGTCGCGCAGCGTATCCATCGGATGCCAGAAGCCGTGGTGGAAGTAGACGGACATCTGGCCTTCGGCCGCGAGCCGCTCCATGGGCTCGCGCTCCCAGACCGTGCTGTCGCCTTCGATATAGTCACCGACCTTGGACGAGAGGACGAAGAACCCGCCGTTGATCCAGCCGCCGTCGCCCGCGGGCTTCTCCTGGAAGCCTGTCACGCGATTGCCCTGGAAGCGGATCGCGCCATAGCGGCCGGGCGGTTGCGTCGCCGTGACCGTCGCGAGACGGCCCTCGCTCTCGTGCAGGCGGACTGCCGACCGGATGTCGACATTGCCGACGCCATCGCCGTAGGTGACGCAGAAGGCGGGATCGTCCTGCACGTAAGGGAGAATGCGTTTGATGCGGCCGCCGATCATGGTGCTGTCCCCCGTATCGATCAGCGTGATCGACCACGGCTCGGCGTGAGCTTGATGCACGGTCATGTCGTTCTTGCGCAAATCCAGCGTCACGTCCGACATGTGCAGGAAGTAATTGCGGAAGTATTCCTTGATGACATAGCCCTTGTAGCCGAGGCAGATCACGAAATCATTGATGCCATTGGCGGAATATATCTTCATGATATGCCAGATGATCGGCTTGCCGCCGATCTCGATCATCGGCTTCGGACGCACGTCCGTCTCCTCGGCGAAGCGCGTGCCAAGCCCGCCCGCGAGCAGAACTGCCTTCATCGCAAAAACCCCCTTCACACATATTCGCCGCCGCTCCCCAGGAATATGACGTTTCGGGCGACGCGGGCGGATACGGCGGCTCCCGCACCGAGACGATCGAGCCAATTCCTATACGATACAAGATATCCGCTCGCCTATCCAAGTACGCCTATCTTGGCGATGGTTGGGCATTCGCCAGCTATGCCCCCGATGCCGGATCAGGCAGTACCGCCAGCAGCCGCGGCCTCCTCGATTACCTTTCTGAAATCGGCCGGCGCAATCGTCAGCAGATCGGGCCGCGACGCCGCAAAATAGCGATCCACGGCCGCGCCGACCTCGGCGACCGGCACGCCACGCAGAGACGCTTCGAGGTCGAACACCATGCGCGGCGGCGTCACGAAGAAATCTCCCGTGAGCAGCACCTCTCGCACGCGTCGCGCAGCCCCCGCGCCTTCGAGCCGCACGTAGGCCGAGACCGTACCGCCCGCGCCTGTCAGCGAGGCTTCGCTCACTTCGGCGCCACGCGGATCGTCGATCTCGAAGACGAAGTCATCCGTGCCGATCGACTCGTCATGGATTTTCTTCGCGAGCGCCTCCTCGGCGTCGCTCGGCGCGCCCGCTTCGAGCTCGAGCCCGAGCCTCTCGCGCAATCCGAGCAGGACGGCATTCTGGACATCCCCGATGGCCGGCGCCTTCCCGCCGAGAAGCGCCTTCAAGGTCGTCACGCGCTGCTCGGCCTTGTCGAGATCGCGCTTTTGCAGCTTGGCCGCCGGCACGTTCAGGCAGGCCATCATGCGCGCCGGATCGACGTCGATGAGCACGGTGCCCTGATAGAAGAGCGTATCGCCGTCGAAGAAGCCGCCCGTGCCGCAGAGCTTCTGCCCGCCGACCTCGATGTCATTGCGAGGGCGGAAGCGCGCCTCGATGCCGAAGCCCTGGGAAAGACCATGCGCCACGGCCTCGCAGATCGCGCGCGTGTAGTCGCCGAGCGACGGCATCGGCAAGCGTTTGCGCGACAGCACGAGCTCCCAGCCGATCTGCCCCTCGTCGAAGTAGATGGCGCCACCGCCCGTGATACGCCGCGCGAGGCCGATCCCGTTGGCGCGACAGTGCGCGACTTTCACCTCGTGGCTCATGGCCTGATGGCGCCCGATGAGCGCGGTCGGCGGGAAGCGCAGGAAGCGCACCGTATCGGGAATCTTTCCCGCCTTGTGCAGCTCGATGAGCGCCTCGTCGAATGCGATCTGGGCGCGGCCGTCACGGAGCCCCGTGTCGATCGTGCGGAATACGGGCATGGTCCTCTCCCTCGCCGGGCGCTCGCACGCGTGCGGCGCCAATTCCTCCCTGGCGCAATCATAGAGGATGGGTGGTCAAATATTCAATGTTTCGAATATTAGATGGCACCCTGCGGCGCGTTTTGGGTCTTACCCCGACGGCGACTAGGGAATTACCCGGATTGGCGGGCTCCTGCCGACCCGACTTACTGACGTTGAGCACGCGCGACAGGGGGGACCTGCACCGGAGGCTCCCATGGCGCCAGTGATTGCCCGCAACCTGATGACCCTTGCTCTCGCCCTGCTGCCTTCGGCGAGCTTCGCGCAGCAACAGCCGGCACCACCGAGCGGCATCCTCTTCGAGAACGTCCGCATCTTCGACGGCAAATCGTCGAACCTCTCGGCGCCGTCGAACGTGCTGGTACGCGGCAACAAGATCGATCGCATTTCCGAGACGCCCATCACCGCGGAAGCGGGGACGACGGTTGTTCGGGGCGGTGGACGCGTACTGATGCCGGGTCTCATCGACGCGCACTGGCACGCCATGCTCGTCCGTCTCACGCCTCCCATGCTCCTCGCCAGTGGCGCCGGCTACATCAACGTGCAGGCTAGTGCCGAAGCGACGGCCACCCTCATGCGCGGCTTCACTACCATCCGCGACATGGGCGGCCCCTCCTTCGACCTGAAGCGTGCCATCGATGAGGGCATCGTGCCCGGCCCGCGCATTTTCCCATCGGGCGCGATGATCACCGTCACCAGTGGTCACGGCGACTTCCGCCAGCTCTCCGACCTTCCGCGCCAGATGGGCGCTGCGACCACGCGCGTCGAGCAGCTCGGCGGCAGCATGATCGCGGACAGCCCGGATGAAGTCAGGGTCCGCGCGCGCGAACAGCTCATGCAGGGCGCGTCCCAGATCAAGCTGACGGCCGGCGGCGGCGTGGCCTCACCGTTCAGTCCGCTCGACGTCACGACGTTCAACGAGGCAGAAATTCGCGCAGCCGTGGAGGCGGCGGAAAACTGGGGTACTTACGTCTGCACGCACGCCTACACATCGGCTGCGCTCCAGCGCTCGATCGCGGCGGGGGTGAAGTGCATCGAGCACGGGCATCTCATGGACGAGGAGACCGCCCGGCTGATGGCGGAGAAGGGCATCTGGCTCAGCACGCAGCCCTTTGTCGACCTGTCGGGCGCCGCCGCGCTCGGCCCCGCAAACCAGGCGCGCATGAAGCTCGTGGTCGCCGGGACGGAGCGGGTCTATGCGCTCGCGAAGAAGTACAAGATCAAGACGGCATTCGGCACCGATGTCCTCTTCTCCAAGGCGCTCGCGGAAAAGCAGGGCCAGATGCTCGCCGACCTCACGCGCTGGTACACGCCGGCCGAGGCGCTCATCATGGCGACCTCGACGAATGCCGAGTTGCTCACCCTATCCGGCCTCCGCAATCCCTATCCGGGCAAGCTCGGCGTCGTGGAAGAGGGGGCGTTCGCCGACCTCCTGCTCGTGGATGGCAATCCGCTGGAGAACATTGCGCTGGTCGCGGAGCCGGAGAAGAATTTTCTCGTCATCATGAAGGATGGTCGCATCTATAAGAGTACGTTGTAGAACGGTCCAAGCCTCACGCCTTATTTGAGCCACGCCGCCGTCATGAAAATGCGCCCCTGACCGGACAACCGAATCGGTCTAGCTGCGCGAGGGGGAATCGCGCTTCGGGGGAAGCTTTGCAGAGCGAGCTCGACTATCGTCCGGATCTGGACGGATTGCGCGCCGTTGCGATCCTCCCGGTCATTCTTTTTCATCTCGGCTTTCCCTATACGCCTGGCGGCTTCGTCGGCGTCGACGTCTTCTTCGTGCTGTCCGGCTACCTGATCACGCGACAGATCGCGATAGAGCTTCGCGAGAGGCGCTTCTCGCTTCTGGATTTCTATGACCGGCGCATGCGGAGGCTGTTGCCCGCGCTCTTTGCCATGCTGATCGGATCGACGATCCTCGCACTCTGCGTCCTTCTCCCGCGCGACCTCGATGACTTCGGCGAATCCCTCGTCGCCGCCGTACTCTCGATCTCCAACTTCTATTTCTGGACGGTGAGCGGCTACTTCGCGCCGGCAGCGGAAACCATGCCGCTCCTTCATACGTGGAGCCTCGCGGTCGAGGAACAGTTCTATCTCCTGTTCCCGCCGCTCATGCTGCTCCTCTGGCGTATGGGCCACACGCGCGTGTGGCGCACGCTCGCGCTGTTGGCGCTCGTCTCTTTCGTGGCAGGGATCTGGGCAGCGCGCGCCGTGCCCGAGGCCGGGTTCTATCTGCTGCCCATGCGCGCCTGGGAATTGCTGCTCGGGAGCCTGCTGGCACTCGCCCCGGGCTTCGCACCCGCATCCCCGCGACAGCGCAGCGCCGCCGCGAGCCTCGGCCTCCTCGGCATTGGTTCGGCCATCGTCGCGTTCGATGCCGGCACGCCGTTTCCCGGCATGGCCGCCGCACTGCCGTGCCTCGGCGCCGCACTGGTCATCTGGGCCGGGCAGCCCGCGCCGATCGCGGCCGTCAATGCCGGCGCCGAGCAGCGTCCGCTCGTACTGCGGCTGCTCTCGCTGCCGCCGCTCGTATTCATCGGCCTGATCTCGTACAGCCTCTATCTCTGGCACTGGCCGCTCATCGTATTGCTGGGCCAGTGGTCCCCGACACACTCGAGCCCGGCCGGTACGGTGCTGATCGTGGCCGCGACATTCGCCATTGCGAGCGCAAGCTGGCGGTACATCGAGCAACCGTTTCGCCGCGGTACCTCCTTGTGGACGACACGCGGGCTCCGCGTGCGTTCGAGCGGCGTGCTGGTCGTCCTCCTGGCTCTCGTCGGCGTCACACTGGATATCGGCGGCGGCTTTCCCTGGCTGCAGCCCAAGGCCGTTCTCGCAGTCGTGGATGATACGCACGACCGCAGTCCCCTGCGCGAGCGCTGCCATTTCGAGCAATCAGAGCAGGGGCGGCGTGCGTTCGCCGACGCGTGCGCCTTTGGTGACGCCTCCGACCGCAGGATCGTCGTCTTCGGCGACAGCCATGGTGCCGAGCTGAGCTACGCGCTCTCGCAGGTCGCGCAGGAGCGCCATCTTCACGTGCGGCAGGTCACGGCCTCGGGCTGTCCGCCGCTTCTCGGTCTGGCTTTGCCGCGGCGTCCTGGATGCGCGGATCACAACAACAAGATGGTAGGCGCGCTCGCCGAGAGCCCGCCGTCGACGATCCTCATGATCGCGTCCTATTTCCATCGGCGCGGCAGCGCGCTCGAATGGCCCGAGGAATCCTGGCGCGCGATGGAACGGACAGTCTCGACGCTGCGCAAATTCGGACACGAAGTCGTTCTCCTCGGTGGATGGCCGCCGCATCCGGGTGGAGACCTGCCCCATGTCCTGGCCAGGGAGATCCGGCGCGGGCACCATGCCGAAGACTACGTATTCGACATCGATACCCAGCGCGCCGCGACTATCGACGAAAGCCTGAAAGCCATCGCGCGGCGGCAAGGCGCGACCTACATTCCGCTGCTGGAGGCCGTGTGCGGCGGTCCGAAGAAATGCCGCGCCTATCCGCACGGTCAGTCGATCTATTTTGACAACGGGCACATTTCCGGATCGACCGCCCGGCACATCGTGCACAATGTCATCCTGCCGGCGCTCAAGATGGACGCCGTCGACAATGAGGACAGAAAATCTCCGTGAGGGCGCTCGGCCTCGCCGTCACCGCATCGCGATGGGGAGATTGTTGAGCGAGTCGATGTACCATTTCTCGGCTTCGACGATCGCCGGGTTCTCGCCGTTCGCGTAGATCCAGCTGTCGACCGCCCAGCGCTGGCCATTGCCCTTCTCGACCAGCACCGCCGTCCAATGCGTCCAGCCGGCGACGCCGCGCAGCAGATTCTCCTTCGAGAACGGCCGCGCGACCGTGTGGTCCTTCAACAATCCGTTGTGATCGAGCACCTTGAGATAGCTTGTCGTATTCGTGGCCTCGTCGACGCAGTCCTGCTGGGTCGGGTCTCCCGAGGCCGCGAAATCCATGCCCGGGCGATCCTTGTCGGTACCGATGACCTTGCCGACGCGCGTCTCCATCCAGGCGATGGCGTAGGCGACGCTGCGACGCTCGCCCTTCGCATCGTTGGTATTGCGCATCTTCTTCATGAGGTCGCGCAGCGCGGCGATGTCCTGCTCGGTGAAGCGGAAGCGCGTCTGCTGCTTGCATCCATAGGCATGGCAGACGTAGACAATGTTCCCGTCGGGCGCCTGGGTCTTGAATTCGGTGTAGTGGCCGAGCACGGGCCCCGTACGTTCGTAGGTGCAGCCCGCCAGCAGCGCGCTAATGGCCAGTCCAATCAAGATCTTGACGCGCATGCCGCGAAACGAGCCCCCGACCCCGAACCCGCCCCCCAGAAGCGATGATTCGCTGCCAAATGCCAATGTCCTTGCGCGGACCAGTTTGTCCACCCAAAACAAAAGCATGACGAAAGAAAGACCTTTGCATGTGATCGGCGGGGGACTCGCCGGTTCGGAGGCCGCCTGGCAGATCGCCTCGGCGGGCCTCCCTGTCGTGATCCACGAGATGCGCCCGGTCCGCATGACCGAGGCCCACCAGACCCACGGCCTCGCCGAGCTGGTCTGCTCGAACTCCTTTCGTTCCGATGACTGGGCCAATAACGCCGTCGGCCTCCTGCACGAGGAAATGCGCCGCGCCGGCTCCCTCATCATGGCCGCGGGCGATGCTCACAAGCTCCCGGCCGGCGGCGCGCTCGCCGTCGACCGGGACGGCTTCTCGGACGAGGTCACGGCGCGCCTCGATGCCCATCCGCTCGTCACGATCACCCGCGAGGAAGTGGCCGGCCTTCCGCCGGCGGATTGGGAGAGCGTGATTATCGCGACCGGCCCGCTCACGTCGCCGGCGCTGAGTAGCGCGATTGCCGGCCTGACCGGGGAAGGCGAGCTCGCCTTCTTCGATGCCATTGCACCGATCGTGCACGCGCACAGCATCGACGAGAGCATTGCCTGGCGCCAATCGCGCTACGGCAAGACCGGCCCCGCCGGCACCGGCGCCGACTACATCAACTGCCCGCTCGACAAAGCGCAGTACGGAACCTTCATCGACGCGCTGCTGGCCGGCGAAAAGACTTCCTTCAAGGATTGGGAATCAAACACGCCCTATTTCGACGGCTGCCTGCCCATCGAGGTGATGGCGGAACGCGGCCGCGAGACATTGCGCTTCGGCCCCATGAAGCCTGTCGGCCTCGACGACCCGCGCACCGGGCGCTGGCCGTATGCCGTCGCGCAACTCCGTCAGGACAATGCGCTCGGGACGCTCTGGAACATGGTCGGCTTCCAGACCAAGCTGCGCCATGCCGAGCAGACGCGCATCTTCCGCATGATCCCGGGCCTGCAGAATGCCGAGTTCGCGCGCCTCGGCGGGCTCCATCGCAATACGTTCCTCAACAGCCCGCGCCTGCTCGACGGCAATCTCCGCCTCAGGTCCATGCCGCGCTTGCGTTTCGCCGGACAGATCACCGGCGTCGAGGGCTACGTCGAGAGCGCCGCCATCGGCCTCCTCGCGGGACGCTTCGCCGCCGCCGAGCGTCTCGGCACCGCGCTCAGCGCACCGCCGCCGACCACCGCGCTCGGCGCCCTCATCGCCCACATCACCGGCGGACACGTCGAGGCATCCGGCGAAGGTCCGAGGTCGTTCCAGCCCATGAACGTCAACTTCGGCCTCTTCCCGCCCATCGACGAGCCGCGCACCGACGCCGACGGCAAGCGCATCAAGGGCAAGGAGAAGGGCGCCGCCCGCAAGCGCCTCATGGCCGAGCGCGCGCTCGTGGATATCGGTGGGTGGTTGCGGACGTGAGATCGCAACTTCAACGCGCGCACTGCGCAGTCCCTTCTCCCCGCCCTCGCGGGGAGAGGGCCACGCCAGAGGCGTGCTTTCAGCACGACTTGAGGGGCGGCGGCAAACGCCGACGTCGCATATGAAGCCGCCCCTCATCCCGACCTTCTCCCCGTAAGCACGGGGAGAAGGGGAAGATGGCGCGCCAAAAATCGAAAGGAAACGCTCATGCAAACCCTGCTCCCCATTGCCGCCGAGATCGCGGAGATCCTGAAGGCGCGCAAGGAAACGATCGCGATCGCGGAGTCCTCGACCGGCGGCCTCATCAGCGCGGCACTGCTCTCCGTGCCGGGCGCATCCGCCTACTACCTCGGCGGTGCCGTCGTCTACACGCGGCAGGCACGGTCGGCGCTCACCACGATTACCGACGACGACATGCGCAAAGTGCGCTCGGCGAGCGAGCCCTATGCGGCGCTTCTGGCGAAGCAGGCGCGCGAAAATCTCGGCGCGACATGGGCGCTCTCGGAGACGGGCGCCACCGGCCCGACGGGCAATCGCTACGGCGATGCCGCCGGCCATTCCTGCATGGCTGTGTCGGGTCCCCTGGAGACCGTCATCACGCTGGAGACGGGCTCGGCCGACCGCGAGGCCAACATGCGCGCCTTCGCGGCGCGCGCGCTGACGCTCCTCAAGGGCACGCTCGCGAAGGCCGGCTGAGCTACTCCGCCGCCTGCGTCTGCGGACGAACGAGCACGGTCTCGCGCCCGGGTGCGGGATCGAGCGGCACCAGCAGCGACAGCATGAGCGACGTAAACGCGATGCCGGCGCCGAGCCAGAAGATGATCGAATAGTCGATCGTTCCGAGCAGGCCGAAGCTCACCGGAATGGCGACCGCGGCAATGTGGTTGATCGTGAAGGCGACGGATGCCGTCGCCGCCATATCGGCCGGATCGCCGATCTTCTGAAAGTACGTCTTCTGCGCGAGGATGAGCGTGAAGAAGATGCCGTCGATAATGAAGAGTGCCGCCGCGAGATGCGCGCTGCTCGTCATAGCATAGCCGATGAACACGCAGATGAGCACGGTGTTCTCGAGCATGATCGTATTGCGCTCGCCCCACTTCTGCACGAGGCGGCCGAGGCGCGGTGCGAAGAAGGTATTCATTGAGGATGTGACCAGCATCAGCAGCGCCATGTCGGCAACCGAGTAGCCGAACTTCTTCACGAGCAGAAAGCCGCCGAAAGCCATGAAGAGCTGGCGCCGCGCACCGCTCATGAAGGTCAGTGCGTAATAGAGGCCATAGCGCTTGCGGAACACCAGGCCCGCGCGCTGGCGCACCGGCCCCTCGAAGCGCTTGAACGTGAGCATCGCGACGACGGTCAGCAAAGCACAAGAGAGGCCGAGGATTGCATAGAGCGCCGTGAAATTGTGCCAGCCGAACCACCAGACGATCGCGATGCTGCCATAGGCGATGAACTGCGCCGCAGCACCTGCGCTGATGATACGCCCGATGAGCGAGGGCGCCTGCGCTTTCGGCAGCAACTGGAGTTGCAGCGACGTATTCGTCGTCTCGAAGTAGTGGAAGCCGACCGACATGATGAAGGTCGAGATCAGCACGCCCATGAGCGTCGGATTGCTGCCCGTGAGCGCGACGCCGAGACCGAGCAGCACCAGCGCGATGTAGCCGAGCACCTGCTCCCGCATGATCATGAGCCAGAAGGCCACCGTGAACGCGAGAAAGCCCGGGATCTCGCGCACGGTCTGCGTGAGCCCCGCCTCGAACCATCCGAAGCCCACGGCTTGAATAGTGTAGTTGTGCAGCAGCGCATTCCAGCAGGCAAAGCCGAGCCAGTTGATGAAGTGCAGCGTCATCAGGAACTGGACGGCCGAATGCACGGCGCGCGGGTCGGCGGAGCGGTGGTCGTTCATGGGATGCCCCCGGAATGTGCCGGCGGACGCTGCACCTCGTCACCGCTCGGGTCAACTCGATATTTCGCAGGGGTGATGCTCAACGGCGCCGCGAACTCGACCTGTCCCTTCTCCCCGTCCTATACGGGAACCGTTGCATAATTCGGCGGTGATTCGTGGATGATGCGGGGTTGGGGATGGCAACGAAGCGGACTGGTCAGCTGAGCTTTGCCGAAGCGTTGATGGCGGATGGGCTTGGTCGCACGGGCCG
>JAEWIJ010000077.1 GCA_023387235.1 Pseudomonadota bacterium
ATCCTCAACCAGACGCCCTTCTATGGCGAGTCCGGCGGCCAAGTCGGCGATGAAGGCGTGATCAAGGGGCCGAAGGGCGCCGTCTTCCGCGTCACCGACACGCAGAAGAAGGTCGGCGATCTCTTCGTGCATATGGGCGTGGTGGAAAGCGGCGCGTTCACCACGGGCGATGCGGTGGAGCTCACCGTCGATCACGGACGCCGTTCGGCGACGCGGTCCAACCATTCCGCGACGCATCTCCTGCACGAGGCGCTGCGCGAGGTCCTCGGCACGCACGTCGCGCAGAAGGGCTCGATGGTCTCGCCCGACCGCCTGCGCTTCGACTTCTCGCACACCAAGCCGATGTCGCCGGCGGAAGTGGCCAAGGTTGAGGACATCGCAAATAGCATCATCGCGCAGAACACGGCCGTCGAGACGCGCCTCATGGGTCTCGAGGATGCCATGCAGTCCGGTGCCATGGCGCTCTTCGGCGAGAAGTACGGCGAAGAAGTGCGCGTCGTCTCCATGGGCCTGCCGCTGGAGGGTTCGAACAAGGCGTGGTCGGTCGAGCTTTGCGGCGGCACGCACGTGAAGCGCACGGGCGACATCGGGCTCGTGCACGTGATCGCCGAGAGCGCGAGCGCGGCTGGCGTGCGCCGCATCGAGGCGCTGACCGGCGATGGCGCGCGGGCGCATCTCGTCGCGAACGAAGCGCGCGTGCGCGAGTTGGCAGCGCTTCTGCGCACCAAGCCCGAGGATGTGGTCGATCGCGTGAAGCAGGTCGTCGAGGAGCGGCGCCAGTTCGAGCGCCAGCTCGCCGATGCCAAGCGCCAGATCGCGCTCGGCGGCGGCGGCAATGGCGCGGCGGCCTCGGATGGCGGTCAGGCCATCCGCACGATCGGCAAGGTGAAGGTGCTCGCGCGCACGGTGCAGGGCCTCAACCCGAAGGATCTGCGCGGGCTCGTCGATGACGGCAAGAAGCAGGTCGGCTCGGGTATCGTCGCAATCGTCGGCGTGACAGAGGACGGCAAGGCCGGTCTCGCGGTCGGCGTGACCGATGACCTCACGACGTCACACAGTGCCGTGGATCTCGTGAAAGTCGGCGCGGCGGCACTCGGCGGCAAGGGTGGCGGCGGTCGCCCCGACATGGCGCAGGCCGGCGGCCCGGATGGCTCGAAGGCCGCAGATGCGCTGAGCGCGATCGAGAAGGCGCTGGCAGGTTAGGTCTGCCTCGCGTTGCGCTTGCACACTTCCTTCATCCCCTCTCCCTGCCCTTGCGGGGAGAAGGGACCTGTCGCGCTCAGGCCACCGCGGTCATCAGTGGCTTGAGGCTGTCCAGCGTCTCGAAGCGCTCGATGAGGCGCAGTGCCTCACCCGTCCGGGCGCGGCCGATGACGGGCTCGGCGAGCGAATGGAATTTCGCGCGCAGCTTCTCCCCCTGGGCAGCGACGTCGCTCGCCGGAATGCCGACGTTCGTCTCCGCAAGCAGCTCTCGGCCATCCTTGAGCACGATCGCAACCGCAGCACCATGGCGATGCTCCTGCGGCAGCGGGATGGTGTCGAGCGTGACGCGGCGCGAGCCCTCGCGATAAACAGACCGGTTCGCCATCTCGTCGGAGTACGTGCCGAGCGCGGCCGTATCCTCGCCGCCGAGCGCCATCGCGGCGAGATGCCGGATCGAGAACTTGATTTCCAGGCCCGTCTTCGGTTCGGGAATGTCGCACACCTTGAGATGGCCCGGATCGACCTTGAGCGTGATCTTCTCGACATCGCCGAGGCCGATGTTGTGGCGACGCTTCAAGTCGCGAATGGCCTCGATAGTCGAATGCGTGAGGTAGCAGGCGGCGTGATACTTGAAGAGGTTCGCCTCGACCTCGAAGGGCGCGGCGGCATCCGGGCGGATCGCGCGCGGCGTGAACTCGGGCACCTGCGTATAGGCAAAGCCCTGCGGGCCCTCGATGGCATCATCGCGCGCCGTGAAGCCACGGGCGGCGAGACGCGCCGCGATGACGCCGTTCATGGCCGCCTTGCCGACATGCAGCGGCTTGGTCATGGTGCCGAAGTTGTACTTGAGGCCGGCCGCCTCCGAAGCCGCAATGCCGAGCGCAATCGCCGTCTGCTGCGCGTCGAGGCCCATGAGGCGCGCGGCGGCCGCCGTCGCGCCGAACGTGCCGAACGTGCCCGTCGCGTGAAAGCCCTTCTGGTAGTGGCTTTGGCCAGCCATGGCGCCGATCTGGCACTCGACCTCGTAGCCCGCGATGAAGGCGAGCAGCACATCGCGCCCGCTCTTGCCGAGCGCCTCGCCGAGTGCGAGCGCGGCGGCAGCGACCGGCGCCGTCGGATGGCCGCCCATGTCGGCATTGACGTCGTCGTAGTCGAGCGCGTGCGAGAGCGTGCCGTTGATGAGCGCGGCGTCATGCGCCTTGGCGCGGGCGTTGAGCGCGACGAGCGTCACCGGCCCGTCGGTGCCGCCGAACTCCTCGAGCAGCAGCGGCGCCAGTTCCTCGCGCGAGCCCGCGATCGTCACGCCGAACCAGTCGAGCAGCGCGTGCCTGGCCCACGTCGTGGCGCTGTCGGAGACCTGGCTCGCAGCCAGTGCGCTCGACCAGCGCGCGAGATCACGAGTCGGGGCGAGATCGGTTGTGCCTGCTGACATGGACTTATCCTCCGCTTCTCAGGTTAGGCGGAAGTGTACACGAGGACCGGCCGGCCGGAAGCACTGTCCGGACATATCACCCCGCTCAGGACGGGCGCGGGCGCGCTCTGCTGATGAGGAAGGCGACGAGCACGGCGACCAGCGTCGCGGCGAGCCCGTACCAAGTGAGCGCGTATTCGAGATGGCGATTGGGAAGCGAGAGGCGGGTCGTGCCGCCTTTCGGCCAGCCGCCGGGATTGGCGGGCGCGACCTCCGCATCGAGAAAGAGGTGCACCGCCTTGCCGGCATCCGCGCCGAGAGCCGCACGCGACATGCCGTCGAAGTCGCGCCAGAACCACACGCCAGTCTTGCCGTCGTGATCGGGATTGAAAACGCTGCGCTGTGGCGGCTCGCGCAGGAGGCCGACGACGTCCACCTCGCCGCCAAGCTGGCCCGCCGGTCGCGCGGACGGCGACCTGAGCGCCTCCGTCACATAGCCGCGATTGACCAGAATGAACCGGCCGTCCGAAAGCTGCAGCGGCGTGTAGACGAGATAGCCGGGACCCTGCTGCGGATCAGGCTCCCACACGAGCTGTTCGCCGCCATGACGGAACGTGCCGCGCACGCGGACCCGCGCATACTCGATCGCCTCCTTGCTGCCCTTCTCGATCTCAGCGAGCGACACCGGTGGCGCGTGCACGCGCGCCTCGATCTTGGCGATGAGGTCTTCCTTCCACGCCTTGCGCTGCATCTGCCATGTGCCGAGGCCGAGCAGGATCAGCAGCGCCGGAAGCGCCAGCATCAAGGGCCATACGAGGCCTGCCGAACGGGATTGCTGCAAGCGATCAGTCCTTCGCCAGGCGGCCTTCCTCGGCCTTGTGCTTGAACTGCAACGCGATGAGCAGCGCCTTCAGAAAGCGCAGCAGGCCGAGCGCGAGGAGCGGCGTGCCGACGCCCCAGAGCAACAGATGCACCCAGAGCGGCGGCCCGACCTTGAACTCCAGGATCAGCGCGCCCCCGAGCACCACGAGCCCGAGGATCATGATGCCGAAGATGGCGGGCCCGTCGCCCGTATCGATGAACCTGTAGTCGAGGCCGCATTTCTGGCAGCGCTCGCGAAGCGCGATGGCGCCGCTGAAAAGCGGCCCTTCCCCGCAGCGCGGGCAGCGCGCAGTGAGGGCAGCCTTCAAAGCTGGAACGGGCGCGTTGTCTTCCATGGCAGCGACTAAGCACCATCAGCGCACAGCAGCAAGACCGAGAAACGACGCAGCCGGCTGCTGTCAGAGCGCCGCGACGCGGTGCGCGATCTCGGCGAGCGTCGCGCGGGTCTCCGGTGTCCACGTGGCGGCGCGCGAGGAAAAGAGCACCGCCTCAGAACGCAGCAATACGCCGTCGTCGAGCACCTTGAGGCCGTTCGCCTTGAGCGTCGTGCCGGTCGTGGTGATGTCGACGATCAGCTCGGCCGTGCCGGCGGCAGGCGTGCCCTCCGTGGCGCCGAGGCTCTCGACGATGCGATAGCTCGTGATGCCGTTGGCCTGGAAGTGCCGCCGCGTGATGTTCATGTACTTCGTCGCAACGCGCATGTGCCGGCCGTGTGCGCGGCGGAAGTCGCGGCCGACGGCCTCGAGATCGCTCATGACGCGCACGTCGATCCACGCCTGCGGCACGGCGACGACCACATCGGCGTGACCGAAGCCGAGCTTGCGCATGATCTGGAAGCGCTTCTCCATATCGGCGACCTGCTCGCGCGCGAGATCCTCGCCGCTGACGCCGAGATGCGCGCGGCCGGCCTTGAGCTGCTCGACGATCTCGGAGGCGGAAACGAAAATCACCTCGACGCCGTCGAGCCCCTCGATCACGCCCTTGTAGCCGCGCTCGGAACCGACCTTCTTCAGGACGAGGCCGACACGCGCGAGAGTTTCTGCCGTCTGCTCCATGAGACGGCCCTTGGACGGCACGGCAAGAACCAGCGGATCGCTCATGGCGCGCTCCCCGTAGCGGCCAGCAGCAAGCGGTCGGTGTAGATCGCCGCGCCGACAGCCGGAATGGGCTCCGGTGCGCCGATCACGCGCAGAAGCTCGTCGTAGCGCCCGCCGCCCGCAATCGGGCTCGCAGGACCGAGCTCATCGGAGCAGATCTCGAAGACGAAGCCGGTGTAGTACTCGAACTGGCGGCCGAACTCGGCGTCGAACGTCGCCTGCGCGACATTGGCGCCGCCCTTCGTCAGCAGCGACAGGCGCCGCTCGAAGGCGTCGAGCGCCTCGCCGATGTCGATGTCATTGCGCTGGAAGAGGTCTTTGATGCGCGCGCCCGCAGCCCGCACCGGCGCCGAGATCGCGAGATAGTTCTCGATCAGATCGGCAATGGACTTCGGCAGCGGGGCGGAGTGCGCATCGAGGGAGATCGCGAGCAGCCTTTCGGCGATCTCAGCAACCGCGCGCGTGCCGATGGCTTCGATGCCGTGCGCGTCGAGATAGTCCTGGACGAGCGCCTCCGCCTTTTGCGGCTTCTTCGGATCGAGCTTGGCAATGAGATCAGCGGGCAGGCCCTCGACGGCCGAACCGGGCACGGTGCTGAGGCGCTTCAGCTCGGCGCGGAAAGCGTCGGGACGCCAGAACTGCGCGAGCAGACGCTGGCGCCAGCGCTCGGGAATGTCGACCGCATCGAGCAGCGCATCGAAGAGGCCGAGATCGCCGATCCTGAGCTTCGGCGCCACGAGCCCCGCTGTCTTCACGGCTTCGAGCGTGCGCAGCAGCACCTCGGCATCGGCCTTGGCCTCATCCGCCTGTCCATAAAGCTCGATGCCGGCCTGACGGAACTCGCGCGGGTGCGCGGGCGTGCCGCCGCCCGGCTGATAGCGGAAGACCGAGCCGTTGTAGCAGTAGCGCGCGGGCGTATCGGCGTCGGGATGGCGCTCGAGATAGATGCGCGCGGTCGGCACGGTGATGTCAGGGCGCAGGCACAGCATCTCGCCGTCCTGATCCGTGAATACGTACGTGCGGGCCCGCAGACGCTCGCCGACGGCATCGAGGAAGATGTCCGCCGGCTGAATGATGGACGGTGCGACGCGCTCGTAGGCGGCCTCGTTGAAGACCGCCATGATGACCGCGGCCTGCGCTTCGAGTGCCTCGAAGCTGTCGGATGTCTCAACGGCCATTTTTCAGTCCGCCGACTGCTGGAAAGAAGCCGTCCCATCCGACCGTTGCGCCCGGCCGGCGGAGAATTGTCGCCGAGGTCTCATGTCATTCACCCGAATGCCGATCGAGCACGCCCTTCACGGCGGAAACCAATTGGTCTTCAGCAACGGAGAACTGGGCCGGGCGCCCTTCGCGCCATTCCTTGGCGTCCTTGATCGTCTCGGCGGCTTTGGCGCCTTCGATCAGGTCCTTGATCTGGACCTCGCCCTTGGCAATCTCGTCGCCGCCTTGAATGACAACGCACGGCGCACCGCGACGATCCGCATATTTCATCTGCGCCTTCATGCCGGCCGGGCCGAGGTACATCTCGGCGGCGATGCCGGCCTGACGGAGGCGCTGCGCGAGGCGCTGGT
>JAEWIJ010000092.1 GCA_023387235.1 Pseudomonadota bacterium
GCCGCACCGGCGGCCGACAACGACTTGAGGAACGTGCGACGCTTCATAAGCAATTCCCTTCCTTGCGTACGAGTGCGGAGACGCCAACGAAGGGTTAACAGCAACCTTTGTGCCAACTCTGAACATGCCGTCCAGAATTCGATCAACGGTCTGATCGAAAATGATAATCTGCAGAGGCAGCGTCGCGCCGCCAGCCTCGTCGCGCGCTCGCGCATATGCAGACTTGCATACAAAATAGCATACAAGCGCCTGAAAATTAGTCCGCGTGGAGGCTCTCAGGCACCGACGTCGGGCGCGCTACAGCGGGACAATCGATGCCCGCGCGCGGACGCATCGCAACACTTGGCGATCGTCGTTTCCGGCAAGCGCGCGTGACGGAGCGTCCGTCAGGCAACCGCGCTCGCCGCGAGGATAGGAATGGACCGTTCGGCCAGAGCCGTGCGCGCCGCATCGACCGATCCATCGAGATCGATGCCGCGCGTCGCCTCCTCGATCACGGCGACATCGAAGCCGCAGCGATGTCCATCCTCCGCCGAGTAGCGCACGCAGAAATCGAACGCGAGGCCGACGAGAAACACCCGATTGAGGCCGCGCTCGCGCAAGTATCCCGCAAGCCCCGTCGGCGTCGTGCGGTCGTTCTCGTAGAACGCCGAGTAGGAATCGATCGCCCGCCTGTATCCCTTCCGGATGACCAGTGCCGCGTGCGGGATGTCCAGACCGGCATGGAATTCCGCACCGCTCGTCCCCTGCACGCAGTGATCCGGCCACAGCACCTGCGGACCATAGGGGAAGGTCACGACCTCGAACGGGCTGCGCCCTGTATGGCTCGAGGCGAACGAGCCGTGCCCCGCCGGATGCCAGTCCTGCGTCAGCACGACGTGCTGAAAGCGCGGCGCAAGCCCGTTGACCAGCGGCACGATCTCGTCACCCGCGGGAACGGCCAGCCTGCCGCCCGGACAGAAGTCATTCTGAATGTCGACGACCAGCAGGACGTCGCTGTCCGTCATCTTCTCTGCCATTGCTGTGTCCATCTGCACCACTGTTCAATCCGCACCGACGCGCGGACGCGATGACCTTACCGCAATCCCGAAGGGCCGGCGCGGCCCTTCCTGCGTTGCCGCCTCCTGATGCGCCGCGAAATCGGGCGCCCGCCCGATGGCCATACTTCATGCCCGGAAGTCGCTCAAAGATGCTGCCGTTCGCTGCAGCGGCGATCCATTTTCCCGCCATGAGTGCTGCGAACTTGACCCCGCATCGCGTGCCGCTGCACAATCATCCAGCAGCATGCCGGTTCTTGCTGCCTTGACCGTTTACGATGCTGCAATGCGATATGAAACGCTAGGCAGGCGTGAACTTGACGAGCTGACATTTGCGTCGACGCGATTGTCCGCGACGAGCCTGCCCCGAATTTTCGGCCGAAGGAGCGTCAAAACATGGACCGCAGAAACTTTCTCAAATCTTCGTTGAGCGTCGGCGCGCTGGCTGCATCGGGTGGTCTTGCCGCACCGGCCATTGCACAAGGCGCCGCTAAAACCCTGAAGTTCGTGCCGCAGGCGAACCTCGCCAACTTCGACCCGATCTGGGGCACGCAGTATGTCGTGCGCAATGCCTCCGTGCTCGTCTGGGATACGCTCTACGGCGTCAACAGCAAGCTCGAGCCGCAGCGCCAGATGGTCGAGAGCGAGGAAGTCTCGAGCGACGGCCTGACCTGGACGTTCAAGCTGCGCCCCGGCCTCAAGTTCCACGATGGTGCGCCGGTTGTCTCCAAGGACGTCGTGGCATCGCTCACGCGCTGGAGCGCCCGCGACCCGATGGGCCTCATGATCAAGGCCATCCAGAAAGAGCTGACGGCGGTCGACGACAAGACTTTCAAGTGGGTGCTTTCCAAGCCGTTTCCGAAGCTCTTGTTCGCGCTCGGCAAGAACAACACGCCGATGGCGTTCATCATGCCCGAGCGCATCGCGACAACCGATCCCTTCAAGCAGATCACCGAATACGTCGGCAGCGGGCCGATGAAGTTCGCGCAGAAGGAATGGGTTCCCGGCGCGAAGGCCGTGTTCGAGAAATTCGCCGACTATCAGCCGCGTTCGGAAACCGCGGACTGGCTCTCGGGCGGCAAGGTCATCGCGGTGGACCGCATCGAATGGGTGATCATGCCCGATCCGGCGACCGCCTCCGCGGCGCTGCAGAGCGGCGAGATCGACTGGTGGGAGACGCCGATCCCCGATCTCATTCCCATCCTCAAGCGCAATCGCAACATCAAGGTCGATATCGCCGATCCGCTCGGAAACGTCGGCTCGTTCCGCCTGAACCACTTGCACCCACCCTTCAACGACGTGAAGGTCCGCCGGGCCGTGCAGATGGCGCTCAGCCAGGAAGACTATATGCGCGCCGTGGTCGGCAGCGATGACAGCCTGTGGCAGTTGCTGCCGAGCTTCTTCACGCCCGGCACGCCCTTCTACACCGAGGAAGGCGGCGAAATCCTCAAGGGGCCACGCAATATCGACGGCGCAAAGAAGCTGCTGGCCGAGGCCGGCTACTCGGGCCAGCCCGTGACGTGCATCGTGGCGCAGGACCAGGCGCCGCTGAAGGCGATGGGCGAAGTGACGGCGGACCTGCTGAAGAAGATCGGCATGACCGTGGACTTCGTCGCGACCGACTGGGGCACGGTCGGCCAGCGCCGCGCGTCCAAGTCGCCGCCCGGCCAGGGCGGCTGGGGCATGTTCCACACGTGGCACGCGGGCGCCGACTGCGCCACGCCGGCGGCCTATAACGCTGTCCGCGGAACCGGCGCCGACGCCTGGTTCGGCTGGCCGAACAGCCCGAACACCGAAAAGGAAATCACGGCCTGGTTCGAGGCCAAGAACGCCGAGGAAGAGAAGGCCGCCATGGGACGCATCAACAAGGCGGCCATGGAAGACGTGGTCTACATTCCGACCGGCTTCTACAAGGGCTTCCAGGCTTGGCGCAGCAACGTCAGCGGTGTCGTCGGTGGACCGATCCCGTTCTTCTGGAACATCAAGAAGGCCTGAAAAAACGGGCGGAACATGCTCGGCTTCATCTTTCGGCGCATCATCGCGACGATCCCCGTCATGGGGATCGTTGCCCTGTTCGTCTTCAGCCTGCTCTACATCGCGCCCGGCGATCCTGCCGTCGTCATCGCCGGCGATCAGGCGACACCGCAGGACGTCGAGCGCATCCGCGTCAGTCTCGGCCTCGATCGCCCTTTCCTCGAGCGCTTCGGCGAATGGTCGTGGCGCATTCTGCACGGTGACCTCGGCACCTCGATGTTCACGGGAATGCCGGTGACGCAGCTCATCGGCCAGCGCCTCGAGCCGACGCTGTCGCTCATGGTGCTCACACTGCTTCTTTCGATCGTCGTCGCGGTACCGATCGGCGTGCTCGCCGCCTGGAAGGCCGGAAGCTGGATCGATCGCGGCGTCATGGGCTTTGCCGTCTTCGGCTTCTCCGTGCCGGTCTTCGTCGTCGGCTATGTGCTGGCCTATGTCTTCGCGCTCGAGCTCGAATGGTTTCCCGTTCAGGGTTACACGCCGCTGTCCGAGGGCCTCTGGCCGTGGTTCGAGAACCTCGTGCTGCCGGCGATCGCGCTCGGCTTCGTCTATATCGCCCTCATCGCACGCATAACGCGCGCGTCCATGCTCGAGGTCCTGCAGCAGGATTACATCCGCACCGCCAAGGCCAAGGGGCTCGGCCAACGCCCGATCCTCTTCCTGCACGCCCTCAAGAACGCGGCCGTTCCGATCGTCACCGTCATCGGCATCGGCATCGCGCTCCTCATCGGCGGCGCCGTCGTGACGGAAAGCGTGTTCGCCATTCCCGGCCTCGGCCGCCTGACGATCGATGCCATTCTGCGGCGCGACTACCCCGTCATCCAGGGCATCGTGCTGCTGTTCAGCTTCGTCTACGTGCTCGTCAATCTCGTCGTCGACCTCGTCTACACACTGCTCGATCCGAGGATCCGCTATTGACCGCTACCGCCTCACCAGCGACTGACCCGGCGGCGCTCGCCGCCGAGCCCGAGCTGCCGGACATCCTGCCGCCGGTCAAGGAACGCCGCGGCCTCGCCGGCTTCATCTACCGCCATCCCGCGATCGCCATCGGCGGCGCGATGCTCATCCTGCTCATACTGATGGCGATCTTCGCGCCCCTGCTCGGCACGACCGATCCATCGGCGCTCGCCCCCTCGAAGCGCACGCGCTCGCCGTCCGCCGAATACTGGTTCGGCTCGGACATGATGGGCCGCGACATCTACTCGCGCGTGATCTACGGCGCGCGCGTCTCCCTGATCGTCGGCTTCGCCGTCGCCATCATCGCCTCTCTCGCCGGGCTCGTGGTCGGCCTCGTCTCGGGTTTCGTCCGCTGGGCCGACAGCATCATCATGCGCATCATGGACGGCATGATGTCGATCCCGCCCATTCTGCTCGCCGTCGCGCTCATGGCGCTCACGCGCGGCAGCGTCGGGAACGTCATAGCCGCGATCGCGGTCGCCGAGTTCCCGCGCGTGACGCGCCTCGTGCGCGGCGTCGTGCTCTCGCTGCGTGAGCAGCCCTACGTCGAAGCGGCCGTGGCGGCAGGCACGCGCACGCCCATGATCATCATCCGCCACATCCTGCCGAACACGATCGCGCCGCTCACCGTGCAGGCAACCTACATCTGCGCGAGTGCGATGATCACGGAGTCGATCCTCTCCTTCATCGGCGCCGGCACACCGCCGATCATCCCCTCCTGGGGTAACATCATGGCCGATGGCCGCGCGCTCTGGCAGGTGAAGCCGTTCATCGTGTTCTTCCCGGCCATCTTCCTCTCGATCACCGTGCTCGCGGTGAATCTGCTCGGCGACGGTCTCCGCGATGCCGTCGATCCGCGCATGGCCAAAAGGCTTTAAATAATGGCGCTTCTCGAAGTCGAAAGGCTGCAGACGCATTTCCGCACCGAGCACGGCGTGAGCCGGGCGGTAAATGGCGTTTCCTTCAACCTCGATGCCGGCGAGACGCTGGCGATCGTCGGCGAAAGCGGCTGCGGCAAGTCCGTCACCGCCATGTCCATCCTGCGGCTCATCGCCTCGCCGCCCGGCAAATCGGCCGGCAACATCCGCTTTCAGGGGCGCGACCTGCTCACGCTCCCTGAAGCCGAGATGCGCAAGATCCGCGGCAATGACATCTCGATGATCTTCCAGGAGCCGATGACGTCGCTCAATCCCGTGCTCACCATCGGCCGGCAGATCACCGAGACGCTCGCCCTTCACCAGAAGCTCGACAAGGCCGCCGCCACCGCGCGCGCCGTCGAGATGCTGCGTCTCGCCAACATCCCCGAGCCCGAGCGCCGCGTCACGCAGTACCCGCACGAGCTCTCCGGCGGCATGCGCCAGCGCGTGATGATCGCCATGGCGCTCGCCTGTGACCCGAAGCTCCTCATCGCCGACGAGCCGACGACCGCACTCGACGTCACGGTGCAGGCGCAGATCCTCGATCTCATGCGCCAGCTCAAGCAGAAGACCGGCACCGCCATCATCCTCATCACGCACGACCTCGGCGTCGTCGCCGAGATGGCCGAGCGCGTCATCGTCATGTATGCCGGCAAGGTCGTGGAGCAGGCGAGCGTCAAGGAGCTGTTCGCCCATCCGCGTCATCCCTACACGCGCGCGCTCCTCGGCTCCATGCCGCGCCTCAAGGAGCGCAATGGCGAGCACAAGCGCCTTGCGGAAATCCCGGGCGTCGTCCCGGCTCTCACGCGGCGCATCGAAGGCTGCATCTTCGCGCCGCGCTGCGCCGAGGCCGTCGCGCAGTGCCGCACGCACTATCCGCCGCTCGAGGAGAAGAGCGAGGGCCACCGTGCGGCCTGCTGGCAGGCACCGCGGGTGAAGGAGCACGCGGCATGAAGGCCAATTCCCCGACCGTGCTCGAAGTGAAGAATCTGACCAAGCACTTTCCCGTCAAGAGGGGCCTCTTCGGTCGCCCGAGCGCGCACGTGCACGCCGTCGACGGCATCAGCTTCTCCATTGGCGAAAGCGAGACGCTCGGCCTCGTCGGCGAGTCCGGCTGCGGCAAATCCACGGCCGGCAAACTCATCCTGAGGCTCATTCCGCCGACCGAAGGCGAGATCCGCCTCGCCGGCCGTCGTATCGACGAACTCGGCGGCGAAAGCATGCGCGACTGCCGCCGCACCATGCAGGTCGTCTTCCAGGATCCCTATTCCTCGCTCAATCCGCGCATGCGCGCGCGCGACATCGTCGCCGAGCCGCTCCGCAATTTCGAGGCGCTGAGCGAAAGCGACATCGACAAGCGCGTCAGCACGCTCTTCGACAACGTCGGCCTGCGCAGCGATCAGCTTTCCCGATTTCCCCACGAGTTCTCCGGCGGCCAGCGCCAGCGCCTCGTCATCGCGCGCGCCCTCGCCGTCCGCCCGAGCCTCATCGTGTGCGACGAACCCGTCTCGGCGCTCGACGTCTCGGTGCAGGCGCAGGTCATCAACCTGCTCATCGATCTGCAGAAGGAATTCGGCGTCGCCTATCTCTTCATCGCGCACGATCTCGCCGTCGTCGAGCACATCAGCCATCGCGTCGCGGTCATGTATCTCGGCCGCATTGTCGAGCTCGCCGACAAGGAGTCGCTGTTCGCCGATCCGCAGCACCCCTACACGGAAGCGCTGCTGTCCGCCGTTCCGGTGCCCGACCCGACCGTCACGCCGAACCGCATTATCCTGCAGGGTGATGTGCCGAGCCCGATCAAGCCGCCGCCGGGCTGCCATTTCCATACGCGCTGCCCCTATGCCTTCGAACGCTGCCGAATCGAGCGGCCGGCCATGCGCGAGACCAAGCCCGAGCACTTCGCGGCCTGCCACCTGCGCGAAGGCGAACCCGTCCAGACGGCGTGAGGACTTCCGATGCCGAGACTCGTCACTGTCGGTGCCGCCCAGCTCGGGCCGATTGCACGCGCGGAAACCCGTGCAGAGGTCGTTGCGCGGCTCATGGCACTCATGCGCCAGGCGAAGAGCGCGGGCTGCGACATCGTCGTCTATCCGGAGCTCGCGCTGACGACGTTCTTCCCGCGCTGGTTCATGGAAGATCAGCGCGAGATCGACGCCTACTTCGAACGTGAGATGCCCTCCGCCGAGACGGCACCGCTCTTCGATCTCGCACGCGAGCTCGGCATCGGCTTTCATCTCGGCTATGCCGAGATCATCGAGGAAGCCGGCCGCACGCGCCGCTTCAATACGGCCATCCTCGTCGACAAATCAGGCGCGATCGTCGCCAAGTACCGCAAGGTGCACCTGCCCGGCCACGCCGAGCACGAGCCCTACCGCCAGTTCCAGCACCTGGAGAAGCGCTACTTCGAGGTCGGCGATCTCGGCTTCCCCGTCTGGCGCGCGTTCGGCGGCATCGTCGGCATGTGCATTTGCAATGACCGCCGCTGGCCCGAGACCTACCGCGTCATGGGCCTGCAAGGCGTCGAGATGATCGTGCTCGGCTACAATACGCCGCTCCACAATCCGCCGGCCCCCGAGCACGATGCGCTCGGAAATTTTCACAACACGCTTGTCATGCAGGCCGGCGCGTATCAGAACGGCACCTGGGTCGTCGGAGTCGCGAAGGCCGGCATGGAAGAAGGCGTGATGCACCTCGGCCAGTCGCAGATCATCGCGCCATCAGGCGAGACCGTCGCCATGTGCACGACGCTCGGCGACGAGTTGGCGATCGCGCGCTGCGATCTCGATCTGACGACATCCTACAAATCGACCGTCTTCAACTTCGCGCGCCACCGGCGCCCCGAGCACTACAAACTGATCACCGAGCGCACCGGCGCCCAACCACCGGACTGATGCAGAACACGAAGACCATAAGACCCCTTCAGGTAGGCCGGCCGGTGTGACAACGAACATAACCGATCCACCGACGCCGCCTCCGGTGCCGCGTCAGCCTGTTCCCCTCTGGCTTCTGGCGCTGTTCACGCTGAGCGGGCCGATCGCCATGCACATGCTCATACCGGCGCTGCCGCATGCCGCGCGCGACCTCAATGCCGGCATCGGCGCCATGCAGCTCACGACCAGCCTTTATATTCTGGGCATGGCGCTCGGCCAGCTCGGCTATGGCCCGCTCTCCGACCGCTTCGGCCGCCGTCCCGTTCTGACGACGGGCTTGATTCTCTATACGCTCGCCGGTCTCGCGGCGGCTCTCGTTCCGAACGTGCAGGCCTTGATCGCCGCGCGCCTTTTTCAGGCCCTCGGCGGCGGCGCGGGTCTGGCCCTGAGCCGCGCCATCGTGCGCGATACGGCCGGCCCGTCGGACGTCGCGCGACGGCTCGCCCTCATGAACCTCATGGTGACGCTCGGGCCCGGCCTCGCGCCGGTGGTCGGCGGTGTGCTGTCGGGCTCGCTCGGCTGGCGCTCCATCTTCATTGCCCTCGGCGCGCTCGGCATGATCAATCTCGTGCTCTTGTGGCGTCTCCTGCCCGAGACGCGCGCCATCGCAGGCCCCGTCAGCGCCGCCTCGATCGCCAAGGACTATCGCGAGCTTCTGAAATCGCCATCGTTCATCGGATATGCGATC